>SYIM01000245.1 GCA_005798775.1 Burkholderiales bacterium
GATCCGGTCGACTCGCTGAGCGCGACGACGCCGGTTCGGGACGACCTGATTCTGCGTCAACACGACTCCAATGGTGTCAGCTTCCGCCGCGTCGACTTCTCCCTTGCCGTGGCCGCACCTGACGCGATTCCCACTTCACTCACGCTTACACCCTCGGGTGCATCCGTCGCTGAGGGCACGTTGATCGCTCAGGACCTGGTTGTTGCCAGCGTATCGGTTGGCGGCAGCAGCACGGTCAACTACACGCTGACCGGTACGGATGCAAGCCTGTTCAAGCTGACCAGCGATACGAGCGGCACCAAGCTGGTCATGTTGGGAGGGGTGACCACGCCTGACTTCGAGAAGAAGAAGGCATACGCGGTACGCGTCAACGCAGATAACCCCAACGTTGGAATTGCTGGCTCGGTAGAAACCTCGCAGGACTTCGCGGTGTCCGTCACCAATGCGCCTGACACCCTGGAGCTCCGCCGCAATGCAATCACCCTCACCGACTACGATGTCAACGGGGTCGCCAGGCCAGCCACCGTGGTGGGTGCGATCTCAAGCTCTGCGGGCCGCAACACGCTTGGGTTCGATGCGGCAGCTGCCGGGGTAGGTTTCACCCGCGCCAACCTGGTCAAGCTTTTTGACACGACGCCTGGCAATGGCACGGCGCCGACGGTCAGCTTCGATCTCGATCTGCAAGACCCCGGGCTCATCCCGTCAGGGAGTGTGCAAATTAATGTTGCACTCGAGGCGCGCTCGGGCGCGCTTGGTAATGCGCTGCCGATGACGGTTACCTTCCCGGTGACAGTCAACCTGATCAACCAGAATGGGGTAATTTCGTTCGAATTGCCTACCCAGACCACGACCATGTCGCTCGCGGTTGGCAGCATGTCGCTGGGTTCGCTCAAGCTGGGTAATCTCGATTCGGACTTCTTCAAGGTCTCGAATACTGTTACGTCCATCAGCCCCAGTTCGCTCTCCATCAAGCTCGACAGCCTGTTCTCCAAAGCGGAGGCCGATAAGGTATCGCTCGCCTCACTGGGGCAAGGTGGGGCGGTCGGGTTTGCGGGCGTGGTCGCCGCTGCGGCGCTGGGCGACAAGAAGCTTTCTGACCTGGTGGCCCTCGCACGCGACGTCACCACGCTCTCGCCAGACGTGGCCGACACGCCGCTGGGAAGGATCGTCGAGATCCTGAAAGACACCGTCACGGTACCGACCAGCCTCAGCGCGATGAAGTTCTCCGAGGCGCTGCGCCTGGGGGCGAAACTCGTGCTGCCCGATAACCTCGGCGGTGCGACGCTACGCGAGGCGGTCGGGCTTGGATTTAAGATTCTCGATCTTCCTCCGACCTTGTCTACCGCGGGCTCGTTGCTCAAGGTGATGCGGGATGCCATTGATCTCCCGTCCAGCCTGGAAGGCACCCTCGGGACGCTCAAGGGACGGCTGGCAACCACCTTGTCTGAGCTTCAGCTTCTTGAGAATATCGAGACGCTCACGCGCGCTGTGCTCGGAACCAGCGCCACACCTTATTCGCTCTCGCTTGCCGACAAGACGATCCCGCAGTTGCTTGACATGATCGTGGCCAGCGGCCTGGGGTCGATGAAGCTCTCGGATATCAGCTCGAAGGTCGAGCAAGCGTTCGGTGGCTACAAAGTTCCCCAGGTGCTCTCACTCGCGTCAGACATCGCGGAGAACCTCTACGGTCCGATGTCGCTTAACGCCATGCTCACCAAGGCCAACTCGGCGATCACGCTGCCCGCATCGTCTTCGTCCCTTGGCGGCCAGACACTCAGCCAGCTTCTGGATATTGCCCAGGCGCTGGTCGTCCTCGGTGACATGCTGCAAGGTGGTTCAACCGAACTGGCTGCGCTGACCGGTGGCTCCACCACGGTGGCGGCGTTGGTCAACCTGGTCCAGAGCGCGGTGACAGTCGACGGCAAGATCTCTGGCCGCTCGCTCGGCAACCTGCTCGCGCTCATGGACAGCACGTTCAAGGTGAGCGAGGCGTTGGGAACCGGTAACTCGCTGACCGAGTTGGTGAATGATCTTCGTAACGACATGGTCGACCTCGACACCATGGTTCACCTCGCGAGCCGTGCGGTGCTCAGTGACAACGGGGAACTATCCCTGCGGGTTGATCTTCCCGATGCAATGGGCCTGCTCAGCGCCGACGATACGGTGATCCACTCGCTTGCGTTCAAAGCGGCGCTCGCGGCAGTGCCGAACTCCTCGCCCAGTCTGGTGGCCCCCAGTGGGGCCCCCTCGACCACGATCGACCCGACGGGTCCGACCTTCAACTTCGGTAAGTTCCTGCTCGACGGTAGCCAGTCGGGCGGGGATGCGGGCGATACCGTGAAGGGTATCTGGGTGACCAATCCCGCAACCGGGTCGTTCACGTTCAACGGCAAGATCTTGCTGGCGGGTGAGCAGGCGTTCGTGCCGCTTGGATCGGGTACGTCCGCGGTTCAGGACCTTGAGGACCTTGTCTTTAACTCGGGCACTGCGACGACAGGCACTTCGATTTCAATCTCGTACATTGTCGAAGATAGCCGCGGCGCGCTGAGTGTGCCCACGATTTACAACTACTCCGTTATCTGACCGGATTCGCCACCCGGACTCTGCCACCACGCGTACAGCGCGTGACGGTGGGTCCGATGGCGGATATTTTCGATTCACGCACCTCACGACATGGCGATGGCATCAATTTCGCGGTGGGTGACGGTCGCCTTGCCCGAGCGATTCGTTTTTACGCTAAGTGCCTTTTTTCTGGGTGCAGCGTTCCTGCTGAATGCGACATCTCAGGCACTCGCCGCGCCGCTTGATCCATTGCTGGAGGCGGGTCCGCATACACAGTCTGGGACTGGGTTTTTTGAGCTGTCGAGTGACGGCATGAGCAAGCAGCTTGACCTGCTGCGTCTGCGACCGGAAGGTCTGACGGATGACGCAGCGGGCGTGCTGCGTGGGTTTCGGCTTCGGGCAGGGTACGGTGTCAACTCCCGACTCTGGATCGACGGTGGGTTCTTTCGGCGGCAGATTTTTTATGGCGGATTGGGGCCGTTCTTCAATGGCTGGCAGCTGGGCGGGCAGTGGCGTCTGCGTGAGTCATTGAGTCGCTGGTCTGGCCCTGATATTTCGCTCCGCTTGAACGCGTGGGGTAATGAATCCGGAACAATTTCTGTTCCCCGCGGTACGCTCGAGCGATACCGAAGCTTCGATCTGCTGGATTCACTCGCGGTGAATGGCGCGAGCGATCGCCAGCTCCAGACTGACCTGGTGAGCACTTGGTGGAATGGCGGTTCGGTATGGTCGATATATGCCGGCGCCGGAGTGGGCAGGGTGTCAGTCGATTCCATCACCGCCTCGGTCGGACCTTTTTCGACTACGTGGAGAGGAGGTCGCTTTGACAGTGATCTGGTTCAGTCTCTTGCGCCGACCTTAGGGATTAGCGATGCGCTTGCGACCATCAATTATCAGACGCGGTTCATGCACGGTGGCGCAGGGGTGCGAGTGCCGCTTGGAAACTGGGCAATCCGCGGCGGCTACCAGTATTTTTCGATGCATCGGGACGGAGTGGATGCATTCATTAATGCCAGGGCGACCGACAATACGGTCTATCGCATCAATCATACGCTGTTGGGTGAGGTCGCATACCGGCTCGCGCCAGGCATGCGTGTGTTCGTGCGTGGCCAGGCGATGAGCAATCAGATGCTCTCGGAAATGCCGCTTCTTTATAACTCCCTGACGGCGCGGCGGTTTAATGAACGCTACGGTATTTTGTCCGCGGGCGTCATGGCCAGTTTCTAGAGCGTAGACGATGACTGAACACCTGACGCTCTTCGATGGCCTGCTACTGCCCAGCCTGCTCGCGACGCTGCTCGGGACGGTGCTCGCGATCGGGTGGCTCATTGATCGCGCGCCAGGGCTGGGTCTGCTCGACCGCCCGGGTGGCCGAAAGCATCACGCCCAGCCAACGCCTTTGGTGGGAGGTTTGGGCATCGGCTTCGGTCTGATTGCGATCTGGTTGCTGGTGCCCGCGCTTCGTCCGGACCCCTGGCTCATTGCGGGGTTTGTTGCGATGCTCACGCTTGGGGCGGTCGATGATCACCGTGAACTGCCCGCGCTGCAGAAGCTTGCGGTCGAACTGGTCGTTGTTGCCGTCTGTCTGGCAGGCGCTGGCGTCACGCTAGGCCACCTGGGAACGCTTTTGCCCGGGATCAAGGTGCACCCGCTCTGGCTCGGTTGGCTCATTGCTATCTTTGGTGTGGCAAGCGTGCTGAACGCCCTCAATATGATCGATGGTGTCGACGGACTCTCGGGCGGCATTTCGTTCGCAGGTTTTGCCGCACTCGCAGTCGCGGCGGGCCTGGCGGGGGATGCCGCACTCATGCAGATGGCGCTCGTTCCCTGCGCAGCCATGACTGGGTTTCTGGGCTACAACTTGCGCTTTCCGGGGCGGCCGGCAGCGCGCGTGTTTCTGGGCGATGCAGGAAGCCTGTCGGTCGGGTTCCTGCTCGGGGCTTATGCGATTATGATTTCGCAGAAAACATCGGTTCCAGCGATCACAACCGTATGGGCGGTGACGTTACCACTGCTCGACGGGCTCACGGTGATTCAGCGGCGATCTGCCCGCGGGGTGAGCGTTACGCAACCGGGCGCTGATCATCTCCATCATCTGCTGCGCGCCTGGGGCCTTGGCGCCACAGCGATCACCGTAACTGAAACGACGCTTGCTCTAGCGTTCGCAGGGCTGGGTATTGCACTGTGGCAGGTGGGCGCAGAGGAATGGGTGAGTCTCTTTCTGTTGCTGCTCCTTGCGCTCGTGTTCCGGGTGGCGAGTGATCGCGCGTGGGAGGTACTGCGTGAGCGGGCGGCTGACACGCATCCGCTGATCCTGGGGAATGGTCCGGAGGATGACCCGAGGGCACTGGTAGGCAGCGCTTCGCTGGATGCGGCAAAAGTTAGCGGGCTGCCCGAGGCGCGTTCAGGACACGGCGAGCGTTAGGGCTCACAGGACGGCCTGTGTGCCTCTCTGCAGGCTGAAGCGCTGCAAGCGCACCACCTTCGAACGGCCTTTTGCCCCGACTGATGGACGGGGCGCCCGCGTTGCTATCTGCTACTTGGCCTGGCCCTTTGCCTGGGTGGCGCCACCCGGAGGCGCAGCGGCGGGCGATGGCGGTTGCGGGATCGCTCCGGTTGCCCCGCCACCCTTCGATGCCCCCGCTCCGGCCCGCGCCGGTGCGGCCGGGGTTGGCGCCTGAGCGGCGGCCTGAGCGGCGGCCTGCGCCGCCGCAGCCCTGGCCGCTGCAGCAGCCGCTTCGGCGGCAGCCAGCGTCCGGCAATCAGCCAGCATCTCGATTTTCTGGCCTGCTGCGATCAGGCCGGCCTGTGCCGCGCAAAGCGATTTCAGCCGTGTGTTCCACTCCACCAGTTCGAGCGCCTTTTCGAACAGCTGTCGTACCTCGGCGTCGGTGCTGCCCTTGGTGAGCATGCGAACCGCTCCATGGGCAAGCGCACGTTCGGCTGAAGGGGAGCGCGTACGCGCTGCGGCCTCGATGTCTTCCAGGGCGATACCATTTGCCAGCGCGGCACGCACCGCATCGAGTTCGTTGGCCTTGCGCTGCAGGCCCTGCATGCGCTCGGTTATGCTGTCAATGGCCGCACGGCCCGCTTCGAGTTCATTGGACACGCTGGCGAGCGCAGCCTGGTTGATGGACGCCTTGTTCCACATCCACCATGTGCCACCGGCACCCGCGATCGCGAGTAACCCCAGCAAAATCTCAAGGATCAGCCGTTTCATTCGAATATATCTCCAGCAAGAGCGAGGTTTACGCCAGCCAGTCAGCGAAACGGCTTGAACGCCAGGGTTTAATCGACCGTTGCACCCGATTCCTTGACAATTCGAGCCCACATCACCAGTTCTTCCCGAACCAGCTTGGCGAGCTGGTCGGGATTGCCAGGCCAGACCTCGGCACCCTGGCCGGCCAGGCGTTCGCCCAGATCCGAGGCTGACAACACCTGGGTGGAAACCGCGAAAATGCGGTCGATGACCGGCCTGGGCGTTCCAGCGGGCGCGAAGAGCCCGTACCAGGAGTTGGCAAAGAAGCCAGGCAGGGTTTCGGCGAGCGTCGGTACCTCAGGTGCAAGCGGGGTACGCTTTTCGGTCGCCACGCCCATCACGCTGAGCTTGCCGGACTTTACGAAGGGCATGACGCCCGGGAAGCTGCCGAAGGTGATGGGGACCTGTCCGCTCACCACGTCGGCTGCCGCCGCGGCTGCTCCGCGGTAGGGAATATGCACCAGGTGCAGGCTGGCCGTGCTGTTGAGCATGACCCCAAGGAGATGGTTGAGCGTGCCGTTACCCGCCGAAGCGTAGTCGATCTTGCCGGGCCGCTGACGTGCGAGGTCGATCAGCTCATTGAGGTTTTTTGCCGGAAACGAGGGGTTGGCGACCAGCAAATAAGGCGCGGTGGCGACTGTCATGATGGGCGCGAAATCGACGACCGCGTCAAAGCCGGGGTTACGGTAAAGCGCAGGGTTGATGGTTTGCGCACTTTGGGCAGTGAGCAAAAGCGTGTAGCCGTCTTTGGGGGCACGGGCAACGTGCGCTGTGCCCACGTTACCGCCTGCACCCGTTCGGTTTTCGATGACCACCGATTGCCCAAGAGCCGGACCCAGACGCTGTGCGAATGCGCGGGCCACGGTGTCGTTTGCGCCGCCCGCGGCCTGCGGCACCACGATGACGATGGGCTTGGCGGGGTAGGTGTCCTGCGCCGAGGCAATAGCTGACAACGAACAGGCGAGGGCGGTGATCACAGCGGGCAGGGCAGTGGCCGTAACCATCCTGCAGGAGGTCACCGCGATGATTTGGCAGCGAACCGGAACTCTCATGAGGCCTCTCCGATGGGGGTCATGCTCCACGAATCATACTGAATGCAGGGTTTAAAGCAGCCGCTCGGGCTCCAGCGTGACCAGGCCGGTGGCGTTTCCGATCATCAGCGTGCCGTCTTGAATCGTGGCCTGAAGCGACATGGAGCGAGCGGCGAACTTGCCAAGCGCACGGGTGCCATCGGTGGGCAGGCGCCAGATCTCGATCTTTGATTGTCGCGACAGCTTCGATTCAAGCAGCGACCACCAGACGTCGGCAGCGGCTGAAAACGGGTAGACGCACACGCGGTCTGCCCGGCTGCTGGCACGCGTGAGCGCGCGCTCATCGGGCTGTCCCACCTCGATCCACAGCCGTCGCCTGCCGGTGTAGTCGGTCAGCCGAAGGTCGGGGTCGTCGGGATCAGAAAGCCCGGCTCCAAACGCGAGCTCGGCATCGCCTTCGCAAAGCGTCTGCACCTGATGAGCATTCAGTGCATAGGCTGCGATCCGCACCATCATGCGCTCCTCCTTCTCACTAGGGTGACAGGCGATGGTGAGCTGATGCTGGGCGTAGTGGCCATGCTCGATGTCGGACACCTCGAGCTGGGCTTTGTAGATCGTTGATTTCAGAGCCATCCGGCGTCCTCGCAATACCGGGATTGTTACATGGCATGTGGCGCGTGGCGCCGGGTTCACGGTTTGGCCGGGGCAATCTTCGATTTGACGAAATCTGTCCCAGGTTCGCGGAGGTATGATCCGCAGTCATGTCGACAAGCGACCTAACGCCTCCGGGCAGCCTGCAACGCGATCATGCGGCGAACCGGTTGGGCATCCTGTTCATGGTCGTGTCGCTGGCCTGTTTTGTGATCAATGATGCGCTGATGAAAGCGCTGGGGGCGGCGATGCCCTTGTGGCAGGCAATCTTCATGCGCGCGGTTTTTTCCTCGATCTGGATCGTCATCGCACTGCAGGTCGCCGGTGTTCGGGTGAAGCCGCTGGAGCATGTCCAGCTCTCGGTCATCGCCCGCGGACTGCTTGATTGTCTGGCCACTTTTGCCTATCTGCTCTCGCTCATGCATATGCCTCTGGGAGACGCGATCGCCATCAACATGGCCTCACCTCTGATGGTGACCACGCTTGCAGTGCTGGTGCTGCGCGAGCGGGTGGACAAGCTCCGCTGGGTGGCGATTCTGGTCGGGTTTGGCGGCGTGCTGCTGCTCGTGCAGCCCTCCGCAGACGGGATCGATTTTTATGCGTTGCTGTGCCTTTTTGCCACGCTCATGCATTCGGTACGCGATCTGGTGACTCGCCGTATTGCGCAAGGCGTACCGTCGCTTGTGATCACACTTGCAACATCGCTCACCATCATGGTGGTTTCGGGCCTCTTCTGCCTGGGGACGACCTGGCAACCGCTTGATCTGCGCTCAACGTTACTGCTGGCGGCGACGGCGCTATTTCTGACCGGCGGCTATTTTTTCGTGATCCGAAGCACGCGGATCGGGGAGTTGTCGGTGGTGGCACCGTTTCGGTACAGTGGACTTCCGATTGCGCTGGTCCTGGGCTGGGTGGTGTGGGGCGATCTGCCCAATCTCACGGGTTGGACCGGCATCGCGCTTCTCATCGGCGCCGGACTGTATCTGCTGCATCGCGAGCGGGAGGGTCGCCGCTGAGCCATGAATACACCTGAGTCGTATCTTCTGCCCGCCTACCGCACAATTGGTGAATCCCTCATTCGCGAACTGGCCAAGCTGATGAGCGTACCAGGCATGGTGTCGCTTGCCGGTGGCTATCCCGGGACCGAGCTGTTTGATCGGGATGGACTTCGGGCAGCAGCCGATAACGCGCTCGCGTCCGCCCCGGTGGCGTGCCTTCAGTATGGACCGACCGACGGTCTGCCCGCGCTTCGGGAGGGGATCGCTGGCTGGATGGATGAAGCCGGCACCCGGTGCAGCGTTGACGACATCCTGGTCACGTCGGGCTCCCAACAGGGCTTTGACCTGCTGGTGCGCACCCTGCTTCGTCCCGGAGACATGGCGCTGGTCGAGCGCCCCACCTACACCGGGCCGCTTCGCCTGTTGAAGATCGCCGAGGTGACAACGCGCACCGTGGGCGTTGATCACGATGGACTCGATGTGGACGAGCTCGAGGCTGTGCTCCGCGAGGCGGCGAAAAGTCAGGGCCCGCGCCCCAAACTGCTCTATGTCGTACCGACGTTCGCGAACCCGAGTGGTGCCACGATGCCGCTTGCACGGCGTCTTCGGCTGCTTGAACTCGCCGTGAAATTTGGTGTGGTGGTGGTGGAAGATGATCCCTACGGGCGACTGCGCTTTCACGGTGACCCGCAGCCTCATCTACTGGGTCTGGTTGATCAGATTCCCGGGGCCCGCGACTGGGTGGTGCATCTGGGCAGTTTTTCTAAGGTGATTGCGCCCGGGCTTCGAACGGGATGGCTGATTGCGGCGCCGGCGATTCGTCGTGCCTGCCTGATCGCCAAGCAGCTTGATGACCTGTCCAATCCCGGTTTCACCCAGATGACAGTGGCCCGATACCTTGAAGCGGGACGGCTACGGGCGCACCTGCCAGTGATCCTTAGCGCCTATCGCGAGCGGTCGCAGGCCATGCGGGAAGCGATTGCGGCGTATCTTTCGCCGCGGGTGGCGGTGAATGTGCCGGAGGGGGGTATGTTCATGTGGGGTCGGATCCGGAACGGGGCGAGCGCCCGTGATCTGCTTAAACACGCCATCGACGAGAAGGTCACCTTCGTGGCGGGCGACATCTATTACGCCGACCAGACCGACCCCGCGACCCTGCGCCTGTCATTTTCCACGCCCACGCCCGATCAGATCCGAACCGGTATTGTGCGGATCCGTCAGGCGCTGGATCGTCTTGGTCCTGCGTGACCTGAATGAAACTCTTTCACGGCTGGAAGATGGTGGGTGCGGGCGCTGCGCTCCAGGGGCTGCAGGGCGGGCTGATGCAGCAGTCGTACGGTGCCTACGTGGCGGTGCTTTCCGATGAGCGCGACTGGAGCAAAACCGAACTCTCGGGCGGGGCGGCGCTCATGTCGCTTGAAACCGCCATCATCGGGCCGCTGGTCGGTTGGCTGGTCGACCGCTTTGGCGAAGGGCCGGTGATTCGGGCGGGTGTGGTGCTCTTTGGGCTGGGGCTGGTCGCGCTTGGCCTGGTGGATAGCCTAGCGGCGTTCTATTCGGCGATCGCCGTATGCGCCGTAGGCATGACGCTCTGCGGGTATTTTCCGGTCAATGTGGCCATCATTCACTGGTTCGAGCGCCACCGGGCACGGGCGCTCTCGGCGGTGGGTCTGGGGGTGGGGTTCGGCGGCGCTCTGGTGCCGCTGGTGGCGGGCGCGATGCAGGCGTTTGGCTGGCAGGTCACGGCGATCATCTCCGGTGTACTCGTGCTGGTGGTCGGACTGCCAATCAGTTGGGTGTTTCGCGGGCGACCGCAGCAGATGGGTGAGTATGTTGATGGTCTTCCGCCATCGACAGGGGCTTTACAGACCCCGTCGGCCGCGGGCGCGTCGGCTGTGGGGACGGCCGCAGTGGGAACAGCCGCAGCGGGGGCCGTCGCAGCGGGGGCCTCTGCTGCGGGGACGGCCGCCACGCCAGCACCTCCCGGTAACGGGACGGATGAACCCGCGCTTAGTGCGGCCGAGAAGGCAAAGCGCGGGTTCACGCTTCAAGAGGCGATGCGTACGCGAGCCTTTTGGCTCCTCGCGATCGGACATGGTGCAGCGCTGCTGGTGGTGGGTGCAGTCAATGTCCATGCAATCACGCACATGAAAGAAGGGCTCGGTTATTCGGTCAACCTCGCCTCGCTTGTGATCATGATGATGACCATTGCACAGATAGGTGGCGTGCTGTTCGGGATCTGGATTGGCGACCGGTTCGTGAAGCGGCGGGTGGCGGCGCTTGCGATGGTGGGTCACTTCCTCGGGCTGCTCATGCTTACCTACGCCAGCGGCTTCACGATGCTGGTGGCATTTGCCGTGCTGCACGGTGCTGCGTGGGGCGTACGCGGCCCCTTCATGCAGGCGATGCGCGCGGACTACTTCGGGCGCCGTTCGATCGGAATGATCCTGGGCGTATCGGCGGTGGTGGTGGCGATCGGTCAGGTCGCAGGCCCGCTGGTGGCGGGCGTATTCGTTGATCTGATGGGTGACTACCAGTTGGGCTTTACCGTGCTTGCCCTGGTGTCACTCGGTGGGGCGTGGGCCTTTATCGCTGCGGTGCAGCCGGTTCATCCACTCCTGCAGACCGGGTCAGCGCCTGCCTGAAGCGCGGGCTGTTCAGCGCGCAGGCCTCGCGCATCGGAACCCGATGTACACCACCGCGGTGTCGCCGGGCTTGCTCTGACGGTGCTCTTCCCGCATGGGACCGCTGCCATACCACCAGGAACCGCCTCGGGTGAGACGCTCGGCATTGCCAGCGAACCCCGGGGGATCGTCCACCCACTCCCAAAGATTGGCGCCCATGTCGTGCAGGCCGTTCACGCCAGCAGGCGTTTGGTCAACCGCTGCGTGGCCAAGTCCGCGCGACAAAGCTGCACCGTGCCGCACCGAGCGGCGGGCCGAGTCCGACCCGCAGTCATCCAGGCACTGCGCGCCCGCCGGGGTGCTGCCCGTTGGATAGGGGTAGCTGCGCCCGCGCGTGAATGGCGCAGGCGGGGCTGCGCGCTGTTCGCGATACGCCGCCGCAGTCCATTGCGCGTCGTTCGGAAGCTGACCGCCGGCCCAGCGGCAGAAGGCCTGGGCTTCGTCGTAGGTGACGTGAGCGGCCGGTTCGTCGTTGGCCGGACGATATTGCGGTCCGTAGGGTGTCGCCCATGTCCATCCGGGCTTACGGGTCCAGCCAGATTCAAACACCGAGCCGCCGCCATCACGTTCAGCCCGGGTGGTGAGCCCGGTAGCGGAAACAAATGTGCGGAACTGGCCGATGGTGGTCTCGGTGCGCGCGATTGAGAAGCCGTCTAGGGCGACCCAGTCGATACCGGTGTTCGTATCATGTTGGACCGAACCGATGGCAGCAGAGAACGCTGCGAACGGGACGCTGAGCAGGGCGAGGGCGATGACCGCAAGCGGGTTACCCAGCCTTTCAGAACGGTACCGACGGGCGCGAGATGTTGCGCTGTGAGGGCTGTGCCGCGCAACCGACAAGTCGGTCTGCTGGGTCATGTCATTCATGGAGGGTATCTGGCGATGCGAAGGTGACGATGTGGTCCGCGTCGAAGCGAATCCCGATGGTCTCGCCAACCGGATGGTCGTGGTGGCTTGGTACCAGCGCAAGAAGGGTCGCGCCGCTTGGCAGCCTGAGCGTGTAGAGAAACTGCGCGCCCCGGAACGCCTTGCGAATGACCTGCGCCTGGATTGGGCTCGCGTCATCGTGGATCACGTCGTCAGGACGCAGAAGCACTGTCACCGCACCGCTAGGAGCGGCCACGGCCGAGGCGATCGCCTGATCGCTGCGCGCGAGGATCGGCAACGTGCCCAATTCGATTTCGATCTGCGGCTCGCTCTGCCCTTGCCGAATCCGCCCTGGGAGAAACGCACCATGCCCGACAAAATCTGCAACCTCGCGCGAGGCCGGGCGGTGATAGAGCCGGTATGGGGTGTCCCATTGCGCAATTCGACCATCGATCATGACCCCGACGCTGTCGGCCATGGCGAACGCCTCGTGCTGATCATGCGTGACGAGAAGTGTGGTGATGGCGGCTGCCTTGAGGAGTTCTCGCAACTCCAGGGCGAGCCGCTCGCGCAATTCGGGATCCAGGCTCGAGAAGGGCTCGTCGAGTAGAAGCAGCGAAGGCGCTGGCGCGAGGGCACGCGCGAGCGCCACCCGTTGCTGCTGGCCACCGGACAGTTCGTGCGGGAATCGGCGTCGCATGCCTTCCAGCCCCACGAGATGCAGCATCTCGTCAACCCGGGCCTCGCGTTCGGAGCCAGACCAGCCTCGCAGCCCGAACGCCACGTTGGCGGCAATGTCGAGATGAGGAAAGAGCGCGTAGTCCTGAAAAACAACGCCCGCTGCGCGTGTTTCGGGAGGTACCCATGCGCCTGGCCCCACTACGGTTCGGCCGCCAATCTGTACGAAACCGCGCTCCGGGCGAACGAAACCGGCGATTACCCGGAGGGCCGTGGACTTGCCGCAGCCCGAGGCGCCGAGCAGGCAGCCGATCTCACCTGGGGCGAGTGCAAAGCCAAGACCGTCGAGGACGCGCTGAGGTCGGCCCGCACGCGCGAACACCACCGACAGGTCGTCGACAGTGAGGGCGGGGTCTGGCGGGGCAACTGGGGCGTATTGCGAATGCATATAATTCTCGTTTGATAGTTTATCGCGGGAAACGCTTGGTGTTCTCTGCATGGTCAAGATGGTGGTCGGGTGCGTTCCATGGAGCGCAGGTTGGAGCGGCCACGGTCCTGGTTGCCCTCGCGCTTGCCGCGCCGGCGCTGGCGCTGGCGGTGCTCGCGCTGGCCGGCATGTTCGACAGCACTGCAACGCTGTCGCATCTGGGCCTGACTGTGCTGCCTCGCTATGCGGCCACAACGTTTCTTCTGACGGCTGCGGTGGTGGTGATCGTGCTATCGGTGGGGGTAGGCGCGGCCTGGCTGATTGCTGCGTGCGAATTCCCAGGCCGGCACGCGCTCGCATGGGTCCTGGTGCTACCGATGGCGATGCCGGCTTTTGTCATGGGCTATGCGTATACCGATTTTCTTGCGCCGTCGGGGGCCCTGCAGTCGGCATTGCGCCGTGCGACCGGATGGGAAATCGGCGACTACTGGTTTCCCGACGTTCACAGCTGGCCGTCGGCTGCGTTGTGTCTTGGCTTTGCGCTGTATCCCTACGTTTATCTCCTCGCGCGCACGGCGTTTGCCGAGCGCAGTGCCTCGCTTACTGAGGCCGCCCGGACGCTTGGGCTGGGCCCGTTTGAAGTCTGGTGGCGAGTCACCTGGCCGGTAGCGCGTCCTGCAGTCGCTGCTGGGGTGGCGCTTGCCACCATGGAAACGCTTGCTGATTTCGGTACCGTCAGTTATTTCGCCGTGGATACTTTCACGGCCGGAATCTTTCGTGCGTGGCAGTCGCTGGGCGACCGTGCGGGCGCAGTGCAGTTGGCGCTGGTGCTGCTGGTTGCTGTCATGGCACTGGTCTGGATCGAACGTATTCAGCGCGGGCGCATGCAGTTCCATGCGCGTTCAACCCAATCACCAGAGCGAACGGTGCTGCGCGGTGCGTGGGCGTGGGGTGCTTTCGTGGCTTGCGCGGTTCCCGGGGTGCTCGGCTTTGTCGTGCCGGCCGTGCTGCTGCTCGCCACCGGTGTGGGGAGTGAATCGGCGGCAGACGCTCGATTACTCCAATGGGTTGCCAATACGGCGCTACTGGGGGCCGGCGGGGCGGCGCTGGTTGTTCCGCTCGCGCTGCTCGGGGCGTACGCCCTGCGCGTATCGGGCGGTCGGTGGGTTCGTCTGGCGATCGGGCTCGCCAACACCGGCTACGCCATCCCCGGACTGGTACTGGGCGTGGGGCTGCTCGTGCTTGCCGGGCTGACCTCGCAGGGATTGGCCTGGATGGGCGAGCTGATCGGCTGGCAGGCGCCGCTGATCGCCGGCGGCGTGGCAGCCGTGTTCTACGCTTACACAGTCCGCTTCTTTCCGGTTGGGTTTCAGGGGATTGATGCCGGGTTGCGGCGTATCAGTCCGTCAATGGACCAGAGTGCGCGAAGCCTGGGGCGCGGGTTCTGGGGTGTTTTGCGGGAAGTGCACTGGCCGCTGATGCGGCGAACCGTCGCGGTGGCGGCATTGCTGGTGTTCGTGGATTCAGTAAAGGAGCTGCCCGCCACGCTCGTGCTGCGCCCCTTCGACTTCGACACGCTTGCGGTGGTGGCTTACCACTTTGCTGCGGACGAACGACTGGCGGAGGCGGCATGGCCGTCGCTTCTCATTGTGCTGGTCGGTCTGGTGCCGGTGGTGTGGCTGTCGCGAATCACCCTTTCCGAACCGTCGGTCGCGCGCGCGAAGGGCGGGGCGCCGACCGGGTGAAGACGCCTTGCCGCCTGGCGCGGCGCGACCTCTGCTATTATTTCCCATTGCAGGCGCGTAGCTCAGCTGGTTAGTCCACGAACTTTGGCGCATAGCGCTCTGGGTCGGTGATCATCAGGTGCACATCAAGCATGGTGCGCGGACAGGCGCGCCGCATGGCCGCGCTGATAGCTGGA
>SYIM01000246.1 GCA_005798775.1 Burkholderiales bacterium
ATCAGATGAGACCCACGCCATGTCATTTGCCGACACACTGAAATCGCTACCCCCTATCGCCCACCTGGCGGCACTCGAACGACTCGACGCAGGCGGTTCAACCGTAGCGGTCATCGAGAACAAGCCAGGAAAAGCAGGCTCACTGGCAGTCTATGCAGCCCTTGCCTCGCGCCATGGAAAAATTGACGCGGCCTCGGCACTGGAAGGGCTGGTGCTCTTTGCCGAACACACGGCCGACGCGCGCGCCAACCCTGGCAAACACCCCAATATCGATCGCCTGGTTGAGGTGATCGAATCAGGCGCAGTCTTCGGCGTACGAACAGTCGCCGTCTAACGGCGGCCCGGCTCAGGGACGAGCGATGATTCATAAGTGATATATTATCTCATCACAATGTGATAATATAACGTCACTAGATCGATCATCGTTCAACTGGCCGCTCGTCCGGAGTCATTTTTAATGAAATATCTGGTACCCCTTTCCCTTTCCGCACTCTGCGTCATCCACCTGCCTGCATGGGCCCAACAGTCACCCAGCCCAGCGCCTCATGCGCATGCGGCAGGTGGGCCCGCCGTGCAGATCGGCGCGGTCCTCAATCCTTCGTGGCAATCCAAGGCTCAGGCGCTTTCGCATCGGGACAAAGGCCTGGGGCTGGGGCATAGCGACCTGAGCCTTGACGCAAGCTTAAGTCCCTGGCTGAAAGGCAAGTTTTCCGCGGTGGCGCACAGCGATCACCACAAGGTCGAGACCGAGATCGAGGAGGCGTACGTCGAAGCCCCTGCGTTACCCGGGGGGCTGCAGCTGCGAGCCGGTCGCTTTTTGTCGCAGCTGGGGTACCTCAACGAACTGCATCCCCATGCAGACGATTTCGTGATGCGGCCGGTGCTGCATCGGGCGTTCCTGGGCGGCCACTATTTCGATAACGGAGTACGGCTCAACTGGGTCGCCCCTACGCCGTTTTACTGGCGTCTGGGTGGCGAAGTCATGCGGGGCAAGCGCCTGCCCACCCTCGCCTCGTCATCCACCACAGGCGCCTGGACCCTGGGCACGCGGGTCGGCAGCGACTTAGGCACGTCGGCGAGCTGGCAGTTGGGCGTTTCAACACTCAGGCATCGATCTGGGGCGTCGGGCGCGGCGGGCGAGGTTCACCACGAGCACGAAGCCGAACCCGGGGGCGAACCTCATGCCGAAGCGGCCACAGAGACTGCACACGTCTCGAGCCACGGTGCGGTGTTCTTCGGGCGCCGGATGGACATCCTCGAGGCAGTCTGGAAATGGGCCCCCGATGGCAATTCACGCGCTCGCCAAGTGCGGCTCAGCGCAGAATTTGCCCGCGTCGGCGATATCGGCGACGCTGAGAACAGCCGTCTTCGCCACAACGCGTGGTATGTGTCGGCGGTCTATCGGTTTCGTCCACAATGGGAGGTAGGCGTGCGGCTGGATCAGCTGAACGCCCTTGCCCGACACGAAGAAGGCTTTGAGCCGGCGCGCCTTCAGGAGCGCAGCATTTCTCTCGCCTGGAAGCCCGATCACATGACCGCCGTTCGCCTGCAGTACACGACGCAACGCGACCGTGGTGGATTCGCCGAGGCCTCGGAGATCAAACCTTCCAATGCAGTTCACTTGCAGCTCGTAAAGAGTTTCGGGGCGCACGGTGCGCACGCCTATTAACCGGCCTTCATGGCGCGCTGGCACCGCTGCGACACTGGCGCTGGGCCTCCTGCTCGGCGCAGCTCAGGCGCTTGCGAAGCCTGCCATCTTCACTTGCGAACCCGAGTGGGCAGCGCTTGCGCGCGTGATCGCACCCGAGGCCCAGATCTATTCGGCCACGCATGCCCGCCAGGATCCCCATGAAATTGAGGCAAGACCGGCACTGATCAGTGCGCTCCGGCGTGCCGATCTGGCAATTTGCACCGGTGCTGGCCTGGAAGCGGGATGGCTTCCGATGCTGCAGAACCGCGCCGGCAACGCGCGCGTGATGCCCGGTGCCCCCGGCATGCTGCTCGCCACCGAGGGACTTCCGCTATTGGCAGATGCCCACCATCACGCCGCGCGTGACAAGGGCCATGTTCACCCTGAAGGCAACCCTCATATTCAGCTCGACCCCCGGCTGCTCACGCGGGTCGCCACCCGCATCGCCGATCATCTCGCGGCAATCGATCCCGCAGGCGCATCGGGATACCGGACCCGGCTGGAACGGTGGCTCGTTGAATGGAACGGCCGGGTGGAAGCCTGGCAGAAGGCCGCCAAACCGCTGTTTGGTGAGGCGATGATCGCTGAGCATTCAAGTTTCGCTTATCTGTTCCGGTGGCTGGAGCTTTATCAATCGGCTGATCTCGAGCCGATACCGGGCGTTCCCCCTACAGTGAGCCATCTTCAGGGGCTGCTCAAGCGTGCGCGCGAGGACCCACCGATGGCGCTCGCCCAAACTCTCTATCAGGATCCGCAGCCCGGCCGCTGGCTTGCCGAAAAGCTCTCGGTACCGCTGCTGTCACTACCCACCACTGTGACCAGCGAAGGGGAACTCCGCACACTCGAAGGACTGTTCGACTACCTGATCCGAGCGCTGCTTTCAGCCCGCGAACAGCGCCGTCCCCGCTGATGATCGATCTGGCGCTCGAACTTGGATCGGTACTCGCCCCTCCGTTCATCGCCGGTATCCTCGCCCTCTTGACCCAGGTCCCGCTGGGCAAGCAGGTTCTGCGCCGTGGCATCGTTTTCATCGATCTGGCAATCGCACAGATCGCCGCGCTCGGCGTTCTCGCCACCAGCGGCTGGGCAACCGATACCTCCCCCGCTTGGTGGGCGGGGACCCTGGCCGCACTCGCGGGCGCGTTGCTCGTGGCCTCGCTCGCCCGTCGCTGGCCCGAACAGCGCGAGGCGCTGATCGGGCTGGTCTACGTCGGGGGCGCCGCGGCCGCCATTCTCTGGGTGAGCGCCGACCCCCATGGTGCGCAGAAACTGCGCGCCCTGCTCGCGGGCGACATCCTCTGGGTCAGAATGGAGTCGCTGTGGCCGCTCGCCTTGGGCAGCGCACTGTTTTGGGTCGTGACGGGGCTCAAACCGCGAGCGTTCGACCATGACGCGCTCTTTTATCCGGCTTTCGCGATCCTGGTCAGCCTGTCGGTACCCGTCCTTGGGCTCTATCTGGTCTTCGCCGCACTGATCGCTCCGGCGCTTGGCGCAAGCCCGCAACGACAGGCCAACCCTCCGCGTGGCCGCTGGGCGGCCTTTGCGATCGGTTTGATCGGGCTCCTGACCGGCCTGACGGTCTCGTATCTGGTGGACTATCCGAGCGGACCCACGGTCGTGCTCGCCCTGATCGCAACGGCGGCCGTGTCGGGGGCGCTCGCTGCGGTTAGACTACGGGCATGAGCCGAACCCGCAAACCCGCCGCCGCCCCCGCCACGCCTGCAGCGCCCCCCAGCCCAGCCCCCGCTGAGAGTGCTGCCAAGGCGCCGCTTTCGCGCACGCAACGGGCGCTGATTGCCGCCCGGCTCGCCGAGGCCGAACAGCTCTGTAACGATCGCGGCACCTTGCTGACACCGCTCCGCCGTGAGGTGTTGAAACTGTTGCTCGAACGCGGCGGATCGGCAAAGGCCTACGATCTTCACGACGATATGAGGAACGCTCACGGGCGCGTTGCCCCCATGACCGTCTACCGGGCGCTCGATTTCCTGATGCAGATGCAACTGGTCCACCGGGTCGATAGCCTGAACGTTTTCATCGCCTGCAGCCACGGCGAAGCCGACTCCCCCGATCACAACCATGATGCGCTGATGCTGGTCTGCACCCGCTGCGACAAGGTCGTTGAGCAGGCTGCACATGAAGTCGCAAGCCGGCTTAGCGCCGAGCTCGCCGAGCGATTCGGCTTTGCCGCCCAGGGGGTGGAGGTCAAGGGCCTTTGCCGGGAGTGCACCGCCACGGGTCAGCGTCCCGCGGGTCCGTCAGGCACCGCTCGCCGGTAAGGGCTCCAGGAAGGCGTCTGGTGTCATGCCCCCCGCGGATCCTCCAACGCCCCCCTGGCCCGCCGCCGATTTCTCGCGAGTGCCCTTCGATCTCTTCACCAGCGCCGAGCAATACGCCCGCGAGCAGTCGCGCATCTTCCGCGGACCCGTCTGGAACTATCTCTGTCTCGAGACCGAACTGCCGAACGCGGGCGACTTTGTTCGCACCTGGGTCGGCGACCTGAGCGTTCTGGTGTCTCGGGCCGACGACGGCTCGATCCACGCCTTCGAAAACAGCTGCGCGCATCGCGGCGCGCAGCTCACCAGCAAGCTGCGGGGCAACACGCGCCGTCACACCTGCGCCTATCACCTCTGGTCCTATTCACTTACCGGCGATCTGCTCGGTGTACCGATGGAAAAGGGGGTCAACGGCAAGGGCGGCATGCCCCCTGACTTTGACAAGCGCAACCACGGCCTCAATCGCCTGCGCGTGACCACCTTCGGCGGACTGGTGTTTGGCACCCTGTCGAACGACACCCCGCCGATCGAAGACTATATCGGACCGCATGCGGTCGAGCAGATCCAGCGACTCCTCGTGCAGCGGAAACCCAAGGTACTGGGCTATCTCAGGCAACGAATTCCCGGCAACTGGAAGCTTTACAACGAAAACGTCCGCGATCCGTATCACGGGTCACTCCTTCACCTCTTTCAGGTGTCGTTCCGGCTGCAGCAGCCCACCATGCGCGGCGGCATCAAAATGGACGCTGATCTCAAGAACACCTGGAACCACTCAATCGTCACAGAGGAAGATGCCGGCAATAGAAAAACGCTTTCAGACGCCTACGCCGGTACCGGCAAGTTCGCCCCGGAAATGCGCATGGCCGATCCGTCACTCACCCAGGTGCCGCTTGATCTCGGTGACGGCTACAAGACCACCATCCTGTCGATCTTTCCGACGTTGGTGGTGGCGCAGGTCGACAACACCTATGCGATCCGGCACCTGCGGCCCAAGGGGCCGGATCTGGTCGAACTTCACATCACTTACCTCGGGTTCGAATCCGATACGCCAGAGATGACGCAGAACAAGCTGCTCACCTCCAACTTCATCGGTCCCGCGGGCTACATCTCCCTGGAAGATGGTGAGGCGCTGCGACTGGTTCAGCAGGGCATCCGTACCCGTCGCCCCGGTCAGCATGAAATGCTGGAGATGGGCGGCGTGGGCGACATCCGCGACACCGATTATCTGTCGCAGGAAATTTCGATTCGCGGCTTCTGGTCGTTCTATCACCGCATCATGGAAGAAGCGTAATGACCTCCGACCTCACGCTGAGGCTGCAGGTCGAGTCTTTCCTGTACGAGTACGCGGCGCTCCTCGATGAGGAACGGTTTGCTGACTGGCCCCAGCTGTTTGCCGAGAGCGCGTGCCGCTATGAAGTGCTGTCGCGTGAGAATGTTGATCTGGGGCTCCCAGTGCCGATCATGAGCTGCTATTCGCACGGGATGCTGCGCGATCGTGTCGCGATGCTGGTGCAGGGTACCCTCACCTACCGCAAGATGCGACTTCTGCGGCAGGTCAGCAATGTGCGCGCAGAAGCCGCTCCCGGCGAAAAGGTCATCGTCAAAGCAGGCATCACGGTGTTTCAGTCTGACGAAGAAGGCGTGTCGTCGCTCTATCTGGTCGGGCGTTATCACGGCCACCTGATGAACTCCAACGGATCCTTCAGGATCACCGCAATGAGCGTAGTGCTTGACTCCTTCGGAATCGATACCATGCTCGCCGTTCCGATTTGAGCCGCCGAGATTTCCATGCCCCAGTTCAGCCCCGATTCCCTGCACACTTTCACGCAGGCGCTGCTCGTCTCGCGAGGCATGTCGGCTGCCGATGCGCAAACCGTGGCCGACTCGCTATCCTGGGCTGACCGCAGCGGTGTCGCTTCGCATGGCATTGCATTTCTGCCGCGCTACATCGATTTCATTGCCCATGGCGACCTCGACCCGCGAGCGCAACCCGAGGTCATCAGCCAGCCGCCCGGGCCCTGGGTGATTGACGCCCACCGCGCGGCCGGATCGGTCGCGATGCGCTTCGCCGTCGACACCGCCTTCGGGGCGCTACGCGATGCACCCACCGTGATGATCTGGATCCGCCGGATGACCCACTCGGGAGCCATGGGTCAGTATGTCGAGGACGCAGTCCGTCAGGGCATGATCGCGATTGCCTGGACAGCCGGTCAGCCGCTCATGGCCTATCACGGCACCGGCCGTGCCGCCGCCACCACCGGCCCGCTGGTGATGGCTGCACCGGGCCCAGAGGGCGAACCGGTCGTGCTCGATATGGCTACGACCGACGTATCGAACGGAAGACTCCGCCAGGCGCGTAGGCTGGGCAAGACCCTCCCCCCAGACACCGTGCTCGACGCCCAGGGCGCGCCCACCACCGATCCGAACGAGGCGGTCACGCCCCTCCCCTTGTCCGGACCGAAAGGGGCAGGCATCGCCCTGATGTTTGAAATGATGACTAGTCTGGTGGCGGGCAACCCGATCACCGGGCCCTTCATCCACGCCAAAGACCGGCCGCGTCACGGTCAGAACGCCATGTTGATGCTCGCCCGGATCAGCGCGTTCGGCGAACTGAGTGCGGGCTACCCCGCTCATGCTTCCGAGTTGGTCAACACGCTCAAGTCCATGCCCCGGGCGCAGGGTGCCGATGAGGTACTGCTGCCTGGCGAACGCCGGGCGCGAGCGCGCGCACGAACCCAGACGCGCGGCGTGGTTGACGTCAATGATCAGGTCTGGACGGAACTGACCCAGCTGGCGGGCGCCGCCGGGGTCGCGCTCCCGCTCAGTCCACCGTGATCTTCCGCTCCTGAATCACGCGCCCCCAGCGGCTGCTTTCATTCTGCAGCCAGGCGCCGAATTCGGCAGCGCTGCTCCCCACCACTTCCACCCCCTGCTCATTCAGGCGCTGACGGACATCGGGCGCAGCGAGTGCCTTGACCACTGCGCCATGAATCTTTTCGATGATGGCGGGTGGCGTCCCGGCAGGCGCGATCATGCCGGTCCAGGACTGTGCCTCAAACCCTGGAATGCTGTCGGAGATTGGCGGCACTTCGGGTGCCTGGGGCGTGCGCTGCGGCGATGAAACCCCAAGCGCAGTCAGCCGTCCGGTCTTCACATGCGGGAACACCAGGCTCATGGACGCGATCATGCCGGTGACCTGCCCGCCCAACAGATCATTGAGCGCCTGCGCGCCGCCCCGATAGGAAATCAGCGTGATATCCAGCCCCGCCGACGCTTTGAGAAGCTCGGCTGACAATCGGCTGGAAGTGCCCGCCCCAGGCGTGGAAAACATCACCCGGTTAGGCTCCCTGGCCGCTCTGAGAAACTCGGCCATGGATTTGATGCCGCTGGCAGGATTGACCACCAGCAGCTGCGGACTCCGCACCATGAGTGAGATCGGCACAAAATCCTTGACCGGATCATGCGTGACGCCCTTGTAGAGGAAGGGGTTGGTGGCAAAGCTGTCAAACACCACGCCCAGCGTGTAGCCATCAGCAGCGGTCTTCGCGAGGGCATTCGTAGCAACCACGCCACCGGCCGCGGCAATGTTTTCCACGACCACGGCCTGGCCGAACTGATCGGCCATTTTGGGTGCGACCAGCCGGGCAGCAATATCGGTGACCCCGCCCGGCGGATAGGGCACCACGATTCGAATCACCCGCTGTGGAAAATCGCCGGCAGCGGCGACCGGCGCCTGCGCCTGGGTGCCCGCCGAGTAACCGCCGAGGAACGCGGCGACCAGCAGACCCGCGCACAGCAGAGCGCTGCGCGGTGCGCCCGCAGCGACCACGGTCACGGCGCGAATCGCACCGCTGAAACGAATCAAAGTCAGTTCTCGCATGGCACATACCTCGCTAGCCAGTCGCCCACGACACGCCAGACCCGCTGGTTGCCCTCGGCAAACATGAAATGGTTGGTGTCACCGAACAGATGCAGATCCTTGGGCATGCCGGCCTTAGCAAAAAGTCCCAGCGACTGCTCGGTCGGCGTGACTGAATCGACCGAACTGTGAAGCAGCAGTAGCGGCCGCGGACTGATCTGATGAACGACCTCTTCCGCCCGAAAATCAAACATGCTCTGCGCGGTTTCAGCCGTAAATTCATCGAGCGACCCGGTGACGAGCTGGCGCTTCAATCCTAGTGGAATCGGGACGATCTCGCCGCGTGGCACCATCATCGACCGGCCCGTACGCTCGCGACAAGCCCGACCCTCGGCGAGCATCGCGGTAAAGCGCTGCCAGGCCTCGGGCGTCGCGTGCTGGCCGCGAAACTTACGCTCACCATGCCCCCAGCCACCGCTCGAGATTGCGCCGGCAAGCCCCGACTCCACCGCTGCCGCATACACGGCCACCGCACCGCCAAAGCTCGAGCCCGCCACTACAACGGCATCGCCCTTCACCTGCGGCAGCGTGCGCAGATGACGGAACGCATCGACCGTGCATTGCACCTGCTCGAGGCAGATGAGGTTGCCACGCGGGCCTTCGCTTACCCCACAGCCCGGCATGTCAAAGCGAAACGTGGCGTAACCCATACGATCGAATTCATCGCAGGGCCCGGTGACGTTACCCGCAGTCATGTTGCTGCCAAAACCGTGCAGCACGATGACGGTGGGGCGACCCTGTCCTGGAGCCGCCTGCGCCGGAATCCGAAGGCGCGCGGCAATCTTCCAGCCCTGGGACATGAAACTTTGTTCGAGGTCGGTGCTCATGAGCGGGTGCCTCCGGTGGCGGCCGATGGGGCCGCAGCCGCTCGCGTGGCGGCGCGCGCAGCGTCGATCGCACGCGCTGCCGATAAGGACGGCCGTGCGGCGTTTGCGGGCGGGGGCGGGATTCCCTCGGCCAGATGCCACTCGCTGAAACGGTTCACCCGATACTGGTGAGGCTTCCAGTGCTCGGTCACAAAGTCGGGATCGCAGAAATATTCCACCGCGCCACCCAACGGGTTCTTGAAGTACCAGAAATACGCTGACGAGATGGGATGTCGACCTGGGCCCACCGCGGTCGCCCAGCCTTTGGCAGCGAACGCGCGACCGCCGCCAAACACCTCGTGAGGCGACTGCACCTCGAAGGCCAGATGGTGGAGGTCGCTATGCCCATGCGGGCTCTTGAGCAGAAACACATTGTGGTGTTCACTACGACGCGCCCAACGAAGAAACACCCCCGCTCCACCCACATAGCGATCGGAGAGCCAGAGGCCCAGCCGCTTTCGATAAAACGCCTCGGCCTGATCGACATCAGGAACGAAAAAAACAATATGACCAATCTGCCAGGGCCGCGCCTGCTCATGCACGCTGGCAATTGTGTCCACGCGACGGCGTGAACCCGGCTGGTTATAGGACTGCGCATCGGGCGCTGCGATCGGGACCCGCGCCAACACAGTGACGCTCAGCGTGATACCGCTGTCATCCTGAAACCGCAGCCGTCCATCCGGTTGCTCGTCAACCGAACGGTCACGGGCAAGCTCGGCACCCAGGCGCTCAAGATCGCGTCGCGACTTGACCGCAAGCACGAATTCCCGGAACTGCGAACTGGGCGCGATGCGCGGTGCAAGCCCCCTCATCCCGTCGCGGCAGATATCCAGCGCCGTTCCATTGCCAGTTGCAAACGTCAATCGCGAACGGGTAGCCGAAATTCGTCGGAGCCCCCAGTCACTGAAAAAACGCCGCGGCTGATCGAGCGCTACAGCGCCAAAGATCACGCGGTCTATGCCAACGTAGTCCAAGGACAACTCCTCTGATCAAGGTCTTCCGGGTGAACATGCCTGAATTGCATCGTGCAGGCAATCAGGCGTTCGCATCAAGGAACGACAGGCTCCCCTCGATCGGTAAACCTGCATATTGCTCGGCGAGCGCCCGCTGAGCGCTGGGCGTGGCCTTCAGAAACTCAAGCTCGTATTCCTGCGCCCGCTGATCGAAATCAGTGGCCTCCGGAAAGCGGTGCAGCAGATTGGTGAGATACCAGGAGGTGCGAACCGAGTGCCATACGCGCCGGAGCGCGGTGGCGCTGTAGTCATCGAGTTCGGCGCGATGACCCGTGCGATAAAAAATTTCCAGCGCGCGCGCCAGATAGGTCACATCCGATACCGCCAGATTCAGCCCTTTCGCGCCGGTGGGCGGAACGATGTGCGCGGCGTCACCCGCCAGGAACAGGCGGCCGAACTGCATCGGCTCGGTCACAAAGCTTCTGAGCGGTGCGATCGACTTTTCAACGGGCGGTGCAGGCCGAATGTCTGCCGCCAACTCAGGCGGAAAGCGGGCAATCAACTCCGGCCAGAAACGCTCGTCAGGCCAGTCATCCACGCTGTCAGAGAGCGGAACCTGCACATAAAACCGTGCAAGCTGGGGATTCCTCATTGATGCCAGAGCGAATCCGCGCGGGTGATTGGCGTAAACGATTTCGGAGAGCGGCGGCGTGGGCGCAAGGACGCCCAGCCACCCAAACGGATAGATTTTTTCGTACTCTCGCAGCACGCCCGCAGGTACCGAACGACGGGACACACCATGAAACCCATCGCATCCTGCAATGAAGTCGCAGCGGAGCTGCCGCGCTTGTCCGCCCACGCGATAACTGATCAGCGGTTCGGCAGCATCGAGACCGTCCAGCGTCAGTTCTTCAGCCTCGAATTCGATCCGCGCCTCGCGCCGATCAGCGGCCAGGAACAGATCTTCCTGAATGCGCGTTTGCCCGTAAGCGGTAAAGCGCTTTCCGACGTGCGTGGCGCAGTCGATAAAGAAGCTGCTACGCCCTGACCAGACGATCTTCATGCCATCGTGCACATGCCCTTCTGCCTGAAGACGATCGGCAAGGCCAAGCCTGGCGAGCACCTCGACCGTGCTCTGCTCCAGGACACCCGCCCGGATACGACTGAGCACATGGTCGCGGCTTTGACGCTCGAGGACCACGGTTTCGATCCCGGCCCGGGCCAGCATTTCGGACAGGAGCATGCCCGCAGGGCCTGCACCGATGACAGCCACCTGAGTTTTCATGGGTCTGGGAAGAATCCTGCTTGGGTTGAGATCACG
>SYIM01000247.1 GCA_005798775.1 Burkholderiales bacterium
AGCAGCGCAACGCATTCGCCATCGGCGAGCTCAAGCGAGACGCCGTTCAACACCCGATTGCCACCCTGGGCGAGGTGAAGATCATCGATCTGAACGCTTGCCACCCTGGCCCCCTTCCGATGCCACCGACAACGAGATAATCGACCAGCGACGCTCGGCCCCCATGATGACCAACGCAAGGAGCAGCGTATAGATCGTGGAGAAGGCAGCCGGCGTGGGATCAAAGTTCTGGCTGATGTAGTTGAAGACCTCGATCGGCAACACGGTGAGCGCGCCGCGTACAAGAAAAATACTGATCGGATAGTTGTCGAAACTGATCAGGAAAGCGAACAGGAATCCGCTAATCAGGCCGGGCTTCATCTGGGGAAGCGTGATGGTGAAGAACGCGATCAGCGGCCTCGCTCCCAGGCTGGCCGCCGCCTCTTCAAGGGCGGGGTTGGATAACGATAGCGAGGCCACCAGTGTTCGCACCGGATAGGCAATCACCAGTACCAGATGCCCGATGAGCAGGCTGTACCAGGTGAACGAAATGCCCAGCCAGATGAAAAATTGAATGAGCGCGATGCCCAGCGCAACGATGGGAACCGCCACCGGCGAAGTAACGAGCGCGCCGATCACCGCCTTGCCGGGAACCGGTAAGCGCACCAGGCAAAGCGCCACCCCGATTGCCAGCAGCGTGGCAATAACGCCAGCGCAGGTCGCGATCAGAAGACTGTAGAGAACCGCGGCGCCCACGCGATGAATTTCGCCAATGTGTGCATACCAGCGAAGCGACCAGCCAGCGGGCGGGAATTCGATCAATTCGCCCGCACCGAAACTCACCACCGTCGTGAACACAACCGGAAACAGGAGAAACAGCATGGCCCCCCAACCGGCAATCGCGATCAAGCGCTCGAGTGGATTTTCGATCAGATCAGACCTGCGCACGGAACACCTTACGGACAATTAGCGTGAACACAAACATGATCAGAAAGGTGATGAGCACCAGCGCCACCACGATTGCAGACCCGAACGGAAAAGCGAGCTGTACCAGAAACTGTTCGGCCGCAACCTGCGAGATCATGGCGGTGGCGGGCGAACCAAGCATAAGCGGCGTGACGAAGGCACTCATACTGAGCGCAAACGTGAGCACAACACCACCAAAAACACCTGGCATCGCAAGCGGCCAGATCACATCACAGATCACCCGCCAGGGCGTAGCGCCAAGGCTGGCAGCAGAATCGGACAGCGTCGGTGCAATCCTGAGGAGCGCAGCGAAGATCGGCAGCGTCATGAACGGAATCGCGTAGTGAACCAACGCCACGATCGTGGCGCCTTCGCTGTAGACCATGCGCAGTGGCGCATCGAAAAACCCGAGCGCAATCAGGAGTCGGTTCAACGGCCCGGCATCAGCCAAGGTCACCAGCCAGCCGTAGTTGCGCACAATCAGGCTGGAGGCGAGCGAAACAAACAATGCGATCAGGAATGCTGTGCGAATGGTGCGCCCTGCCCGAACAAGGTAGAGCGCAAGCGGAAATGAAATCGCGAGCGTGATCAACGTGACCCAACCCGAGATTCGCAGCGTGCGGGCAAGCGCCCGTTGAACCCGGCCGCTGGAGGTCAGGCGTTCGAAGTGCTCCAGGCTCATGCCTGTCCAGCCTGCACCCGCGTTGGCGGGCGCAAGGCTTTCAGCGATCATGCGCAGAAACGGGATCGCGTAGAACGCGATCAACAGCACCGCGGCAGGACCCAGCAGACAGACAGCCGCCAGGCCTGTTCCGGATCGTTGCCGCGGCAGTGCGCCGGCCATCGGTCATGTCGGTCCGATGGACACGTCAGCCGAAGACGTTATTCCACATTTCGGTGAGCTTCGCGCGGTTCTTAGACAGGAATTTCCAGTCTGCGTAGAGGATGTTGTCGCCTGGCCCCAGGAGCTCACGGGTACGCTCCGAGGGGTTCACGTCGCGGTGCGCCGAGCGGGCGCGCAGCACACTGTCGATTTTCGACTGAAAATCCTTCGACAGGCTCATGTTCACATAGACTTCGACGAGCTCGAGATTTTTCGCCTTAGCTGGCATGTTGAGCCCCACCACTTCGCCGTGCAGCCCCTCACGTAACGTGGTGGCCGGTGCAATCGGTGCGCCCTTGTCGAGTACCGGATTGATAAAGATGCCGTAGAACGGCACGAGCGGCACTTGCCCCGATTGAAGCATCTGGATTGCCTGTGGCGCGCCGGTGTAGGCCACAGCGCCTGCGTCCTTGAGCTTGGCCAGATGGCGCATGCCGGCTTCGAGGTCGTATTGCGCATCCTTCATCGGCTTGCCAGTGGCGATCTGCGCGGCGGTGGTGACCATCCGCACCCCGCTGTTCCAGGTGATCGGCGGAATTGCGATCCGGCGCGCATTGGACGCGTCCCACATCTCGGCCCAGGCCGCGGGGCGGGTTTTCTGTGCACTGGTGTTGTAGTAGAGCGTGTGCACGGCGTCGATCACGCCCGCGGAGAAATCTTCGGCGAGACGAAAGGCCGGACGAAGCGCCGCCATATTGGCGATATTCTTCGCGTTATGCGGCCGGAGAAGCCCCTCTTCGGCGGCAAGGAACACACCCGCTTCGGAGAACTGCATCAGGTCAGGCGGATTATCGCGCTGGGTCTTCAGCATCGCCAGCATGTTTGCGGTGACCGACTGCTGCACGTTCACCTTCGCACCGGTTGCCTTCTCGAATGCCGGGTGCAGTTCGTCGATCCAGAGCTTGGCGAGCAGGCCCTGATTGAGCACGACGTTGAGCTGGCCCGAGGCCTTGGTCGGGCTCGCCACCCAGGGTGCGGCGAGACCCACTGCCCCGGTACGCAGCACGCCGCGTCGCGTTGCAGAGGGCCGGGCCGGGTGGACTGACGATGTTTTGAGGTTCAAGACGGATCTCCAGTAGGGATTCTGTTTTAAGACACGGTCGGATTGCTGATTCTCGCCTTACCTGTCAAGTGGCGTCAACGATGACCGCCAACACACCACGGATGCTCATTCCGTTACACCGAATGCTCGCCTGATCGCGCCCCTTGCGCTACTGCCGCATAGCTCTATCGCGAGCAGGCGGCCAGCGGGTCGAACCGACTCGCGATCTCCGGCCTGAGCCGCGGGCGGGTCAGCGCTCGACGCGGGCCCGCGCTTCAACCGCCACGTCGCCAACGTTGTTGGTTGACCAGAGCGCGAAATCGCCTGCCACATCGGGCGCATCGGCGTGCAGCGCAAACGGCGTGATATCGAACGTGGGGCGTTTTGCCCGGAAATCGAAGCGGGTGACGCGCGCACCCGCCCCCACCACGGTTTCAGCAAACCCAAGCAGCAGACTTGCGATCAGCGGCCCATGCACGACCAGACCCGGATAGCCCTCCACCGCGCTTGCATAGTCACGGTCGTAGTGGATCCGATGTCCGTTGAAGGTGGCTGCGGAGTACCGAAACAGCATGACTGGATCAGGCCTGACCGGCTGTTGAAACTGCCCGGTTTTTTCGGGCGCGTTACCGCCTGCTCGCGCCCGCTCGGCCAGGCGCGTAAGCGCCGCGACCTCATCAGGCCCGGCATCGCCCCGATAGACAAGGTCCTGCTCCTCTTGCACGATCAAGCGGCCGCCAACCTCGAGCCGATGAGCCACGGTAACGAACACCATCGTACCGCTGCGGCCCGATTTTTCCTCGGCAGATACGATCGTGCTGGTTCGCGTGACTTGGTCACCAACGCGGAACCGATCGTGCCAGACGAGTCGGCTGCCGGCCCACATCCGACGCGGCTGCGAAGTGGGCGGCAGGAAATCGCCTGTGCGCGAGGGGTGGCCATCCCGACCCAGCGACGACTGCGCGGCCACCGGCGCAAACAATATCCAGTGCCAGCCCGCCGGCAGAGCCTGTCCAGCCTGGACATCCGACCAGTCGGGACGCTCAAGCGTTGCCGCGAGCCATCGCACCAGCCGGGCATCCAGCGTTTCGGTCTCGGCGCGCGAGCGGCCGATCCAAGCGGCGAAATCGGCCATCACCGCGATCAGTACGAGCGCGGCATGCCCAGCACGTGCTC
>SYIM01000248.1 GCA_005798775.1 Burkholderiales bacterium
CGCCTCGCCTCGTCCGCCGAGAGACCGTAGTGTCGCCACACCGTGTCAGGTGTGGACTGGTGGTAAGCGGGCAGGTACTTGGTGCCCTTGCCCGCTGCGACCACCTCCAGGCCCGCGGTGCGCGCCCAATCGACCATCTCGCAGATCAGCGCAGGCTGATCGCCATAGGCAAGCGAGTAAACGATGCCCGCCTCTCGCGCCTTGCGGGCAAGCAGCGGCCCGGCGAGCGCGTCGGCCTCGACGTTTACCATCACGATATGTTTACCGTGTTCGCAACAGGCAAGCACATGCGCAATGCCAGCGGCCGGATGACCGGTCGCATCAATCACGACATCGACCTCGGGACTCGCGATCAGTGCCATCGTGTCATGGGTCACCCAGGTGGCGCCCACGCGGGCAGCGTCTGCGGCCGAACGCGCAGTAAGCCGCTCGGCGGGCCAGCCCACATGGCGAAGCGCCTTCTTTGCGCGTGCGGGTGACAGATCAGCCACCCCCAGCAGATGGATGCCGGGGGTACGCTGCGCCTGGGCCAGATACATTGAGCCGAACTTGCCCGCACCAATCAGGGCGACGCGGATCGGGCGTGAATCAGCCTCGCGTTGTTGGAGCATGCGGTGCAGGTTCATTTTGATGTCTCCGAAGTGGTTCGCATCGTCAGGCTCAGCGGGGTGCTCGTCAAGTCGCAGACGCCAAGGCACGGGCCTTCTGTGCCCAGCAGGAGGCTGGGGCGCGGGCCTCCTCGCCCCTACTGCCGAGGTGGTAGCATCCAACCGGCCATGAACGGATTCAAAGACCCCCGCGCCACCTGGAACAAGCGCTACGCGTCGGCCGAAGGCATGCTGTTCGGTGTCGAACCAAACAGCTGGCTCGCCGCGCAGCGTAGCCGGCTGCTGGCCGGTAGCCGTGTGTTGTGCCCGGCCGATGGTGACGGACGAAACGGTGTCTGGCTGGCGGCGATGGGGTTGCACGCGGTCGCCTTTGACCTGGCCGACGTGGGGGTCGAGCACGCGATGGCCCACGCCCGCGCAAACGGGTTCATCGAGCGGCCGCCTGCGTCCACCGACGGTGCCTCGCTGCCGGGCCTGCAGGCGCGCTTTGATTCTCCAGCGGGCGGTTCGCTTTTGCTCTGCTGCGCCGATATTGCACACTGGCTCTGGGACCAGACGCCCGCTGATTTGATTACAGCGATATTTTTCCAGTTCGCCGATCCCGCGCTTCGCTCGCAGATCTTCGAGGGCTTCCGGCAGTCGCTGCGGCCGGGCGGGCTGCTGGTGATCGAGGGCTACGGCATGCGGCAACTGGCCTACAACACGGGCGGACCTGGTGTGGCAGAGAATCTCTACACCCTTGGCCTGCTCGGCGAGGCGTTCCACGGCTGGTCGGTACTCGAGTCACGCGACTGTGACGCTGAACTGTCCGAGGGCACAGCCCATGTCGGGCTTTCGCACGTCATTTCAGCGGTATTGCGCAAGCCCGACTGACCCGGCGGGTGTCTGCCCATCGCTTCGATGACAGCCTTCACGCCACCCGCGCTGTTCCTTGCCGCCGATGCGATCGACACCGGGTCGCAGCGCCTCATGGGCCGGCAGTCGGCAGGGCACGGATTTCTGCGCGGTTTCGTTGACGCCTGCCGTACCTCCCCGGTACGTCCGCTCGATGTCGTGACGCCAGCCGGCAACGATTCGCGATTTGTTGCGGCGGCGCTCGAGCGCATGGGCTGGCCGCATCCGGTGCGCATGCTCGCTGCCGATCGGCCCGCCACCTGGGGGGAGCTTGGCGTGCTGCAATATCCTGCGCCGGTGAGTGATGCGCTGGGCTGGCAGCGCAGCCGCCAGAGGCACGGCGTAGCGTCGTTTGCGCTCTGCGGTGTGACCCACACCATCAGTTCGGATGCGGTCATGCGGCAGATCGCGGCTTATGTCGCCGGCCCGTTCGCCGCGCATGATGCGCTGGTTTGTACCTCGCAATCGGTGCTTCGTGCGGTGCAATTCATCGGGCGGGCGCAAACAGAATTTCTGGCGTCGCGTCTGGGTGTCGCGGTGGCGCCGGAACTCCCCATGCTGCCCGTGATCCCATTGGGGGTGCATGCGGCCGACTTCTCGGCTGATGAGCAAGCGCGGCGTGAGGCGCGCGCCCGACACAGTTTTGCCGATGACGAAATTGTCGTGTTGTTCGTGGGCCGATTAAGCCTGCACGCCAAGGCCAACCCCCTGGCCATGTACTTGGCCTGCGCGCGGGCGGCCGCCTCCAGCGGCCGGCGTATCCGGGTTCTCGAATGCGGCTGGTTTGCCAACGAGGCGATCCAAAAAAGTTTCGATGAAGCGGCGTCTGCCGCCGGCATTCGTGTGGATCGGGTGGACGGGCGTGAACCCGGCGTCACGCAGCAGGCTTATCGCGCAGCCGACCTGTTTGTTTCGCTGTCTGACAATATTCAGGAGACCTTCGGGCTCACACCGGTGGAGGCGATGGCGGCCGGCCTTCCGGTGGTGGTGAGTGACTGGGACGGCTATCGGGAGACCGTCCGCGACGGCGAGGACGGATTCCTAATCCCCGCACTGCAGCCTGCCAACGCCCAGGGCGCAGCTGCGCTGATTGAGGGCTACCAGGACGGGCGCCTCAACTATGACCGCTATGTGGCTTATGCGCACACGCTGGTCGCAGTGGACGTCGAGGCATGCGCCACCGCGATCGCCCGTCTGGCCGCAGACCCGGCGCTCCGGATACGTATGGGTGAGAGTGGGCGCCGGCGAGTACGCGAACAGTTCGACTGGTCACGCGTCCTGCCCCTGTACCAGGCGCTGTGGGCCGAGCAGCGAGAGCGGCTCGCACTTTGCCGGGCACGCGTCGCGCCGGCAGCTATTGGGGAACCTGGCATGCCCAATCCGCTGCAGATGTTTGCGCACTACCCCAGCGTATCTCTCACGCTGCAGTCGCGTATCCATCGCGACCGCGCGGCCGGACCGGGGGTAGGCAGGCTCCGCGAGCTTTCGATGTGGCAGTTTGCTGACGGCTGGCTGCCCGATGCAGCGGCTGTCGCACACGCATGGGAGGTGCTGCCCGGGGATGAAGCGAACGCGCCGACCATCGAACACTGGGCGGGGCTGCTTGAGATCGATCGTGTGCAGGCCGAACGGCTAGCTGCGTGGATGGCGAAAGTCGGTCTGGTTGCGATTCGCTGAGGGTGGCTCCTGATTAGGATCAGGCTGTGCCTGGCGGCTTATGGGGCGGCGCACCCGGGCTTGCCGTGGATGAAATTGAGGCAAGGGCTGCCTCCAGTGAGTCAAATAGCGCACCGCGCCCCAGGCTTACCGCAAAACCGCTTCTCTGCATGAGGGAGAGCGGTTGCGTGTTGGCGCCAACAATCATCAGACGCTTGCCGCGTTTGTCGAGCATGCGGTGCAGACTCTGGAGCGCATCAAGGCCGGTGGTGTCCAGGTTGATGAGCTGATGCAGATCGAGCACGGTGATGTCGGCAACGGGTCGGGCCGAATCAAGGAGCGGCTCGAGCCGGTTGACCGAGCCAAAGAAGAGCGAACCGAACAGCCGAAAGCCCTCAATGGTGGGCGTTGCCACTGCGCGCGGTGGTAACGCCAGCGCTTCAATGTGGGTGACCGAGGCAATCCGAAGAATGAATAACAGGCTCGCGAGTACCAGTCCCACCTCCACTGCCACTGTCAGGTCAAAGATCACCGTGAGAAAGAAGGCGGCGAGCATCACCAGTCGGTAGTTGATGGTGAACTGGCGCAGTTGCGGGAAGGCTCGCCACTCGCCCATGTTCCAGGCTACGAACAACAGAATGCCGGCCAGCGCGGCCATTGGGATGTCGCTTGCGAGCGGTGCAGCCAGCAGCACGATCGCCAGTAGCGTGAGCGCATGGACGATACCCGCGATCGGGGATCGTGCACCGCTTCGTACGTTGGTGACCGTACGCGCCAGGGTGCCGGTAACGGCGATGCCGCCGAAAAAGGGCACGACGAAGTTGGCCACGCCCTGCGCCATCAACTCCTGAGTGGGGTCGTGACGATCGTCGATCATGGAGTCGGCCATGCGGGCGCAGAGGAGTGACTCGATCGCGCCCAGGAATGCGATGGCCACCGTAGGCGCGACCAGGTTCTGTGCGGTTTGCCAGTCGAAGGCGGGGAGCGCGAAGGCGGGGAGCCCCTGGGGAATACCGCCGAAGCGATTACCTACGGTATCGACCTGCAGTTCGAAGAGATGGACTGCGACCGTGGCAAACACCAGCGCGGCGATGGTTCCGGGGGCGCATGCGAGCCAGCGGCGCCAGCCGGGCGTGACCGCCCGATCTGGTTTCGGCCAGACGATGATGATGGCGAGCGTGGCCACGCCAATGGCGAGTGCCGCGGGGTTGATGGTGTGCAGACTGGAGCTCAGCACGTGGAGCTGCGACACGGAATTGGCGGGCATCTTGTCGATCGCGAGGCCAAGGAAATCCTTGACCTGATGCAATGCGATCACCACCGCAATGCCGTTGGTAAAGCCCACAATGATCGATACCGGCACAAAGCGCACCAGCGATCCGAGTTTGAGCGCGCCCATCAGAAAGAGCAGCACACCGGCCATGAGGGTGGCGATCAGCAGGTTGGCAATGCCGTAGCGCTCGCCGATAGCATAGAGGAGTGCTACAAATGCGCCGGCGGGGCCGCCGATCTGCACTTTCGAGCCGCCTAGAAGGGAGATGAGAAAGCCGCCGATGATGGCGGTGAACAGTCCCTGCTCGGGACGCACGCCCGAGGCGATACCGAAGGCCATGGCGAGCGGGAGCGCGACAATGCCGACCGTGATACCCGCTCCGATATCAGCGGGCAGGTCCGAGGCGCGATAACCACGCAGTGAATCGGCGAGCTTGGGCCGGAAGCGGAAATTACTCAGGCCCACCGCGAACGCCTTCCAGGGGCTCGCGAAGGGACTCGCTGAGCGGTTCGCTGAGCCGCTCGCTGAAGCGCTCCCTGAGGCGCCCGCGAGAACGTCAACGCACTCGCATGCCGGGCTGCACACCGGTGTCTGCGCCCAGCAGGAAGATGCCTGACCCTTGAGAGGGATCGTCCCATGAAGCTGACAATACCATGCCTTCAGAGATGCCAAATTTCATCTTGCGCGGGGCGAGGTTGGCGACGACCACCGTGTGGCGCCCAATGAGTTGCGCGGGATCATAGGCTGAGCGAATGCCAGAGAAGACGTTGCGAAGCCTGCCTTCGCCGAGGTCGAGCGCGAGCCGGATCAGCTTGTCAGAGCCTTCCACCGCGCTTGCTTGCGCGATTCGTGCGATGCGCAGATCGACGTTCATGAACTGATCGATGGAAATCGGGCCGGAGTCGCCCCCTTCGTGGCTGGTCGGACTGGCCCCGGCTTCGGACGGTCCGGCACCGGCCGGCTTCGCCTTCGCGGCGCCGGCTGGTTGAGCGCCGCTCGCGGCCCCCTTGCTGGCTTGGGTCGCGGGCACGGCCGTGGCGGAGGAGGCGGCATCAGGCGGTTCAAACAGCGCATCGAGCAGTTTGGGATCGACCCGGCCCACGAGGTGCTCATAGCGCTGAATACGCGCGGGAGGACGGTCGAGGTCAGACCAGGTGAGCGGCGCGCAGCCCATAAAGGTCTCTGCCTGAGCCGAGAGGGCTGGCAGCACGGGTTTGAGCCAGATGGTGAGCGCATGAAAGCCGGCAAGACAGACCGAACAGACGGCATGGAGCGCCTCGCGCCGCGCGGAATCGCGTGCCATCTCCCAGGGCTTTTCAGCGTCGAAATACTGGTTGACGCGGTCGGCGAATTCCATCGCTGCACGCAACGCCCTACCGTATTCTCGCCCCTCGATACTGACGGCGATGTCGTCGGACACGACGTGCGCGTTCAGGCTAGCCCAGGCGGGCAACGTACGCGGATCGAGCACCCGGCCATCAAAGTGTTTGACCAGGAAATTGGCGGCGCGACTGGCGATGTTCACGTATTTGCCGACCAGATCACTGTTGACGCGCGCAACAAAGTCATCGGGGTTGAAGTCGATGTCCTCCACCCTCGCGTTCAGCTTGGCAGCGATGTAAGAGCGCAGCCACTCCGGGTTCATGCCGAGTTCGAGGTAACGCAGTGGCGAGATTCCGGTACCGCGCGACTTGCTCATTTTTTCGCCGCTCACGGTGATGAAGCCGTGCACGAAAACATTATCCGGCGCCTTGCGCCCCGAGAAGTGCAGTGTGGCTGGCCAGAAGAGCGTATGGAAGTAGATGATGTCCTTGCCAATGAAGTGATATTGCTCAACGCCCGGGTCGGTCACGAATTCCTCGAAGGTCTGCGTAGTCTGGCGGGCGGCCTGGCCTTTGGCGAAGTGATTCATGAGACTGGCCAGATAGCCGATC
>SYIM01000249.1 GCA_005798775.1 Burkholderiales bacterium
AAGAAGCTGCATCCGGCGCTCGCGCACCTGAAGCCCGAGAACATGGTGAAGGATGGCAACTCGGCACCGCTTCACGACGGCGCGGTGCGCTACTACAAGGAAAAGGGCTGGATCAAGTAATCCGGTAAAGCCCTGGGCTGCCGCCGAGGCGAGGCATGCTTCGCCGCGGCGGCATCGCCCGACCGGGAATCCGCCCCATGGCAACCGATATCGAGAAAGCCCCCGAGGCACTGCAGCAGCTGGTGGCTGACACCGATACCGGCGCACGCAGTCCGTCGGGCCTGACGAGCCAGATCATGTTTGCGGCTGCGCTCGCCTGGGCGCTATTTCAGTTCTGGTACGCATCCCCTTTACCCTTCACCCTTGGTTTCGGGATTCTGAACGATACCGAGGCGCGCTCGGTCCACCTCGGTTTTGCGCTCTTTCTGGCGTTTCTCGCCTGGCCCGCTACGCGGCGCTCGCCACGCGACCGTGTGCCCGTCACGGACTGGGTATTCGCCTGCGCAGGCGCGTTCGCCGGGGCGTACCTGCTCCTGTTTTACGCCCAGCTTGCGACCCGTCCTGGTCAGCCCACCGGGTTTGATGTGTTCACGGCGAGTATGGGTCTGCTGCTGCTTTTAGAAGCCACCCGTCGCGCAGTGGGCTGGCCGATGGCAGCACTCGCGGTGCTCTTCATCGGCTATGCGATGGCCGGGCCCTTCATGCCCGAGGTGCTTCAGCACAAGGGCGCATCGCTCAACCGCCTGATCTCGCATATGTGGCTGACCACCGAGGGTGTCTACGGCATTGCACTCGGGGTCTCCACTGGCGCTATTTTTGTGTATGTCCTGTTTGGTGGGCTCCTCGACCGTGCAGGCGGCGGCAATTACATGATGCAGGTGAGCTTCGCCGCGCTTGGGCATATGCGCGGTGGGCCGGCCAAGGTGGCTGTGGTGTCATCGGCCCTGAACGGCATGATTTCTGGTTCGTCGGTGTCGAATGTGGTCTCGGGGGGTATCTTCACGATTCCGCTCATGAAAAAGGCGGGCTATGGCGGCGTGAAGGCCGGCGCCATCGAGACTATGAGTTCGGTCAATGGCCAGATCATGCCTCCGGTGATGGGCGCAGCCGCCTTCCTGATGGTGGAGTACGTCGGCATTCCCTACTCCGAGATCGTCAAGCACGCGCTCCTTCCGGCGGTGCTGTCCTACATCGGCCTCTTTTACATCGTCCATCTCGAAGCGCTCAAGATGGGCATGGTGCCGCTGGTGCAACGCGCGCCACGCTCGGCCTCAGACCGTTTCGTCCGCCTGGGGTTGGGTCTCTCGGGCAGCATCGTGGTGGTGGCGCTCCTCTACTACCTGCTGCTTGCAGCGAAAGCGCTGCTCGGCGAGGCTGCGCCGTGGGCGGTGGGCGCCATCGTGACCGGGCTCTATCTGGTGTCGATTCGCGAGGCCGCGCGCTCGCCTGATCTGCCGCAGGACATCGATATTGAGGATCCGAAGGTACTGGATACCTGGGCCACGGTGAAAGCGGGGCTTCATTTTCTGCTGCCGATCGGCACCCTGATCTGGTGCCTCATGATCGAGGAGCTCTCGCCGTCGCTGTCAGCATTCTGGGCGGTGGCGGTGCTGATCGCCCTCATGCTCACGCAGCGACCGCTCATCGCATGGCTCCGTCAAGAGCCGATTGAAGGGTATTGGCGCGATGGAATCAATGATGTAGTGGCGGGCTTTCACGACGGCTCGCGCAACATGATTGGCATCGGCATTGCCACGGCCACCGCCGGCATCATTGTGGGCGGTATCACGCTGACCGGGCTGGGGCTGCGCATGACCGAGTTCGTCGAACTCGTCTCGCAGGGCAACGTGATCGTGATGCTGCTCTTCATTGCTTTTGTCTGCCTGGTCCTCGGGTTGGGCGTTCCCACCACCGCCAACTATGTGCTGGTGGCCACGCTGATGGCGCCGGTGGTGGTGGAGCTGGGCGCGCAGAGCGGCCTCATCATTCCGCTCATTGCGGTCCATCTGTTCGTTTTTTACTACGGGATCATGGGCGACATTACGCCGCCGGTCGGGCTTGCCACGTTTGCAGCATCGGCAATCTCGGGCGAGGACGCAATCAAGACGGGGATTCAGGGATCACTCTATGCGCTTCGCACCGTCATTTTGCCGTTCATCTGGATTTTCAATCCGCAGCTGCTGCTGATTGATGTCAATGGATGGTGGGAACTGGCCCGGGTCGTTGCGGCCTGTACGCTTGCGATACTGATCTTCAGCGCCCTCACGATGAACTGGTTCCGGGTGCGCAGTCGCTGGTGGGAAAACATGCTGCTTGCTGCGGCGGTGTTGCTTCTGTTTCGTCCCGACTTTTTCATGGACCAGCTGTCGCCTGAGTACCGGGCCGAGCCTGCGGCGAAAGTCTATGAGGTGGCGCGTGCAGTTCCTGATCATGATCGGCTGGTGATGGTGATTCGGGGTACCAACATCGAAGGTGATGACATCACCAAGACGGTGGCGATTGGGCTGGGTGCTGCGGGCGAGGATGGCAGGCGGCGGTTGTCGCAATCGGGCCTGCAGGTGATGACATTGGGCGACAAGGCGCAGATCGGCGCGGTGCGGTTCGGGTCTCGCGCTCAGAAGGCGGGTCTTGAGCAGGGCTGGGATGTGGTATCGCTGCAGGTGCCCACCGATCGGCCTACGCCCCACTGGTTTTACCTTCCGGCGCTGGTCCTGATCGGTGCGGTGTGGCTGTCGCAGGGGGCGAGGATGCGCCGCGGGACGGGCAGGTCTTGAGCGGGGTGACGCCACAGCGGTTGCTGTCCGCGCAAGGCTGCCCGCCGCGTGCTGATTCTGCGTGTTGATTCCGCGCGCGTGCCGATTACCGAACCATCCGCTCAGGTCCTGGCCTTGTCCGGCTCACCCCCCGGGGTTAGAGTTCATGGCTGAATACCGACAACTCAGGAGGAGACCCATGAAATCAAGCCGCCGATTGGCGCTCGCCGCCCCCCTCGCAGCAGGCCTGCTGCTTGCCTTGTCCGGCCCTGTGGCTGCGCAATGGAAGCCCGCCAAACCGATCACCATCATCGTGCCGTGGGCAGCAGGCGGCGCCACGGATCAGGTGACGCGCTTGGCGGCCGCTGAGCTCGAACCGGCGTTGGGCCAGAAAATCGTGGTCGTCAACCAACCGGGCGGCGCCGGGTCGATCGGCACCAAGAACGCCATGGAAGCCCCACGTGATGGCTACACCTGGACGGCGGGCGCGGCCAAGCAACTGGGCACCTATCCGCTTCTGGGCATGCTGAACAGTAAGGTCGACGACTTTCACCTGTTCCTGTCAGTCACCAATGTGTCGATCGTGGCGGTCAACCCCGCGTCGCCGTATCAGACCCTGCCCCAGCTCCTCGAAGCGATGAAAGCCAAGCCGGTATCGGTCGCCACCGCAGGCAATAGTTCTTCCGGGCACTTTGCAATGGAAACCATCGCCAAGGCCACCGGTGCGAAGTACCGGCATGTCACCTACGACGGCGGTAACCCTGCAGTGGTGGCCACGGTGGCGGGCGAAGCGGAGGTCACCACGCAGCTGGCTGTTGAAATGGCCGAGATGATCAAGGCCAAGCGTCTGCGTCCGCTGGCGGTGGTGGCCGATACCGCGCTTACGATCGAAGGGTTCGGCACCATTCCTCCTATCACGCAGTTCGTGCAGAACTTCCCCAAAGTGACCTCCGGCTTCGGCATCTTCATCCCGAAGGGTGTACCGGCAGAAGTCGTGGCGACCGTCGAGAAACTCTGGGCCGAGAAAATCGAAAAATCCGACAAGATCCGCACCTACGCTGCATCGCGCGGCGCGCTCTTTACGCCGCTGTTCGGCAAAGCCGCCTATGACGCGGTCTGGCCCACCGTGATCTCGGATGCGTTCCTGCTGCAGGACGCAGGCATGGCCAAGGTCACGCCTGAGTCCATCGGCATTCGTCGCTGAGCGAATTGCGTTCGCGATGAGACCAGGCCTCGGTTGGGCGGTGCTGGGTGCCGCAGTATCAATCGGGGCCTGGCGAATGGACCGGCTGGAGTCGCTTAATATCGAGCCATGGTCGGCGCCAGGCCTGGTGCCTGGTGTGCTGGGCGTGCTCATGCTGGTGTTTGGTCTTGCGCTCGCGCTGTCACCGGCGAAGGTCGATTCAGACCCGCCCGCACCCATTGCCTGGGGCAAACTCGCCGGGATCCTGGGCCTCACCGGGATCTTTGTGTTTGGCGCGCTCGGCCGGATACCGTTTGCGATTGCCGCAGCGGTCGTCATGTTCGTCTGGATGCTGACGCTCAGCTGGAACGATTCGCCCAGGCCGCGCACACGCCTCGTCCTTCGTATTGCAATCACCGCGGGTATCGCGGCACTGGTGATTGCCCATCTGTTCCAGGACGTGTTCCTGGTACGACTTCCCTGAGGCGGAGGCGGCGCTGGACGGAGTCACGATGCTGTTCGGTTCCCTCGTCAATCTGACGGGGCCCTGGCAGATTGCTTACGCGCTGGGCGCGACGCTGGTGGGGATCGTGATCGGTCTTCTGCCGGGTCTGTCGGCAACACTGGGCATTGCGCTCTTCACCACGCTGACGGTTCGCATGCAGCCTACCGATGCGATTCTGGTGCTGGTCTGCGTCTACGTGGGCGCAATCTATGGCGGTAGCCGCACTTCGATCCTGCTCAATATTCCCGGTACGGCTGCCAACGCTGCCGCCTGTCTCGATGGCAATCAGCTGGCACGACAAGGTCGGGCCGGACGCGCCATGGGGATCGCCACCACAGGCTCGGTTGCCGGATCCTTGTTTGGTGTGTTTTGCCTGGCTGCGCTCACGCCGGTTCTGGCGGAGTTCGCGCTCAAGTTCGGCGCGTTCGAGTTTTTCTGGCTGGGCCTTCTTGGTGTGCTGATGTCGGGAACGCTGACGGGTTCGGAACCCATCAAGGGCTGGTTGATGGGTCTGCTCGGCCTTTTTGTGGCGGGCATCGGTCAGGATCCGGTTCATGCCCACGACCGGTTTATCTTCGGCTGGCATGATCTGAGTGGTGGCATTCCGCTGATTCCCGCCTTGGTGGGGGCGTTCGGGTTTGCCGAAGTACTGATGGTGATGTCAGCGCCGCTGCAGCGTGCGGTGACCGAGTCGGTCGATTCCATCCTGCCTCGGCTGCGAGATGTGGTGCAGTACTGGCGCACCATTCTTCGCTCGGGGCTGATCGGTGTGTTCATCGGCATTCTCCCCGGCGTGGGGGAAGACATGGCAGCCTGGAGTTCTTATGCCGCCGCGAGGCGCGCGAGTCGCGAGCGCGATCAGTTTGGCAAGGGCTCGGTGGAGGGGCTGATTGCCGCTGAAACGGGTGATAACGCGGCCGTGCCCGGCGCCATGATTCCCGCGCTTGCGCTGGGCATTCCGGGGTCCGCGCCGGCGGCGGTGCTGATGGCTGCCATGATCATTCACGGCGCACAACCCGGCCCCATGTTGATGACTACCCAGCCGCAGTTCATGTTCGACGTGGTGGCGATCACCTTGGTTGCAACCCTTGCCATTCTGCTCTTCGGTCTCATTATGGTGCGGCCCCTTCTGTGGGTGCTCAGGGTGCCGCGCGAGGTGCTCATGCCCATCGTGTTTGTGCTCTGCGTGTTGGGCGCCTACTCCATCAGCCAGCGGCTCTTTGATGTGTGGGTGATGATGGGCGTGGGCGTGGTGTGCTTTTTCCTGCGCCGGCGCGGCTACCCGGTTGCGCCCTTTGTGCTTGGACTGGTGCTGGGCGATATCGTCGACAAAACGCTTCGGCGCGGGCTTGTGCTCTCCGATGGCAGTCTGCTGCCGTTTTTTACCCGACCGCTCAGCGCTGTGCTGGCGCTGATCGTTCTGATCGTGCTGCTGTCGCAGGTCCCGGCGGCACGGCGGCTCTGGCAACGTGTGACCGGCTCCCAGGACATCGCCCACCGATGAGTACATTTCCTTTCACTCCACCCGCCAAGGGCTTCGCGAAGCGGCTCTCGCTCTGTAACGAGGTGATTGGCGATCTTCCTTTTGATCGGCAATGCGTACTGGCGGCTGCACTGGGCTACACCGGGCTTGAGGTTGCGCCCTTCACGTTGGCCGATGACCCGACCACGATCTCTGACCGTGACGCGGAGCAGGTTCGCGCGGTCGCGGCTGATCACGGCCTGGCGATCTCCGGACTGCATTGGCTGCTGGTGAAGCCCGCTGGATTTTCTATGACCAGCCCCGATGAATCGACACGGCGCCGTACCGCGCGTTGGATGGTGAGATGCGTGGAGCTTTGTGCGCTGATGGGGGGCCATTACCTGGTTCATGGCTCTGGCAAACAACGGTCGGTCTGGCCAGGCCAGTCACATGCCGAAGCGCTGGCACTGGCCACCGAATGCTGGGCTGAGGCGGGCGTGGCTGCCACGCAGGCCGGAGTTCAGTACTGCGTCGAGCCGCTCTCCGTTGATCAGACCTCGATCATCAACACGGTCGAGCAGGGAATGGCCGTGGTGCGCAACATCAATCAGCCAGGGTTACGGACCATGCTCGACACCTGTTCAGGCGGCAAGACCGAAGCACTGCCGCTTGATCAGGTGATCGATCTGCATTGGCCAAGCGGGCTGCTGGCCCACATTCAGTTCAATGACCGGAACCTGCGTGCGCCTGGGCAGGGCGACGATCGCTTCGCGCCTGTTTTACAAGCGCTGGCAAGACAGTTTTATCGCGGCTGGCTTGCGGTTGAACCGTTTGATTACCACCCCGATGGACCGGGCTCGGCAGCGTTTGCTGCAGGCTATCTGCGCGGCACGCTCCAGGCGCTCGGGCTCGACTGATCCTTCAGCCGGGGCCCGATCAGCCCGCAAGCGGGCGCATCGCCTCCCAGTCGGGAAACGCCTGGCTCGCATAGCCGGGGCAGGCGAGCGAGTCGACCTTGATCATGCCTGCGCGGATGGCGAGCCGGGTTGCCCCATGACTCGCTTCGTAGAGATCAGGGTGCGCGCCTAGAAAGTTCGCCTGCTCAGCGGCTGGCAGATCAGCCATGCCGTTCACATAGTGATGGCCATTGCGCTCCACATGCGTGATACCCAGGAGATTCACGAGCGCGAGGTCCTGCTGGAGTGCCAACCCCGCCTGAATCGTGAGGTCCTCCCCGCTCATGAAATAGTTGCCGGCTTGCTCGCCCTGAGCATTCCAATGGTGGCAGCGCGCTGAATTGATCACTGACCGCCAAAGACCCTTACAGGTTTTGGAGGACACACCGGTGTAGCCGAGCTTCCGCGCGCGCACGAACGCATCGAGCGTGTCATCGGATTCGTCGATGATCACGGGGGCGTGTTGCGCGAGCGCGGCAATATCGCGGGTGAGTGCATTGGCGCGCTTGATGGGCTGCTCGATGAACGCTACGCTTTGCGCCAGTCGCTTGAGCCGTGCATCGCGCCGAATGGCCCGCCAGAGCTCGCTGATACTTTCGACGTCGTCGAACTGTTCATTGCCATCGAGCGAAGCGCGGTAGGGGTGCGGCATACGGTCGAGTACTGCTGCGATGGCCGCCAGTCGCTCGAGGTCGCTCTTCAGGTCGCCACCCACCTTGAGCTTGAACCACCGATGACCGTAGCGCTGAACGACTTCCTCCAGGGTCTCGGGGAGCCCGTCGCCCACAGCGGGGCTGCCTGCAGGGCGGTCGCTCGCGGTGATGAGGTCGACCAGACCCACGGTGTGCCGGGCCGCGAGCGTGGCGGCGGGCTTGAGCTCAGCGAGAAAGGCCGGGATATCAAAGCCTGTGAGATCGGGCGCGAGCTCGGCGGGCTGCAGGCCACCCAGGTTTTGCTGCATGGCCTGATAGAAGGACAGATTCTCGGCCCTGCACAATGCATCAAGCGCGGCCCGATCAAGGAGCGCTGGCCCGAAATTGGCGGTCAGCGTGTTCAGTCCGACTGCGCTTGCGCGGGCGATGTGATCGAGGTGATGGGTGGCGAAATGCCCCCAGGCGGTATGACGCCCACCGTTCTGATAGGCCGTGGCGGCCAGTCGAATGGCGGTGCGGAGCTGATTGAAATTGTCCTCGTTGCTGAGGGCAGGATTCTTGTCGAACCACTTCGGGGCGAGCAGCTCGGCCGATGCCCCGTCCGACTCGCGACCATCCGTAAGCCGGATCCTCACGCGCGCGAATGCCTGGGGCGCAGCGGTGAGCGTGACGATGCCGAAACGAAACGGCATCCGCAGCTGGACGTCCCGCTCGAAGAGCGCGATATCGATGATTTCGAAAGCAGGGGAAGTGTTCATGGCGACCATCGTAGCGGTGGGTGCTACGCACGCGCAAGCCGAGAGTGCTGGAGCGATGCGGTTGCAGCGTACAGGCCGTCAGTCCGTTCAGGAAATCGGCGTCGACCGTGATCTGGATCACGCCCAGCGGATCACTGTGCCGCGCATCACGAACCGATTGAACGGCCTGCACCGGCATTTTTCGATTGCAAACCGTCGCAGCGCCCGGTGCGGCTTCTCATCGCCAACAGATTCTCAAAGCGCAGTCCTTCATGCATATTAGTCGCGACTAAATTTGAATTCAGTACATAAAAGTCGAGCTATTGAGTAGACGTCTGCTGCCCGCGTGATCAGATCGAGAGGGGCGCCGGTGCTATGATTCGGCGCCTAATTTTTCAGGAGATTTCCATGCTGGACGCCCCATCGCTCGATACCCTTTTTCGCAATGCGCGTTCGCAGAACGGCTGGCTTGCGGAGCCGGTGAGCGACGACCAACTGCGCGCGCTCTACGACATTCTCCAGTGGGCACCGACCACGATGAACACGCAGCCCATGCGGGTCGTGTTTGTTCGTACCCCAGGGGGGAAAGAGCGCCTTCGCCCGGCGCTCAGCCCTGGCAATCTCGATAAGACGATGGCGGCGCCGTGCACTGCGATTCTCGCCTGGGACACCCGCTTCTATGAGCATCTGCCCCGCACCTTCCCGCATCGCCCCGAGGCAAAAGACCTGTTCGGTGCACCGGGCAAGGAACAGTTTGCCCATCTCAGCGCCTTCCGGAATGCCTCGATGCAGGGCGGCTACTTCATTCTGACTGCGCGGGCGCTCGGGCTCGACTGTGGGCCCATGTCGGGCTTTGATACCGCCACGGTCGACGCAGAGTTCTTCCCCGATGGCCGATTCAAGAGCAATTTCCTCTGCAACATCGGTCGGGGTGATCCCTCAAAGGTGATGCAGCGTTTGCCGCGGCTGACGTTTGACGAGGCGTGCACGCTCGCCTGATCGCGCAGGGTCGGGGCGGCCGCCTGGCGATCGCGCCGAAGGCGCCTTGTTCAGTCGGCCTTGAGCGTGGTGGCCTTCATCAGGGCCAGCTGTCGTCAGGTAGTCCTTGCGCGGCGGGCGATTTGCCGGGTACGCGAGTAGCCACGATCATCAATGTCCCCGAGGGTTTGCGGTAGCCCAGAACGAAAGGCGGGCTCCCGAGGCGTGGTTGCCGATCGGTAAAGCCTCGTAGCCGCTTCATTGACTCAGCCCCCCGCCACAGCTCATGCGGTTCACTGAAACGGCCGTGGACCGCGATGCTGCTGAATGCGGCGAGTGCTTGCACATCCAGACCGGTTTCGTCCTGAACGATGCCGCGCGAGCGTGTGGTAATGGTCCGGACCAGATTGGAAAAATGTGCGGCCTGGGGCAGATGCGAGGCGGACTTGATCAGTACCGCGCCGGTAGCGACGCCTGAGAGCCAGTCGATTTCCACGCTCGGGGCGCGCAGGCCAGCGTTCGATAGATCGAGGCTCAGGTAATCGAGGATCCGCCGCTTGCCGTGTTCATCAAACACCTCGAATCGCACGCCCGCCGGGCGGGATATCCGTGACGGGCCGGCCTCGGTCGCCGGTGCCGCCTCAAATGCGGGCCATGCAGAACGAAAAATACCATCATCGTCAGCGAGCACCTGCTGGTCGCGCGCAACCTGCAATTGGCCCTCATCGTCAATCCGGATCGGTATGATCGCGGCGGGTAGCATTCCAGCGGCCTCAATGCTCATGAGTAGGAGTGACATGAGTCTCGGTGCGGGGCCGTGCTTGCCTTGTAGATCATGGGTTCGATAGAAGCCGGTGATGTAAAAAAAATGCTGGGTTGCGCATTCAGCGATTTCGGTGCTGGCGGGTACAGGTTGCAGTTGGGCAAGTGATGCTTCCTGGCGAGAGAGCAATACCATTCGCCTTGCCTCGCCGAACAGCGCGATCAAGGTGGCAGCGTCGGGGCCAGAGAATGGGTATAGCACCGTCTCAGCGGTGACTTCGCGCAGTTCGCGCTGCGCCCACTGGCGGATCGGGATCAGCACCTGCTCCCGATATCGTCCCATGGCAGATTTCAAGCCTGGGCAGACCGCCTGCGGTGCGATCGTGGTACGGCCGGGCAAGCCCTGAGGACCCGGCGCGAGCAGGCTCACGCGGTGGAGCAGCCCCGCATTCGCCTCGCTCGCCTGCGCGGGCATCATAGAGGGCAATCCGATCGCCAGTACAACCGCCGTTGCGGCCACTAGACCCATGACCCACCCGACCTCCTTCGAGGCCGGAGAATCGACCCGGGGCGAACGGGTCTCCACCATGGACGATAACGACGTCACGGGCGATCAGCAGAACAGGATCGGCTGCTTCGTCGTGGTGGCGCCGACAGGTCTTCGTTGAGCATTGGAAATGCTCCCCAGGTGTGGGTGGGCAGCATGGACTCGCTCACGGCCAGATGGCTACGCTTCAGGTCAGCGCGGCTGGCGGCGCCTGCGAGCGCCATCGCAATGCGAATCTCAGATTCAAGCAGTTCGAGCAGGCGCAGCACGGTGGGCTTGCCGCCTGCGGCCAGGGCGGCGCATTGCAGTCGCCCGATCCCCACCAGGTCCGCGCCTGCGCAAAGGGCCTTCACCACATCGGTGCCGCGACAGAACCCGCCGTCAATGATCACGCGCGCATGGCCGTCGACTGCGTCGACCACTTCGGGTAACACCTCCATCGTTCCCTGCCCGTGATCGAGTTGTCGGCCACCGTGGTTGGATATGTAGACCGCGTCCACACCATGCTCGACCGCGAGCCTGGCGTCGTCAGCGGTAACGATGCCCTTGAGGATCAGTGGCACGCGGGTCCGCGAGCGAATGCGGTCGATATCCTTCCAGGTGAGCTTTGCCTGCCAGTGTCGGCCCGGCACATTAGCGCGGCGGATATTTCGCTGGGCGAGATCGCGCTCGCGCCTGCTGTAGACCGCCGTATCTACCGTGAGACAGACCTGTTCGAAGCCCAGTTCGATCACACGATCAAGGGTATCGTCGACCCATTGCGGATCGCCATGCACATAGAGTTGAAATAACTTGAGCGCCTCGGGGGCGCTGCGGGCGACCTCGCTGACATCGCAGGCGCAGACCGAACTCAGCATGTGCGGTACGCCGAATTCTCCCGCGGCCTGGGTCACAGGAATCGGCCCACTTTCCCAGAAATGTTCGAGGCCGCCCACCGGTGCGAACAGGATAGGCAGGCGAAGCCGCCGCCCGAACCAGTCGGTGCCCGCATGGGTATCGCCGACATCGCGAAGAACGCGCGGGCGTAACGCCAGTCTGTCGATGGCCCAGCGATTGCGCCGCAGTGTGGTTTCGGTTTCCGCGCCGCCCACGATGTAGTGCCAGGCGTGGTTACCGAGATTGAGCCGGGCCTGTTGGATGATCTCGTGCAGGGTGAGGTACTCGTTTGCTGGGAGCTGAGCCATGGAGGATCTCTGGATTCAAGCGTTGCTTGCCGGACGATACCGGGCAATCGGCCCAGTTTCGTTGTAGATTGGCCGTCCGGTTCTCAAGTACCCCGTCTGAAAGGAATTCTGGATGCGCTCACGCTTACGCCTGCTGGTATCGGGTCTGGCCGTGTCAATTTCGCTTGGCACATCGCTTGCCCACGCTCAGCCGTTTCCGGCCAAGCCGATCCGAATCATCGTCCCGTTTGCCCCAGGCGGCAACGTCGACGTCACCGCGCGGGTGGTGAGCGCGGCCATGAGCAAGGTGCTCAACCAGAGTGTGGTGGTCGAAAACCGTACTGGTGCGGGGGGCAAGATCGGCGCGGAAATCGCCATGAAGTCGCCCGCCGACGGCTACACGCTGATGATGGGGTCGAACAGTTCCCTGAGCGTTGCGCCCAGCCTTTACCGCGACTGGCCCTATGATCCGGCGACCGGTGTCGCGCCAGTGAGCTTCCTTGCTGCCGTGCCGTTTGTGCTCATCACCCACCCCGGGATGGGGGCGCGTGATCTCGGGACTTTCATCGAGCAGGCTCGTCGCAAGGCGGGCGCCGTCAGCATGGCTTCGGCCGGTAATGGCACATCCAATCATCTGGTGGGTGAACTGTTTCAGGCGCTGACCGGCACCCAGTTTCTCCACGTGCCCTACAAGGGGGCGGGGCCTGCGTTGCAGGATGTGGTGGCCGGGCGCGTCGATGTGCTGTTCGACCAGGTGACATCATCGTCTGCCTTCATCGAGCAGGGCAGGGTGAAAGCGCTTGCAGTGTCGTCGGCGGACCGCTGGAAATCGCTGCCCGCAGTGCCCACTTTTCGCGAAGCGGGTCTGACCGATTTCGTGATCACCAATTTCACGGGTCTGGTTGCGCCGGTGGGTACGCCTGCGGAGGTCATCAATACGCTGCAACGCGCCGCCGTGCAGGCGCTGCAGGACGAGTCGGTGAAGAAAAATTTTGCCACGATGGGCGTCGAGGCGGTAGGCAGCACGCCAGAGGCGTTTGCCCAACTGATTCGGGAAGATCTGGGCCGCTGGGGGCGGGTGGTACGCGAGAAGGGCATTCGCCTCGAATGAGCGCTCCCGCCCCGACCCCGAACGCCGCGGGCGCGGCGGCGTCCTACGCCGAGTGCGTGCCCCATGACCCGGCCCCGCGGGCCCCGTGCGTGCGACTGCCCGCGCACGCCTGCGATGTGCATGCGCACGTCTGCGGGCCGCGTGACCGATTTCCGCTGGTTGCCAACCGGCTCTACAACCCGCCTGAGGCCTCGGTCTCCGAGTATCTGCATATGCTCGATACGCTCGGCATCGAGCGTGGCGTGCTGGTGCAGCCGAGCGTCTATGGCACCGACAATAGCGCGATGCTGGAGGCGCTCGGCGAGGCCCCCACTCGGCTACGAGCGGTTGCTGTGCTGCCCTTCGATATCTCGTCGGACGAGGTTGGGCGTCTGCATGCGCTGGGTGTGCGAGGTGTCCGCTGCAACATCGTCGATCTCAAGGAAGGTCGGGGTCAGTTGCCGCTTGCGGGGTTACGTGCCCTCGCTGACACGATTGCGCCGTTTGGCTGGCATATCGAGTTCCTGATGCATGTGAACGAGTTTCCCGATCTCGATCGCCAGTTGCGTGGGCTTCCCGTTCCCATGGTGTTCGGTCACCTCGGGTATGTCCCCGCGCAGCTGGGCACCACCGACGGATTCGAGGCGCTCCTGCGACTGGCGCGAGCCGGTCGCGCCTGGGTGAAGCTCACCGCGCCCTATCGGCTGACCGCTGAGCCTTTCCCGTATCCCTCCACGCTTGCGTCCGCCGAACGCCTCCTCAATGAAGTGCCCGGGCGTCTGCTCTGGGGGAGCGACTGGCCGCATGTCTTCATTCGAAGCGCCATGCCCAACGACGGCGATCTCTTCAACCTGTTTGCCGACTGGCTGGGGGATCGTGCGCTCCTTCACAACATTCTGGTCGATCATCCCGCCCAACTCTACGGATTCTGAGCGCCATGCCACTTCATCCTCATCAGCAGCGTCTGCGCGACGGGCAGACCGTGATTGCGGTGAACCTGGGCGGTCGTAATCCCGATGTCATGGGAGCGCTCGCGCGTGGCGGTGCCCACATCGCCTTCGTCGACTGTGAACGGAGCGGTATCGGCCTGGATGCCGCCACCGATCTGATTCGCGCAGCCAAGGTGGCTGGTTTGTCGCCCATGGTTCGAAGCTGGTCGCCGGATCCGGCGGTGCTGGTGCAATACCTTGATCGCCAGGCCGACGGTCTGATCATTCCTCATATTGATACCGCTGCCCAGGCTGCCGAAGCGGTTGAGGTGGTGCGCTATGCCTGCGGCGAGCAGGCTCAAGACAAGTCGGTGATCGTACAGATTGAAACCAGACTCTCAGTGGAGAACATTGACGAGATCGTTGGCGTTACCGGCATCGATGCGTTCCTGATCGGCCCTAACGATCTCGCCTATAGCCTGACGGGGCGACGCGGCGTCACCACCCCGGAGGTCACCGCCGCAATCGACCAGGTTAGTGCCCGCCTGAGGGCAGCGGGGCTGCGCTTTGGCATGCCGGCCAACTGGCAGCAGCTTGCACAGTTCCAGGGGCGTGGCGCGACGCTTTTGTATTTCCCGATCGAGTGGCTGCTCGAGCGCTCGCTGACCGAGCTGGGAAGCCAGTTGGGTATCCACTGAGTACAGGCACCGGCTGGTTCTGAATGTAACCGACCGTCTATTTCAGTCGCGTATTGAACTGAAACATGAGCCCGTTTGCGCCGAGCAGATTGGTCTGAAACTGGGTGTTCTCGGTCATTGAACGCCCCAGCGACACAATCACGCCGGGGGACAAGCCATCCCGGTTGAAGGGAACCTTGTCCTCATACTTTCCCTTGTAGCCGTAAAGGAGACCGGCAGCCCACTTCGCATACCAGTTTTCGGGCAGCACGGTGGTGTCGCCCCACTTGATCGGACCCGGGTAGGTTTTGCCGAACGGGTAGGCAAACACGCTGGGCTGTCCGAATGAATTGGTGAAGTAGGTGACCCCTGCAAGATCGCCGCGCGCGGTCTGACGTTCGATCCCGACGAGCCAGACGTGCCGATGCTCATCGCTGGGCCTGAAATGCACCGTGTAAGGGCTCGCTATCAGCCAGTAGCTGGCTTCGTCAGCCTGCGAGGCGATCGGCAGCAGGCTGCACAGAAGAGCAAACCAATGGCGGACACTTCGCTGCAGCGGCATGGTGAACAGGGCGATTGCCGGAAAGCCGCAGAGCGTAACCTATCCATCTGAAAAAAAGCCAGAACCAGCATCCGCGGGCGGTAAATCGGCACGGCCAACCCGGGCTTCAGTCAGGGGTCTGAGCCCCGCCCTGGGGCTGACGCCAGGCGTGTCGATACTTGAGCATTGCCGCGTCGTCTTCCTCGCGGTAACCGGCTGAACAGGCAGCCTCGAACAAGGTGCGGGCTGCATCGCCCAGTGGCACCGGATAGCCGTGACGGTGGGCAAGCGCCTGAGCGAGCATCAGGTCCTTCGCCAGCACATGAGTCTGTGCGCGGGGCAGAAAATCGTTATCAAGCGCACGCCTCATGCGGTCATCGCCGATCCAGCTCTGTGCGGAACTCGCGCGCATGAGTTCGAGCATCTGGGACTCGTCGAGTCCCAACGCTCTGGCAAGTGCAAGCCCCTCCGCTGCGGCGGCGAGGTTGATACCCGCCACCAGGTTATTCACCAGCTTGGCACGACTGGCATCGCCTGGGCGTTCAGAGATGAAAAAGCGCTGGGCCGTCATTTGCGCCAGTAGCGGTTTGATGGGCTCGATCGCAGTCGGGTCACCGGCCAGCATCATCGACATCTCACCCCGCAGCGCGCGTTGCGGGCCGCCGGAGATGGGCGCGTCGATTGCTGCTGCCCCGATAGTACGGACCAACTCGCAAGCGGCACTCATTTCCTCCGGCGAGATCGTGCTGCAGAACACCACGGTGTGCGCGGGTGACAGGGCTGAGCGAAGCCCACCGTCGTCGCTCAGTACGGAGCGGATCTGCGCGGCATCGACGACCACGATGAACACCACCCTGGCGCGAGTGGCGAGGCTGGCGGGTGAAAAATGTCCGACCGCACCGGTCGCTACGAGCGCAAGCTGTCGGCTTATATCAGTATCGCGTACCTGTACGGGGTAGCCTTGTGTGAGCAGCCGGCTGGCCATGGCGCCGCCCATTGCACCTGTGCCGATCACCGCTGGCATGAACGATTGATGCGCTACCGCAGACGCCATTTGAATCACTCCTTGATGGGGGCCAGAACGGGTCAATCGGATGTACGCAGCGCTCGACGATAGAGCTTGCCCGTGGGTCCGGTCGGCAGCCGGTCAACCAGGTAGAACACCTTGGGCACCTTGAACGAGGCTAGCCCGCCTTCAAGCCTGCAAAATGACGCGAGTGATTCGTTCGCGACGGCCGCCCCCGCCTTCAAGATCACATACGCTTCGATTCGCTGGCCCCAGCGTTCATCTGGTATGCCGATCACTGCGGCCTGCGCGACCGCTGGATGCCGGAGCAGCGCGCGCTCGACTTCTTCGCCATGTACCTTCATCCCGCCGGAATTGATCACGTTATCGGTGTGGCCCAGCACAAACAGGTCGCCATCGGCATCGACATAACCCATATCGCCCGACCGCCACCAGCCATCGCGAAAACGCTTTCGCGTGAGTGCGTCGTCGCGCCAGTAACCGACGGCAAGCGATGGCCCCGAGACCAGGATCTCGCTGATCTCGCCCTCGGGAACCAGATCGTGAAAATCGCCTTCAGGGTTGATGATCCGAATATCAGCGCCAACAACGGGCCGCCCGGTGGTGTCGGGCTTGCCGCCCGATGCGCGACCGACGCCCAGCGTATCGGCTTCGGTGGCAAGCACTGCCCCGCCGGTACCCGCCTCGCTCGATGAATAAAAACTCGAGATGCCCTTGGAGACCTGGGCATAGATGCGCTCGAGATCGGTGCGTGACGGGGGCTCGCCCGAGATGGACACATTCCTGAGCGAGGACAGGTCGTAGCGGGCGATATCCTCGGCGAACATCATTCGCCACATGGTGGGGACCGCAGGCGCCATGGTGATGCGCTCGCGCGCAATCGATTCAAGAAATCCCTGAGGCGTGAAGGCGTCACCAAAAACCACCTTGCCGCAGCCTGCCACATAGGGCACCACCACATTGACCCAGGCGGCAAAAGACGGTTGCATCATCACGAGTGCTACATCGCGAGTGGTGACCGTGCCATAAAGCATCTGCCCGGCCTTGGCATTTTCCGGCAGCGTGCGATGTGTGTGCATGACACCCTTGGGCCGTCCGGTAAAACCCTAGGACAGAATGATCGCAGCCAGGTGATCGGACATGCACGCCAGCGGGTCGGCGGGCGGTGCGGCCAGCAGCGCCTCCCACTCCGGATCGCCATTGCGCTTTTCCCCCAAACTCAGCCTGAGCGCCGTGTGACCGTGGCGCTGGGCGTGGCCGAGTACGTCGGTTGCCAGCAAAGTGAGATCGGTATCATAAACCAGTGCGGCAGCTCCCAGCCAGGCCAGGGTCTCGCCCAGCCGCTCGGGAATTTCGCGGATGTGCAGGCTGCATGAGACGCCGCCCGATAGCGGTATGCCGAACCAGGCGAGCGCATGCCTCACCGATGGTCTGCAAAGGAATGCAATTCGACCGCCGGCCGTGAGTCCGCGGGTCGCGAATACGCCGCCGATCGCGAGACTGGCCTGCCAGGCCTGTCGTCCTGAGATCCGCTCGGTGGGATCGGCGAAGAGTTCGAGCGAGCCGCGCCAGCGGCAGGCGCGGGCATAAAGCCCGGCCAGCGCATCGGGCGCAGGTATCCGAGTCGACATCACTGTACGCTAGTCCACCCGCAATACGATCTTTCCCAGGTGCGCGGAGGACTCCATCAGCCGATGCGCCTGGGTGGCCTCGCCGAGCGTGAACTCGGCGTTGACCACAGACCGGATCGTTCCGGCTACAAGGAGCGGCCATACCTGGGACTCCAGACCGCGTGCGATCGCAGCCTTTTGATCGGTGGTTCGAGGTCGTAGCGCTGATCCGGTGATGACGACCCGGCGCATCAGAATGGGGCCCAGGTCAAGCATGGCTTCGCGCCCCTGCATGAAGGCGAGCTGGATCAATCGGCCATCCATGCCCAGCAGATCGACATTCTTTTTCAGGTAATCGCCACCGATATAGTCGAGCACCATATTGATACCGCGAGGCGCGGCGAGTCGCTTGACCTCGGCATGAAAATCCGACTCTCGATAATTGATCACATGATCTGCGCCGAGTGCGCGGCAGAACTGCGCCTTGTCGGCTGAACCAACGGTGGTGTAAATCGTGGCGCCAAAGGCCTTGGCCAGTTGAATGGCGGTGGAGCCGATGCCGCTTGAGCCCCCGTGAATGAGAATGGATTCGCCCGCGCTCAGGTGACCAGTTTCAAATACGTTCACCCACACCGTGAACAACGTTTCGGGAAGCGATGCCGCGTCTCGGAGCGACCAGCCCCCGGGAACGGGCAGGCAGTGCGTGCCGTGCACAGCCACGTACTCGGCATAGCCACCGCCGTGCACCAGCGCACACACTGCATCACCGACCTTCCAGCGCGCTGTATTCTCACCGACCGCAACCACCTGACCGGCGACTTCCAGACCCAGGATCGGCGAGGCATCCTTCGGGGGCGGATAGCTACCGGATCGCTGGGCGACATCGGGCCGGTTCACGCCAGCATAGGCCACCTTGATCAGAACCTGTCCCGCGGCAGGACTCGGTACAGGCCCTTCAACAATACGGATGGCCTCTGGGCCGCCGCCCGAGCCGTGGTCGGCGTGGCGCATGGTGTGCGGGAGCGTCATCATGATTCCTTCAGAGAAAGGGGGTGCAAGCTTACCCGCGGATACGGCGTCCACCGTCGCCGCTGCGGCGAGCCGCCAGAACGCCGGGTGGTCGAGCACCCGCCTGTAGGTTGCCAAATTGAAGCAAACGGTGATTAGAGCGCCCGCCCGATGATTTCGCGCATGATTTCATTGGTGCCAGCATAGATTCGATGAACACGCGCATCGGCCCACATGCGGGCGATGGGGTACTCCCACATATAGCCGTTGCCGCCGTGCAATTGCAGGCATGCATCAAGCACTTCATCCTGGACCTCTGTTGAATAGAGCTTCGCCATGGCGGCGGTGTGCATGTCGAGCTCGCCCTTTGTATGCAGGTCGATACATCGATCAGTGAAAATTCTCAACGCCTGTGTTTTCGTGGCGCAGCTTGCCAGCTGGAAGCGCGTGTTCTGAAAATCGAATACTGCCTGGCCAAAAGCCTTGCGATCCTTGACGTAGCGGATTGTGGCCTCGAGCGCGGCCTCGCAGGTGGAGGCTGCTCGCACCGCCACCAGGGTACGTTCCTGCACCAGCTCCGACATGAGTACCTTCCATCCGCCATGCTCTTCTCCAAGCATGCTGGAGGCGGGTACGCGAACATTGTCAAAAAACAGCTCGGCGGTGTCCTGCGCCTTGTTACCCAGTTTCTTGAGATTTCGGCTCTTGCGATAACCAGGCAGCGATGTGTCAACCAGAAAGAGCGACACCCCTTTGGCTTTGCGAGCCGGATCAGTCTTGGTGACCAGCACAATCAGGTCGCCGACGATGCCATTGGTGATAAAAATCTTTGAACCGTTGATGATATAGGACTCGCCGTCGCGAACCGCAGTGGTGCGTACTCCCGCCAGATCGCTGCCTGACGACGGCTCGGTCATACCGATGAGGCAACGACCGCGCCCGAAGCAAGTCTGGGGAGCCATTGCTGCTTTTGCTCATCGGTGCCGTGATGCACCAGATAGGGCGCGACGATACCGGTATGAAGCTCGAATGCCGGGGCTGCCAGGCCGACGCGCGCATGCTCTTCGGTAGCCACCGCAAGGAACCGAAAGTCATCGCCCGAGCCACCATGGTTTTCAGGAATGCCAGCGCCGAGAATGCCGACGTCACCGAAGCGTTTCCAGATTGATTTAGGCACCATTCCCTGGTCTTCCCATTCAGCCATTCCGGGAACCAGTTCGGCCTCGTAGAAGCGCCTGACCATCTGTCTGAACGCTTCGTGGTCGGCGTCATAGAGTGTCCGTGGTACTCGCAGGGGCGGCAGGGCGGAGGCCTGGTCGGTTCGGGCGTTCATGGTGCTTTTTCAGAGGGTCGGTGGTCAGCGGTGCGGGAGGCAGATATCGGGCGTCGCCCCTACATCGGGTTGCTGCGACTGTCGCGGGCCAGGGTGGGTGGGCGAATCGCTCGTGATCCGAGTTCATCCAGCAGGCGGCCTCGATCGACGATGGCGCGCCCAACGAGCCGGATCGTACAGCCCCGGACTGGCAGATCAAAGTGCCCCATCGCATGGCGGCCGGCCACTTCGTTCGCGCCGGTTGAATCGCTTACGCCAGTCGACCGCTCCGGCGCAGGCGCGGTGAGACGGGGGCTTGGTAGCGTGATGTGAAAGGCGCGCGCCTTGACCGACAGCAAAGCCAGTTCGGCCAGTTCGACATTGACCGGTCGGGACCGGGTGTCGGACAGGATCGCCACCGCATCGCTGGCCTTTGCGCCACAAAGCGTAAACACCTCGGCGAAACAATCGATCCATTTCCCTTCAATACGTTCGCGAAGCAATAGGATTCCTTATTTCCGGTCGTTTCAAGCATGAGTTCATGACGCAGATCGGCGCATGTGCACTTCACGCCGGTCGCGCGAGGCAACGGAAGGCCGCCTCGATGAGTGGCGTCGCCCTTGGGCCGATGTCAATGCCGCTGTGCATTCGGTTGGGGGCATAGCAGAAGCCCAGACCGCTGTCGGGATCGCCAAAGCCCTGGGCGCCGCCCGCGCCGGAGTGGCCGAACGTTGCAGGATTCGGACCCATTGGCCGGATGGGCGGCCAATTCAGAAAGAACCCGAGACCTTGTCGCCAGAACATACCGGTGCTGTGCTCACGGCCTGCCCATTGCTCGGCGATTCCGGTGAGGAGCGCTCCGGTCTCGATTGGACCTGGATCTCCGAAGGCAAGCTCGCTGGCCACCACGCTGTAAAGACGCGCGACGCTGCGGGCTGTGCCATGGCCGTTAGCCGATGGAATCAACGCACTTCGCCAGGCACCACTGTTGAAGTCCTCATCGTCTGCGATCGGGTACCACATGCGGCCGAACAATGAGTCGGGCATCGAACGTGCAATGTCTAGGATGTTGCCTGGCGAAGGAATCATCGTTGCACATCGGGACTGATCGGTGAGGGTCAGGCCAACCTGGAAATCAACCCCCATGGGTCCGCATAGTTCGGACTGTAATAGTTCATTGATCGGAGCGCCGGTTGCCCTGCGCAGAACCTCGCCTGCGATGAAGCCCATGGTCGCGCTGTGGTAGCAGCGCACCTTACCCGGCACGAAAGCCGGCGCCTGTGCGGCGAGCGCGGCGGTGACCCGCTCCCAGTTGTACAGCGAACCCCGCGGCAGATTATCGGCGTAGGGCAACCCTGCCACGTGCGCGAGGACCTGTTGCAGGGTGATCTGCGCCTTTCCCGCCGCCGCAAATTCAGGCCACCAGCGGGTAATCGGATCGTCCAGATGAATGACGCCCAGACCTGCCAGTCGATGCACGAGGAGCGCGAGAATACCCTTGGCCACCGACATCATGCAGACGAGCGTGTCGCGTTCCCAGGGACGAGTAGTTTGCGCATCGGCCAACCCACCCCACAGGTCGACCACTGGCTCGCCGCGAAGCGCGATTGCTACCGCGGCGCCCACCTCGCCACGCTCAGAAAAATTAGCCTCAAAAACTACTTTCACCGGCTCGAATCCCGGGGTACAGAAACCCTCTATCCGATTCGTGTTCAACTAGCTCTCCATGAGGTGCAGGCGGTCATGGGCGATGGTGAACACCTGCACTGACCCTGGGGTTGGCACGATTCGAGCTGATTCGACCACCATCCGAAGCGAGTGGGCAGGGCATACCTCGGGTTCGAGGTCGAGTTGGACTTGTCTGCCCCGGAACACGGTGCGAATGATCCTCGCCTTAAACCGCAAGCCCGCCTGACTGTGACCGCTTTCCCCCAGTTCGATGTCGTCAGGCCGGAATCCGACCAGGGTGACTCGTCCAAGTTTCGAGTCTGATTGAACGTTGAGCTTGCCTAGGTTGCAGAGAATTTCACCGTCGGGTTGATACGTCACGGGAAGCAGGTTGCTCATGCCTACGAACTGTGCGACCCGAGCGCAGGCGGGGCGCCTGAAGACATGGGAAGGAGCGTCACACTGCATCAGACGGCCGCCGTCAATCACGGCGACTCTGTCGCTCATTGAAAAAGCCTCGTCCTTGTCATGGGTCACGAACACGGTGGTCGCACCGATCTCTCGTAGCAGTGCGGCGAACTCAAGCGTGAGTTCCTCGCGCAGACTGCGATCAAGCGCCGAGAAAGGTTCATCGAGCAGCAGGACCGCGGGCGACGTGACGAGCGCACGAGCAAGCGCCACG
>SYIM01000250.1 GCA_005798775.1 Burkholderiales bacterium
GGATGGCCGACTGGTTACGAACCGCGCCTTCTCGGCTGATCGATACGCGCAACCAGCCGCGGGCGCCGGGGGGCGCGGAGCCGGCCCGCACGCTCGCCGCCACCTACTACCGCCCGTATCAGATGCATGCGTCGATTGGGCCCTCTGCCGCTATTGCGACGCTCGATGCCGACGGCCTGCTCACCGTTCAGACGCACAGCCAATCGGTTTTCGAGACGCGCGAGGCCATTGCCAAGATGCTGGGAATGCCGCTTGAGAAGGTGCGCCTGCAGCATGTGCAGGGCGCGGGCTGCTATGGCCATAATCTGGCCGATGATGCTGCGGCCGATGCTGCATTGCTCGCGGTGGCGGTGCCGGGGAAGCCGATTCGTGTGATCTTCACGCGCGAACAGGAGCATCTCTGGGAGCCCTATGGCTCGGCCATGCTCGTTGATACCCGGGCTACGCTCGATGCGCAGGGCAATGTACTCGACTGGGATTTCCAGCTCTGGTCCACGCCGCACGGCACGCGACCCAACGGTCAGCCCGGTAACCTGCTGTCGGCGCGGTACCTCGAAAAGCCCTTCGCCATGCCGGTGCCTGGCAATCTTGGCCCCCCCAACTATGCGGCTGACCGGAACGCGATCGCGCTCTACGACTTCCCAGGGCATCGGGTGCGCACGCACTTCATCACCGAGATGCCGCTTCGGGTGTCGTCCACGCGAGGACTCGGGGCCTATGGCAACGTCTTTGCGATCGAGTCATTCATTGATGAGCTCGCGGTGGCAACCGATGCTGATCCGCTTGAGTACCGCTTGCGGCATCTGAAGGATGAGCGGGCGCGCGATGTGCTAACCGGCGCTGCCAGACGCTTTGGCTGGAGCAGCTGGCGCAAGACCGCAGGGCGTGGCCGCGGCATTGCATTTGCCCGATACAAGAATGTTGCGGGTTACTGCGCGGTGGCGCTTGAGGTCGAGGTTGACCGCGCGAGCGGGCACATTCGCGTGCTTCGCGCGGTCGCAGCAGCCGATAGTGGCCATATCGTTAACCCCGATGGTGTGGTGAACCAGATTGAAGGCGGATTGATCCAGTCGCTCAGCTGGACGCTCAAGGAAGAGGTTCGATTCGATGACACGCGGGTCTTGTCCTCTGACTGGAGCAGTTATCCGATCCTGACGTTCTCCGAAGTGCCACCCGTGGAGGTGGTGCTGATTGATCGGCCGGGCGCGCCCTATCTGGGAACCGGTGAGACCTCGCAGGGACCCACCGGCGCAGCGCTTGCGAATGCGGTGTTCGATGCTACGGGTATTCGCTTCCGACGCTTGCCGCTCACCCCAGACCGGGTTCTGACGGGACTGAGGGCGCCTCGCGCGCAGGCACCTGTGGCGGTACGGGCCTGATCGGCGGCAGGGCGGCTGATTTGACGGCATTCGAACTACCCCGTTACCCGTTTGTACGACCCGTTGACCTCGATACGGTCACGGGTCCGCTCTGCTATCCGGTGGTGATTGCAGGCGCGGGGCTCACCGGCCTCACGCTCGCGCTCGATCTGGTGCGACGCGGTCAGCGTGTGCTCGTGCTGGACGACGATGACACCGTGGGGGTGCGAGGGCGTGCCTCGCGCGGCATGGTCTGGGCGCAGCGCACGCTCGACATCTTTCACCGGCTCGGGGTGGGTGAAAAGATCGTGAGCAAAGGCGTGACCTGGAATGTGGGGCGGGTGTTGTGCCGTGATGCCGAAGTCATGTCGTTCCGGCTGCAGCAGGAGCCCGATCTGCGCTTTAACGGCTTCACCAATCTGCAGCAATACTACGTTGAACAGTTTCTGGTCGATACGCTCCAGGCTACAGGTCAGGCTGAACTTCGCTGGCTCAATCGGGTTGAGCAAGTTCGCCCTCGCAGTGATACCGAACCGACTGAACTCGAAGTCTCAACGCCCGAGGGCCGATATCGGATGTTCGCTGACTGGGTGGTGGGCTGCGACGGTTCGTCGAGCCGCGTTCGTGATTGCCTCGGACTCGCGCCCGTGGTCTTTGACCGAACCGAGGATCGCTGGATCATCATCGATATCGTGGCAAAAAATGCCGATATCCCCGAGGAGCGCTGGACCTGGCTCGACTGCAGCGCCAATTTTGGCCGCGCAGTCTGGCGGCACCGGATGGCCGATGGCACCTGGCGGCTCGATTTTCAGATGAGCCCGCACGAAGACGCCGAACAGGCGGCGAGCGAGGCGGGCATGCGTGAGCGGGTGCGGCGTCTGCTGGGGCCGGATGTCGCGTTTGACATCGCCTGGTCGGGTGTCTGGCAGTATCGGCATGAGAGCCTCGCGTCCTATCGCCACGGCCGGGTGTTGTTTGCGGGGGATGCCGCCCATGTGGTGTCGCCATTTGGCGCGCGCGGCGGTAACGGTGGCATCCAGGACGCCGATGCGCTGGGCTGGCGCCTGTCGCTGGTGTTGTCGGGCCGTGCCGCGCCGTCGGTGCTCGACCACTACAGCGAAGAGCGCCATCAGGCGGCCATGGAAAACATCCGCCAGACCCGGCGCTCGGCGCGCTTTGTTCATCCTGCCGACCAGCCGTCGGCGGCACTCTGGCGTGAGGCGATCGTGGCGCTCGCCAACCGACATCCGCTCGCGGCACGAATGATCAATACCGGCCGGCTGTCGGCGCCGGCGGTTTATGGCGGGCGGGGAAGGGGGGCGGCACCCGCTGCGGCGAGGGCTGCGGGCGGCGGAGAGGAACCCGTCAACGCGGCGGTGGGCCGCGCCCTGCCCAATGTGCGGCTCCGAAGCGGCGATGCACCCCGCTATCTGCATGATCTACTCGGATCCGGATTCACCGCATTGAATTTTGATGAGGCTGGCGCTCATCCCCAGCCCGAGACCGATGCAGCCGGGTCAGTCGCGCTTCAACGCGTGAACGTGCGGGCGTGGTGCGACGATGCCGGCTGGTCCGCGCTCGAACGCCAGCTCCCTGCTCCTCCGGCTGGCATCTGGTTGATCCGGCCCGACGGACATGTGCTGTCAACTGCCGTCTCGTCTCACCCTGCGGCGCAGCAGGCAGCACTCGAGGAAGCATTGAGCTCATGAATCCCTCCCAGCAGCAGATTGATGATCTGCTCGAAGATCTGATCGCCCTCACAGACACGCCCGATCGCGGCGAGCAGGTGAAGCGCCTGTCAAGACTGTGTCTGCTCCTGATCGAGCAGGTCGACGATCATACGGCGGTCCGTCGTGCGCTCGACGCCGCGCTGAGCGATCTCAGTCCGTTGCCGGTTCGCCCGATCCCGTGATCTCAACCCAAGCAGGATTCTTCCCAGACCCATGAAAACTCAGGTGGCTGTCATCGGTGCA
>SYIM01000251.1 GCA_005798775.1 Burkholderiales bacterium
ATTCGCGCGGCGCGGCCTCGAGCAGCCGCACGCTCGCGCCGGATTCAAGCGCCATCAATGCAGCGCAGAGCGCAGCGTTGCCGCCTCCGATCACCAGCACATCGGGCGAGGCTTTATCGGGCAGGTAGGACACGAGATGAGCTTTCCGTGAAATGAAATACGAGTTCAATCGACACAAGCTGCGCCATCAGTCGGCGCGAATATTGGCACGCCTGACGATATCACTCCAGATCTTCTGCTCAGCGCGAATAAAGGCGCCGAATTCGGCAGGTGGCCCGCCGCCGGCCATTGCATTGTCGTTGGCAAAGCGTTCAGCCACCGGCTGCGAATTAAGCGCCTTCAGCGATTCCTGTTGCAGGCGCTGAATGATGGCCTCAGGCGTGCCGGCCGGCACCAGCATGCCGTACCACTGCGAGGTCTCGAAGCCCGGGTACCCCATTTCAGCAACGGTGGGGACATCGGGCAGCGCCGGAATCCGCTCAAGCGTACCCACTGCAATCGCTCGGAGCTTGCCGTTTCGAATGTGTTGCGCAAGCGCGGGCATGCCCGCCGAGGACGCCTCGGTGCGGCCTGCGAGCAGGTCGACCAACTGCGGTCCGGTGCCGCGATACGGGATGTGTTCCATCCGCATGCCGGTCACGAGCTTGAGGTACTCCATTGCGAGGTGGCCGGCACTCGCGTTGCCGGCCGAGCCGTAATTGAGTTTGCCCGGATGACGCTGAACGTGGTCGACAAACTCACGAAAGTTTTTCGCAGGGACGTCTGGATGGATCACGAACAGGTTAGGCACTCTAGCGAGCAGCGTGACGGGCGCGAAATCGCGATTCACGTCATAGGGCTGACTCTTCAGCATCCAGGGATTGACCGCCAGCGTGCCCACATGTCCGAGCACAAGGGTATGACCATCAGGCGCAGCCTTGGCCACATCCGTCATCGCGGTCACACCCGCCCCGCCCGGCTTGTTTTCAACATAAACGCTCTGGCCGAGCTGTCTGGTGAGTTCGACTGCGACTGCTCGGGCAACGATCTCGCTGGTGCCACCTGGCGCAAATGGCACTACAAACCGAATGGCCTGACGCGGCCACTGTGCCGCGACAGTCTGGGCATGCGCGGCGGGCACCGCGCAGATCAGCACCGCTGCGAGCAGCGCCCCGCCAAGTAGCGCCCTGCCCGCCTCGATCCGTTCGCGCATCACAGCCCCCTTTAGCGATCAGAACTGATAACGGCGCAAACCACCGTCAACCGGAATCACGGTGCCCGAGATATACCCAGCCAGCGGTGAAGCGAGAAAGACCGCAAGCGCCGCGAGCTCTTCCGGCTCACCGTATCGGCCCACCGGAATTTCGTTCTCGCTCTGCCATTTCCGATACTCAGGCGAGTAATTTCGAAAGATCTGCTCAGAGTGAATGCGACCCGGGGGAATGCAGTTCACCGTGATGCCGTTCTTGCCCACCATCCGCGACAAACCCTTGGCCCAGCTATGCACCGCTGCCTTGGCGCAAAAAGCGCCGTTGACATGATCGGGCTCGCTCTTACCGGTGATATTGATGATGCGCCCCCAGTTGCGGGCAATCATCTGATCGATGAGCGAATCCGCCAGCTGCCGAGGGCGGTCAAAATTCAGCGTCATCGCCTCGGTCCACTGTGCCTCGGTGACATGCAGACTGGAAAACGAGCGCGACCCCCCGGCGTTGTTCACAAGAATGTCAACGCTGCCCAACGCCGCGACGGCCCGTGCCGCGAGCGACGAGGCCGCATCGGCCACATAAAGATCGGACTCGAGCACCACCGGCTCGGACCCACCCGCTGCGGTAATGGCGGCTGCGGTGTCACGCAGCTTGTCAACACGACGGGCGCTGATTGCTACCCGCACCCCTTCAGCCGCCAGAGCCTTCGCGATGGCCGCGCCAATTCCAACGCTTGCGCCGGTGACCAGCGCAGTCTTGCCCTTCAACTGCATGTCCATGGTTCGCTCCCGAAATACCGCCCAGCACCCGGCACGGCGACGCGAAACTGTAACGCTTTGCCGAAAAAGGCCAAAAAAAGCCCGGTCGTAGCACACAGCGGGCGTGACCCTCAAAGGGTCATCAGCACCCACAGCCGCTCAATCGTCCAGTACGCAGCAACTGACCCGAATACCGACAGCACCATCGCTCTGGCCCGGTCGGCCCAGGCAAACCGCGCCCCCAGTTTGACGATCAGCCACACGCAGCCGATCACAAACAGCTGACCGGCCTCGACACCCAGGTTGAATGACAGGAGCGCGGCTGCGCGGTACCCAACGGGTAATCCAACCTCCGCCAGGGCCCCCGCAAAGCCCAGCCCATGAATCAGTCCGATCACGAAGGGCACGACAAAAGGAAAGCGACGTGTCATCGAGTCGCGCGGACGCAAGGCTTCGGGCAGATCTGCAAACGGCGCACCGTTACGAAGTGCGGCGGTCACGTTTTTTTGGACAGTCGGATAAGCTAAAGCCGACCGGTTGAAAGGAGCGTGAAACATGGGAGTAAAGCGCAAGCAGCACAGCGCGGAATTCAAGGCGCAGGTCGCGATGGCAGCGTTGTCGGGCGACAAAACTCTAGGCGAACTTGCCTCGGAATTCGGCGTGCATCCGACGATGATCAGCACCTGGAAACAGGAACTGGCCAA
>SYIM01000252.1 GCA_005798775.1 Burkholderiales bacterium
CGATGACTTCGCGTTTTCCAACCATCCCAGCGCGGTGCTGGTGCCGGCGATCATCGCTGCTGCCGAGAGTGAGGGGGCAAATGGCGCCCGAATGCTGCGCGCGTACGCCGCGGGCTATGAGGTGTGGGCCGATGCCTTTCTGCGCGAATCTGATTTGTACTACGACAAGGGGTGGCATCCTACGGCCGTTCTCGGGCCGCTCGGGGCGGCGGTCGCGGCCGGCGTGGTCTGGGGCCTGTCAGCAGCTCAGATGTCGGATGCCCTGGCGCTCGCGGCATCGAGTGCCGGTGGCGTATTCGAAAACTTTGGCACCATGGCCAAGCCCTGGCATGGTGGTCGTGCTGCCAGTGTGGGCGTTCAGGCCGCCGGGCTTGCTCGCGCCGGGTTGGCAGCCTCGCCGAGTGCGATCGAGGGCGGGCGAGGTCTGCTGAAAGCGCTCTCGCCTGCGGGCAGGGTAGACCTGAGCACCGCCATGCCAGCCGGCTGGCGCTCAGAAAATCTCGGCCTCAACATCAAGAAATATCCGGTGGTGGGGGCTGCGCAGCGTGGCATCGACGCAGCCCTTGCCCTGCGGGCAGCGCATACGCCCGATCCTGACAGCATCACGTCTATCGTGGCCCACGTGAGCGCCAGGCATGCGGCGGTCATGCCCTACGCCCTGCCTCAGGACAGCCTGCAGGCCAAATTCAGCCTGCCCTTTGCGGTGAGCGCGGCGCTCGTTCACGGCGCGGTGGGCTTCAGAGAGTTGCGAGACGAGGTAGTCCTCAGCTCCGTCATGCAGCGGCTGATGGCTTGCACACGGATCGTCACAACCGAAGCGTTCGAACCAGGATGGCGGGACGCTGCGCCGTTTGATCAGATCTTCGTGCACCTCAGCGGTGGCAAGGTGCTTGAATCGCCGCCGGTGCGGCGTGCTGCCGGTCACGCCGATACCCCCCTGTCGCCCTCAGCGATTCGGGACAAGTTTCTAGGCTGTACACGGCACGCAGGGATTGCCGACGATCGTGCGATCGCGCTTTACGAGCAGCTTCAGACGCTCGATCGAATCGACCATGTCGGGTCACTATCTTTACCCGTGGTGGGCTCGGCTCGGGCCGCCTGATTGTTTCGGAGACTGGCGATGTCCTCCATTCGTGACTTCGTTCGTTATGCGCCCGTGACATCGCGGCCACCCATCCAGTGGCCTGGCGGCAAGCGACTTGCGGTCTGGATCGTGCCCAACATCGAGTTCTATGAATACACTCCGCCCCCGGCAATCGGTCGAGAAACATGGGACCGCGTTCCGGTTCATCCCGATGTTCGCGAATACGGATTCCGCGACTACGGCAACCGGGTCGGTCTGTGGAGGATGGATGAGGTGCTGCAGCAGTATCCGGTGCGGCCCACGGTCTCGCTCAATTTGGCCCTCCTCGACCACTTTCCCGAGGTCGCGTCGCTGATTCGCGAGCGTAGCTGGGACGTGATGAGCCATGGCCTCTACAACACCCGTTTTCTTTACGGCATGGATGAAGCTGCCGAGCGTGCTTTTTACCGCGACAACATAGACAGCCTCATGCGACATACTGGACTGTCGCTCAAAGGTATTCTCACGCCGGCCATCACCAACACGACCCGGACCCCGGCGCTGATCGCCGAGTCGGGCATGCTCTACCACGCCGACTGGGTGCATGATGATGTGCCGGTGCCCATTCGGGTCGAGGGTCACCGCCTGATTTCGCTACCGTATTCGTATGACCTGAACGACGCGCCACTTTGGGATGGGCGGCCGTACGGCGGCCGGTATTTCGTGCAGGCCTGCCTCGACGCCTTCGACCGGCTCTATGCCGAGAGCGAAAGCGGAGGGCGCGTCTTCTGCATTGCCCTCCACCCCTACCAGATCGGTCAGCCCCACCATATCGGGCATCTTCGCCAGATCCTTGACCACATTTGCGCGCGGCCTGGCGTGTGGTTTGCAACCGCAGCCGAGATGGCACAGCACTATTTGACGCATCACTACACCGCGCACTGGGCGCACGCCGAGGAGGTAGAAGCACGGCGCCGTGACCGCGCCTCGGCGCGTCCGACCGTGGCTACGCGCCAGGAATTTGGCCCGCCGCCGCCGTCGGGTCCTTGGCCTGGCGTTCGTCAACCAGGCTACGATCATCCACATCTTGCCTGGCAGCCGCTGCCAGCTCGCCCGCCGCTTCGCTGGCAGGCGCCAGGCCAGCTTGCAGTGGTACCGCTCCTGATTCTTGAGGCCTATGAAGATCCGCTGCCAGCCAACTGGCCTCAGCTTCGCAGCGTGGGCGGCGGGCTGATTCGGGACTTCCCCAATATTTCCAGGGTGTCAACGCGCGAGTATGGGCATCGGGTTGGCATTTTCCGTCTGCTTGAGGCCCTGCGGGCGCGCGGCATTCGCCCCACCGTGGCGATTGATGCGCTTAGCGCCGAGCTGTACCCTGATCTCGTGGATCGCCTGCAGACTGACGGCGCAGAGTTCATCGCGCATGGGCTGTCGATTACGCGACCGCAGTCAAGCCGGATGAGCGTGTCGGCGGAGCGGGCTTACATCGCCGAGACGCTCGCTCGGCTTGCGGCGTGCGCCATTCAGCCACGCGGCTGGTTCAGTCCCGACTACGGCGAATCGACGGTTACGCCGCAACTGATTGACGAACAGGGGTTGTCTTACCTCAGCGACTGGGCTAATGACGAACAACCCTACGAAATGAATACGCCCGGACGACTGATTGCGACACCACTTTGGGCTGATTTTGATGACCAGACAGTACTGGTCAATCGAATGTGCAATCTCGACATGTTCGAAGATCACTTCATCAAGGCGCTCACGCAGCTCGATCGTGATGCACGTCGGTCGGCGCGTCTCTTTCACTTCTGTGTGCGACCGTGGGTGATGGGGGCGCCGCTTCGAATTGCCAGTTTTGAGCGGGTGCTGGATCATGCGCTGAGTCTTGAAACTGTATGGACCCCGCGCCTGGGTGAAATGGTTGAAGCGACCCGCGCGGCCTGGGCTTCTCTTGATAGTCGCCATGATTGAGCTCGAACAGGTCGAAAAAACGTTCGGTGCCGGAGACAGCGCGGTTTACGCGCTGCGGCCCACTGATCTCACGGTCCCGGCAGGAAAGGTCTATGGGCTTCTTGGCTTTTCGGGTGCCGGCAAGAGCACGCTTCTGCGGCTCATCAATCGTCTCGAAGAGCCTTCGGCCGGCCGAATCCGCGTGGCCGGACAGGATCTCACCGATCTGTCAGGGGCCGAACTTCGAGAGGCGCGCCGGCAGGTCGGCATGATCTTCCAGCAGTTCAATCTGCTCAGCAGCCGTACTGCGCTCGAGAACGTGAGCTTTGCGCTCGAGGTGGCAGGGGTGTCCGGCGCGCGCCGGCGTGAGCGTGCGCGAGAGGCCCTGGCGGCGGTGGGTCTGAGCGATAAGGAGTCGAGCTACCCCGCGCAGCTATCGGGCGGCCAGAAGCAGCGGGTAGCGATCGCGCGCGCGCTGGCTGCCGAGCCGCGCATTCTCCTCAGTGACGAGGCCACCTCGGCGCTCGATCCGCACACGGCCCTGTCTATTCTTCGGCTTCTCAAGCAACTGAACCGTGAGCGTGGAATGACGATGGTGCTGGTCACCCACGACATCAAGGTGGCGCACTATCTCTGCGAACATGCTGTGGTGCTGGAAAAAGGGCGCGTGGTGGACCGGATAGACATGGCTAACCCGGCGCCGGTGAGTGCGCTGGGGCGTTTCTTTTTCGAGACCGCACGCGGCTGGACTGACCAAACGGAGTTGCCACAGGAGGATGATCTCGCATGACCCCGGCAACCCTCTTCGATGCACTGGTGCAGTTTGGTCCCGACCTCTGGAAGGCCACCACCGATACTTTTCTGATGGTGGGGGTGACGCTCATGGCTGCTGTGATGCTTGGTACGCCGCTCGGCGTCCTGCTCTTTAGCACCTCTTCCGGGGGCCTTTTCCCGCGGCCATTGCTAAACGGTGTCGCCAGCTATCTGGTCAATGTCCTCCGTTCATTTCCGTTCATTATTCTGCTGGTGCTGCTCATCCCGTTTTCACGCATCGTCGTGGGTACCAGTATCGGACCGCGCGCTGCTGCGGTAGCCTTGTCTTTCGCGGTCATTCCGTATTTCGCCCGGCTGGTCGAGCAGAACCTTCGCGATGTACCGCGCGGGATGATCGAAATGGCGCGAGCCTGCGGCGCAAGCCCGATACAGATCGTTTCCCGGGTGCTGCTTCCTGAGGCGTTGCCGGCCATTCTGGGAAGCCTCACGGTCACCGCAACAGGTTTCATCGCCTATTCGGCGGTGGCGGGCGCGGTCGGTGCTGGCGGTCTGGGTGACCTCGCGATCCGATACGGTTACTATCGATTTGAAACCGCGGTGATGATCTGGTGCGTGATCATCATGTTCGTGCTGGTGCAGTGCACCCAGTATCTGGGCGACTGGCTGGTACGCCGCAGCGACCGGCGCTAAGGCAAGGGCGGTTGCGCTTAACGCTCCAGATCCATTGTTCACAGCACGTTCATTTTCATGAAGCCCATTGACGGAGACCCAATATGAACAAGCGACTCTTTCTTCTCGCCTGTAGTGCCGCGCTGGCTGGCGCTACAAGTCTGCCTGCAACCGCGCAGTCGGTGTTGCGCATCGGTTTTTTTCCTGGTCCCTATGCGGACCAGTTCAAGCGCGGGGTACAACCCTTTCTCGAAAGCCAGGGTGTCAAGGTGCAGGCCACAGAGTTCTCCAACATTCTGCAGCTCAATTCCGCATTGATGGATGGCTCGCTGGATGCCAATGTGTTTCAGAACCGTGCCTACATGGAAACCTTCAACAGCCAGCATAAGGGCCGGTTGGTCGAACTGTTGCAGGTGCCAAGCGCACCGCTGGGACTTTATTCGAGCAAGCACAAAAGTCTTGCGGCACTTCCAGAGGGTGGCAAGGTGGCTGTGCCCAATGATCCCACCTCACTGGGCCGCTCGCTCGCCTTCATGCAGTCGCAGGGGCTGATCACGATCGATGCGTCCGTACCGGCGGGCCGTGCAACGGAAAAGAACGTCGCCGGTAATCCTCGCAAACTGCAACTGGTGCTGCTTGATGCGCCCCAAATGCCGCGAGCGCTGCCCGAGATGGATGCTGCTGCGATCCTGGGTAACCACGTCATCGCGGCGGGCATGTTGCTCTCGTCGGCGCTCGCGCTGGAGGACCCTGCGCCGCAGTATCGGATCATTCTGGTCGCCCGTGATGACGTTGCGAAGGGCGCGCTGGCGGCTAAGCTTGTGGAAGGCTACAAATCCGATGCGTATCGTCGATTCGTCGAAAATGACCCTAAGGCAAAGGGCTTTTCGAGACCCGAGTACTGGCGCTGATGTCTGTCACCCCGATGTATGGTCTCGCGCGGGGCGCGACCGCTGACACGAGACGCACGGGCACATGAGTGCCCCGGGCTTTGACCATGTCGGTCTGATCGTGCCTGATCTTGAGCGAAGTCGGGTACGTTTTCAGGCGATGGGATTCTGTCTCAGTGCACGTGCGGATCACACGATGTCTGATTCCCAGGGCCAGACCGTTTCAGCGGGCAGTTCGCAACATACGCTGATGCTGCCTGAGGGGTATGTCGAACTGATGCAGATCACTGACCCCGGGTCGCGGCATCCGCTTGCAGCCGCCCCGGCTGCCCGGTTTGGTCTGCATGTGCTCGCGCTGTCGGTCCGCGATGCCGAACAGGCTCACGCAGGATTCGATTCAGCCAGCTGGCAAACAGGCGCCGATCCGGCCGCGCGCGTCGGGGCTCTGCGCCGATGGTCCCGGCCGGTACGCGAACCGGATCGCGAAGGGACCGCACGCTTCGCGTTTTTTGATTCGCCCTGGGATACGAATGATCCCTCTTACCTTTGCTTTGTCGAGCATCTCACGCCAGAACTGCTTCGATCACCGGCCGATTGCGAGCATCCCAACGGTGCGCGAGCGGTGCGCGAGATCTGCTACGCCGGTCCACTCGAGGCGGTCGCGGCATTCGCACGCAGGATGGCGGCGTTTGGACTGCCTGCGCGTCCCGATTCAGGGGCCTCCATACTCGGCGGCCTCCGGAAGATCCAGGCGATACCGGCGCCACGAATGCCCGGAGCTGGTCGTGTGCTCCCAGCGCTTGTTATTGAACTGGGCGATACGTTGTTGCGCCTTGAGATCGACGCCGATGCCGTGGTGCTTCGTCCTGTAGCCCTGGAGCTGAGCTTCGACTCAATCGATACCCTGGCAAGCGGCTGTCGAGAGGCCGGTATTGCGTGCACGCCGTGGCCGGACTCGGATCATTCCTCCGGGGCAGTACCAGCCGACACCAGGCGCGGCACCGGGCGGCCGCCCGTGAAGCGGCTGGCGGTCGAAATTGGCGAGCAGTGCGGCTTGACGTTGATCGCATCAAGCTGAGCCAGTCGCCGCGCCCGTGCTTCGACGCACGCTGTTGCGGCCCCCTCGCGAGTCCTATATATTGATTTTGCATCTGACAAGGAGATCGCGAATGAAGCCGTGTGTGTCGATCAGGCCCTGGACCCGCAGTTATCTGGCAGTCACGCTCACAGCGATCGCGTTGCTCGCGGCGGCCTCGGGCGTTGCTGCGCAGCAGACGCTGGTGGTGGCTGCTCCGCAGACCCCCACCGGATTTGATGGAGACATTCCAAAAGTCGCCACCCGCCAGATGATCGTGCAGGCGAACGAAAGCCTGGTGCGATTCAAGCGGGTACAAGGTGCCGATGGCCGCACTCAGCTCGATCCCACCCAGGTTGAAGGTAACCTGGCTGAGAGCTGGACCGTATCGCCTGATGGAAAAACCTATGTGTTCAAGTTGCGCCAGGGCGTGAAAAGCGCCTGGGGTAACGAGATGAAAGCCGATGACATCGTCTGGAGTCTCGAGCGCGCCTGGACGATCAAGCGCACCTCGTTTTTTCTCTACAACCTGATCGGTGTGGCGGAGTTCAAGAAAACCGGCGACTACGAAGTCACTATTGCGATGAAGCAGCCCACGCGCCTGCTGCTCCCGATGCTCACAATGTATTTTCCCACTCTTCACGATAAAGCCCAGGTCCTCAAGCACGCGACCGCGGACGACCCGTTTGGTAACAAATACATCGATCAGAATCTGGTGGGCTTTGGGGCGTACTACATCGATTCCTTTAAGCCAGGCGAGCAGGTCGTGCTGCGCGCCAACCCCAATTATTTCCGCGGCAAGCCCTACTATGATCGGGTCATTTATCGCGAGGTGCCCTCGCTTTCCAATCGGGTCGCGCTGCTGAAGACCGGGCAGGTTCAGTGGCTGGAAGACACTCCGCTCAAGCAGGTGGCTGACCTCAAGCGCGATCGCACGGTCAAGGTCGAGTCAGTCACGGGCACTCAGCCGGCGGCGGTCAAGTTCAACATGGGAATCAAGCCCTTCGACGACCGCCGGGTTCGCGAGGCGGTCATGCTTGCCTCCGACTTCGACTCATTCAACAAATCGGTGTTCGAGGGGTTGGGCGTTCCGGTTACTTCGATTGTTCCGCCGACGGTACCTGGGCATGTCGCTGCGTTCAAGCGTCCGGGGCGTGACGTTGCCCGTGCGAAAGCACTACTTTCCGAGGCGGGTTACCCCAATGGCGTCGATCTGCCCTATCTTTATGCCGGCACGTACTGGTGGATGGAGCCAGTCAGCATTCAACTGCGCAGCCAATTGGCTGAGGCGGGAATTCGCCTCAACATTCAGCGTATTCCCGACCCGGAGTTCGTCAATCGCGGGTTGATCAAAACGCGCGACATGCCGATGTTTCCAAGCGGCGATGCCACATTTGTGCTCGATCCTGTCTTTACTGCCTGGATCTTTGCCTACCACAGTGGTGTGGCCAATCGTAATGCTTACAAGAACGACGAAGTCGAGAAGTTGATCAGCGCCGCCCTGACCGAACTCGATGAGAGCAAGCGTAATGACCTGATCGCTCGCACGCAGCGTCTGCACGCTGCAGACAATGACTGGCTGTATCTTTACTACCCGGGCATCCACCAGGCCATGAACCCATGCATCAGGGGTTGGATCTGGCACCCCGATGACTGGCCGCGATTCTCCGATCTGCGTTGTGAGCGCTGAGGTCGCGATCGCCGAACGCGTCGCGCATATGGGTGCCCAGGGGCTGGGTGCGGCGCACTGGCTGCGCTGTCTCCGCGCCTCGGGGCCGCAGCCGCCGCCCAGCTGCCCACTCTGATCCTGGCTGTTTCCCGTGCTTGCAGTCCTGCAACTGATCCTGCGCCGGCTCGTGCTCGCGCTGCCCATTCTGTTCGGCGTGCTGTTGTTTACCTTCATGCTGGTGCGGCTGGGTGATAGCGACCCGGTGGGCATGCTGGCTGGACCCACGGCGAGCGAGGCTGAAATCGCCGCCATTCGCGCCACCTACAAGCTCGACCAGCCGCTGCTCGCTCAGTTTTTCGAATATGTGCGGCGCGTTGCGCATGGCGATCTGGGCACTTCGTGGCTTTCGAATCGCCCGGTACTCACCGAGTTGCTGCAGCGCCTGCCCGCCACGCTGGAATTGGTCCTGGTGGGGTCGGCCGTGGGAGGGCTCTTGGGTATTGGGTCGGGCATGCGGGCGGCCCGTTCAGTCAATGGCCGCTTCGATCAGCTGAGTCGTCTCCTGTCCCTGTTCGGATTCGGGATGCCCACGATCTTTCTCGGACTGGCCCTCATTTTTGTGTTCTTTTTCATTCTGGGTTGGGCCCCGCCACCCATGGGCCGGATTGATCTCATGATCAACGCGCCGCCAGTCGTCACTGGCAGCTATCTGATCGATGCGCTCCTTGCCCGGGATTTTCAGGCTGCGTGGTCGGCGGCCGGTCGAATGGTGTTGCCGTGCGCAGTGGTGGCAATCGTATTTGCCGCGCCCATGCTCAAGCAAACACGTGCGATTGCGCTCGATGTTCGGGCAAGTGATTACGTGCGGTATGCGCGGGCGGCCGGACTCCCGCACAGCATGGTCGAGCGGATGGTATGGCGTAATTCGGCCGTGCCCATCATCACCTACGGCGCCACCGAGCTCACCGCCCTGTTTGGCGCCGCATCGGTGCTTGAACTGATCTTCTCCTGGGGGGGCGTGTCGCAGTTTGGACTGACCGCCATCCTCAAGGCTGATTTTGCCGTGGTCCAGGGCTATGTCCTGCTGATGTCAGCGCTCGCGATGCTTGTGTTCGCCCTGGGCGATCTGCTGGTGCTCAAGCTCGAACCCCGCGCTCACGAGGTAAGCCGGTGAACGGTCATCTCAGTCTGTGGCATCTGCGAACTGTTGCGCTGGTGCGGGCCTCGCCCACCGGCGCGGTGGGGCTGGTCATCATGCTGGCGTTTGCGCTCCTCGCGGTGTTGGCGCCCGTGTTTGCGCCGTACGATCCGGTCAAACCTTTTGCCGATCATGTGCTCGCTGAGCCCGGCACGCGCTTTCTGCTTGGCACGGATGGCAACGGCATGGATGTGCTGTCGAGAACTTTCTATGGCGCACGCTACGCTTATGGCATCGCGATACCGGTGCTGCTATTTGGTTTTCTGATCGGTGTGCCGATCGGCTTATACGCTGGTTTTCGAGGTGGCTGGTTCGATGAAATCACCCTGCGCATCATGGATGCGCTGAGGGTGTTCCCTTCGATCATTCTTGCGCTCGCAATCGTCTCGGCGACCGGACAATCGCTTGCCAACGTCGTGCTGGTGATCGGCATGCTTGATGTGCCGGTCTTCGCGAGGCTGGTCCGTGCCGAGGTGCTGGCACTTCGTTCCAGCGGGTTTGTCGAGGCAGCGGTCAATGCCGGCAATCCAACCTGGCGAATCGTGTTTGTCCACCTGTTACCCAACTGCATTCGCGGCGCCATGGCTCAGATGCCGATTCGAATGGCCTGGGCGGTGAGGGTGTCAGCGACGCTTGCCTTCATCGGGGTTGGCATTCAGGCTCCCACACCCGAGTGGGGTGCCATGATCCGCCAGGGCGCCGAATACATGGTGAGCGGTGAGTGGTGGGTCTCCATCGTGCCGGGTCTCGCGCTGGTCATTTTGATCATCGGCTTTTCAATGGTCGGTGACGGACTCGAGGAACTTCTCGATCCGCGCCGAAGCAAGACCAGCCGGTGAGATAGTCATGAGCCTGCTTCGGGTTCGCGATCTGCGTGTCCATTTCGTGGCGCGTGACCGCTTTGATCAGGTGCGGGTTGCTCGAGCGCTCAACGGGGTCGACCTCAGCGTCGACCGCGGAGAGATTTTTGGATTGGTGGGCGAAACCGGGGCCGGCAAATCCCTCACGGCGCATGCAATCATGGGGCTGCTGCGCGAGCCGGCACGCCGAGTGGGTGGCAGTATCGAGTTCGACGGACGCGAACTCACAGCAATCAGCGATGAAGAGCTGAATTCAATCCGTGGCGACCAGATTGCGATGGTTGTCCAGTCGCCACGAACGTCGCTCGATCCACTGACCCGTGTGGGCGAGCAGATCGCCCGCGTCCACCGGGTGCACCGCAAGGCAAGCGCGGAGCAGGCCCAGGCCCGCGCCCTTGAGATGATGCTGGCGGTTGGTATCCCCGACCCGCACGCGCGCATGAGGGCATGGCCGCATCAGTTTTCTGGCGGCATGGCGCAGCGCGTGCTGATTGCGATGGCGCTCGTCAATGATCCGCAGCTCCTGATCGCAGACGAACCCTCGACCGGTCTGGATGTCACGGTTCAGGCGCAGATTCTGGATCTGTTGCGAGCCAGTGTGCGGGAGCGGCAGTTGGCCGCACTCCTCATCACGCATGACCTGGGTGTGGTGGCCCAGGTGTGTGACCGGGTTGGCGTGATGTTTGCAGGCGTGGTGGTCGAGGCTGGCCCGGTAAAGCAGGTGTTCACCCAACCGCTTCATCCTTACACCCGGCACCTGATCGGCAGTTCCCCGGACCGACTGACGCTGGGACGGGGTGCGGTGCGTGCTGGTGCGGCGCCCGACCTCTACAACCTTCCTCCGGGGTGCCCTTATCAGAACCGCTGCCCGCGTGCGCAGCCGGTCTGCCAGGGCGAGCTGATACCGTTACCGGCTGACGGGGCGCGTGGCGCGCGCTGCCATTTCCCGGAGCTTGGGCCATGACCGCCGCGCTGCAACTTGATCAGGTGGTCAAGCACTTCCCCGGGCCACGGCGCGGCACCCGGGTACACGCTGTCAACGATGTTTCATTCAGCGTCGCGTCTGGCGAGACCGTGGCGCTGGTGGGTGAATCGGGCTCCGGCAAGACCACGCTGGGACGGATCGCGCTCCAGCTTGAACGCCTTACCTCGGGCCGTGTGTTGCTTGAGGGGCGCGATATCACGCAGCTCAGCCAGTCAGCCTTGCGAGCGCTAAGACCCCACATGCAGATGGTGTTTCAGGATCCCTGGGCAACGCTCAACCCGAGAATGAGGATTCGGTCAGTCCTTGAGGAGCCGCTCAAGCTTCACACCCCGCTAGGCGCACCCGAGCGGCTCGCGCGCATTGTGGGCATGGCTGAGCGGGTGCATCTCGGCGGTAGTCTTCTTGATCGTTTTCCGGCCCAGCTCTCGGGCGGTCAGCTGCAGCGTGTCGCACTGGCCCGGGCGCTCATGACCCAACCCCGGCTGGTCGTCCTTGATGAGCCCACCAGCTCACTTGACCTGTCGGTACGCGCCGAAATCCTCGAACTCCTTGCCGAGCTGCGCGTGCAGAGCCAGGTGTCGTATCTGTTCATTACGCATGATCTGGGTACGGTTCGTCTGATTGCTGATCGGATTGTGGTGCTCTACCTGGGCGCAATCGTCGAGAGCGGACCCACCGCTCAGATATTCAAGCAGGCCCGCCATCCCTACACGCGGGCCTTGTTCTCGGCGCAGCTTTCCACCGATGTGCGCGAACGTCGTGAACGCGTCGTGCTGCAGGGAGAGATTCCCAGCCCGGTCAATCTTCCCCGGGGCTGCAGTTTTGCCGGGCGCTGCCCAGCCGCGGACGATCGCTGCCGAGCAGAGCGACCGGCGCTGGTGACCGAGTCGGCGGTTCAGATTGCCTGCTTCAAGCCGGGTGTCGCGCTTGCAGCGCGTTAAGATCGCCCAGATTGGGTTGCCCTGGCCGCGGCGAGTCACGCGCGGGGCAGCGGGGCTAACGGGAGACCCTCATGGCAGGACCGACGGCAGCGGCTGTGGGCGATGACTGCGCGCCCCTCACGGAGCAGATCGCGCGCTATGCCTGCGAGATGACGGCTCGACAGCCGTCTGCGCGGAGTCTCGAGATTGTTAGGCTGGGCTTTACCGACGCCGTGGCGGTGATGTTTGCAGGCCTTGACGAGCCCGTTACCCGGGTGGTGCAGCGCCTGGTCAGGCAGGATCCTGGCTCGCCTCGGGTCGCGCGGCTGCTGCTCACGCGCGAACGCGTTGGTGCTCCGCAGGCGGCACTGGTCAATGCGGTTGCCGCCCACGCGACCGACTGGGACGACTACGCCTATTCCAATCACCCGAGCGCGGTGTTGGTTCCCACACTCCTCGCGGTCGGTGACGCAACGGGTGCGGCGGGTATGCGACTTGCGTCCGCTTATGTGGCGGGCTACGAGGTCTGGGGTAACCTGATGCGGCGTGAGCCAGACCATCTGCACAGCAAAGGCTGGCATCCGACCGCAGTCCTGGGGCCGGTGGCTGCAGCGGTGGCCGCCGGCGTGGTTCTCGGCTTGGCCCCGCGAGCCATGCGTGATGCGATCTCGCTCAGCGCCTCGTTCGCGGGCGGTGTCATGGCGAACTTCGGCACCATGACCAAGCCACTTCATGCGGGTCGGGCAGCGCAATTGGGCATTCAGGCAGCGCTCTGGGCACAGGGCGGGCTTGAAGCGGGTGCGGTCACGCTGGAAAGTCCGGTGGGCCTGATGCGCGCGCTATCGCCCGGGGGCCGGGTCGACCTCAAAACGCCGTTTCCCGGCACTGAGGCGCCCGCGCTCATCGACACGCTGGGCCTCAATATCAAAAAATACCCCACTGTGGGGGCATCACAGCGAATCATCGATTCCATGCTGTTCTATCTTGCCCGCCAGCCGGTTGATGCCGATCTGGTGGTCGAGGCGATCCCCCGGGTCAGCGAAAAATTCGCCTCGGTCATGCCGTTCCATACGCCGCGAACAGCGCTTGAGGCGAAGTTCAGCCTGGAGTTTGTCGTGGCGGCCAGCCTGCTTCGGGGCAAGGTGGGCCTTGCCGAACTGAGCGATGATTTTGTGGCGAGCGAGGCGGTTCAGTCACTGATGCGCCGGGTTCGCATCGAACGTACCGCAGAGTCTGATCCCGGTTACCCGAACGCGGCTCCGGTCGACTATGTCCGGTTGCGGCTCACCGATGGCCGCGAACTGCGCACCGATGAAATTCATCGTGCAACCGGCCACGCCGATCTTCCCCTTGAGCGCGAGCAGATCGCGGCAAAATTTGCTGAATGCACGGCTGCTGCGTCAATCAGCGAGGGCGTCGCGATGCGCCTCTTCGACGCCCTGCAGACCATTGATCGTTGGCGGGGCACAGAAGACCTGCCCTTTCTTGCATGACGCCTGCCAAACGTTCCCGCACGTCACCCGGAGCCGCCTGCTCATGAATGAAGACCCGCAGCGCTATCCCTATTTACCCAGCATCGCGCGGCCGAAAATCAGCTGGCCGGGGGGCGCGCGACTGGCCGTCTGGGTCGCGCCTAACATCGAACACTATGAATACGACCCGCCGCCCAGTCCGGTTCGAAGCCCCACGCCGCGTCCCGCGCCCGATATCAACTGGCTCACGCTTCGAGACTACGGCAATCGCGCTGGTGTCTGGCGAATGATGGAGGTGATGGATCGATACGGCGTGCGGGGCAGTGTCTCGCTCAACGTTGGCGTGTGCGATCACTATCCCGAGATCATCGAGGCCTGCCTCAAGCGTGGCTGGGAGTTGTTCTCACATGGTGTCTATAACACGCGCTATCTCTACGGCATGGATACCGATCAGGAGCGCGAACTGATCGAAGACGTGAAGGCCACCATTTACCGGGCCTCCGGGCAGCCCTTGTCGGGATGGCTCTCGCCCGCGCTGTCCAACACCGTGGACACCATGGATCTGCTGGCCGACGCCGGTGTGCTCTATACCTGCGATCTGATGCATGACGATCAGCCGCTTCCGGTCAAGGTCAGGTCAAATCACCGCCTGATCAGCATGCCCTATTCGCTCGAGGTCAACGACTACACCTGCCTGGTGCTCAAGCGGATGACGCCGCGCCGCTACACCGAGACGATCAAGGCACAGTTCGATCAGCTCTGGGAGGAGGGTGCGGACACTCCTCAGGTAATGTGTCTGCCGCTACATCCGTGGCTCATCGGACTGCCGCATCGGTTACGCGAATTTGACGAGGCGCTGCGTTATATCACCCGTCGCGACAAGGTATGGCTTGCAACCGGCCGTGAAATTGCGCAGTGGTACCTCGCCAATCACTATGACCCGGTTGTGAGCGCGCTTGGCGCATAGAAAGGACCTTTCATGACGCTGCCCCGCTCGTATCTCGAATATCCGCGTCGTGCGCCCGGCATGGACCATGACCGCTACGACTATCGCAATCTGTTCCGGCACAAGAAAGTTGTTTGGCCAGGCGATGCGCGCATCGCGCTGGTGGTGGTGCCGGTGGTGGAGTTTTTTCCGCTGAACATGAATCCAGCACAGATGGTGGTCAAAGCGGTGGGTGGCATGGAGCGTCCCTACCCTGACTACTGGAACTACACCACCCGCGACTATGGCACCCGGGTTGGCATCTACCGCATTTTCAAAGTGCTCGAGCAGCTGGGTGTGCCCGCATCGGTCGCGATCAATGCCCGGGTCGCCGAGCGCACACCGTTTCTGTTGCGGGAAGTCATTCGTCGAAACTGGGAAGTGGTGGCGCATGGCCTGGATATGAGTCAGGTGTTTCATGGTAAGTCAGCTGTCGAGGATGAGCGCGCCGCGATCGCCGCCGCGCTTGCGCTTCTGCGTGGCGCATCAGGCCAGCCTGTCACAGGCTGGCTTTCGCCCATGCAGTCCGAATCGCACGCCACCCCTGATCTGTTGAGTGAACATCGGATTCGCTACACGCTTGACTGGAATATTGACGACTTACCCGTCCGTATGAATGCAAGCACCGGCGCGGTCTATGGAATGCCGTTTGCGCTCGATGTGAACGACCGCCAGTCGGTCCTTGACTTCAACCTCTCGAACGAGGCTTATGTCGAGCAGCTGGTCGATGGCTTTGCCACGCTGTGGCAGGAAGCCGAGCAGTATGGCGGACGGGTTTTCGCGATCTCTGCGAACAGCTGGCTTACCGGGCAACCCAATCGTATTGCAGCGTTCCGGCATGCACTGGAGATCATCCTTTCGTATTCCGGGGTCTGGCCCACCACGTATTGCGCGATGCTCGATGCCTATCAGGCGCAGGAGTGAGCATGGATCTGTGGCGCATGACGGCCGCGCAGGCCTCGGCAAACATGGCGAAGGGGCTTCTCACTTGTGAGGACTACGCACGGGCGTTCGTTGAGCGCGTGGCTGCGCGCGATGCGCAGGTGCGAGCCTTCACCGCCATCGATCCGGCTGCCGTCCTCGCCAGTGCAAGGGAGCGCGACCGCGAGCCACGGCGAGGCCCGCTGCACGGCATACCGTTTGCGGTGAAGGATGTCATCAACACGCGCGATGCACCCACGCAGCACAACTCTCCGATTTACGAAGGCCATCGACCGGGTGAGGATGCCAACTGCGTGGCCGTCCTGAGGGCAAGCGGGGCGGTCATGCTGGGCAAGACCGACACGCTTGAGTTTGCCTCGGGTGGCCGACGCCCGCTCACGCGAAATCCGCATGATCTGTCACGAACGCCAGGCGGGTCCTCCTCGGGGTCAGCCGCCGCAGTCGCTGACGGTATGGCGCCGCTATCGCTGGGCACCCAGACGGGCGGCTCAACGATTCGGCCTGCCTCGTTCTGTGGTATCCACGGCATGAAGCCCACCATCAGCCGAATCAGTTTTGAAGGGATCAAGCACTATTCGCTGCATCTGGATACGGTAGGCCTCTATGGGCGCTCGGTTCCCGATCTTTGGCTGCTCGCCCAGGCCTACCGGATTCTCGATTCGGCGCAGCTCTCGCCGCCCGCGCCCGATGCGCTCACCATCGGCTTGTGCGAGACACCAATGTGGTCGGCAGCTAAGGAGGACGCCAAAGCGGCGCTGCATGCAGCGGCTGATCGATTTTCCAAAGCCGGTGTTCGTGTGCGGCCGTTCGTGATGCCTGCGTCGTTCGATACGCTCACCGCTGAACAGGATGCCCTCATGCACGAAGCGGGGCGTGCGGCCTTTCTTCCTGAATACCTTGCCCACCGGGATCGGCTGCACAGCGATTTTGCGAAGAAGGTTGAAAACCGTAATGGCTACCATGCCGCGCAGATGCGAGCCGCCCTGGATACGGTCGCTGCCCGTCGTGTGGAGTTCGAGTCGATGATGTCCGGGTTCGATGCGGTGATGACACTGAGCGCCCCCGGTGAAGCGACACCGGGTCTGGCTTCCCAGGGGGAGGCCACCTTCAATCGTATGTTTACCGCGCTGGGTGTGCCCTGCATCAGTCTGCCCGGCATGACTGGCGCCAACGGACTGCCTATCGGAATTCAGCTGATCGAGCGACGCTACGAGGATGACCGACTGCTGCAAGTGGCCGCTGCGCTCTCCTCCATTCTCTTGCCGCAAGGAGAGTACGTATGAGCGCTAGCCCTGTTGCTGAACCTTCCCCTGTCACCCCGGAGCGCCTGCAGATTGGTCTGCTGGCCTTTAACGACATGCTGCTGCTCGACCTCGTCGGTCCGTGGGAGGTGTTTTCAAGTGTCCCGTGGGCCCAGGTGCATCTCGTTGCACCCTGCGCCGGGCCGGTCAGGGCGGCCAAGGGATTGCAGATCGAGCCCACCTCGACTTACGCCGACTGCCCGCCGCTCGATGTAGTGTGCGTACCGGGTGGGCCCGGTGTTGCAGCGCTCATGGAAGACGAATCAACGCTTGCCTTTCTAAGGCGTCAGGCGGCCGGCGCCAGGGTGGTGAGTGCCGTATGCACCGGGTCACTGGTGCTCGGCGCAGCCGGGCTATTGCGCGGCCGTCGTGCCACGTGCCACTGGTTGTCGCTGCCGCTCGTTGCAGCTTTTGGAGCGACGCCAGTCCCTGACCGCGTCGTCGAGGACGGACCCCTGATCACTGGGGGGGGCGTCACCGCGGGTATCGATTTCGGACTCCATGTGGTCGCGCGGCTTTGGGGGCAGGCGGTTGCTGAGCGCGTCCAGCTCGGCCTTGAATATGCGCCCGCGCCACCTTTTGATTCGGGCAGTCCATTGCGCGCGCCGCCAGCCCGGGTCAATGAGGTGCAACAGGCATCGGTAGCGATGCAGGCGGCGCGTGAAGCGGTCGTAGCCCGAGCGGCGGCACGCCTGGTTCAACCCTTTTCTCTCGAGGCTCAACGCCCATGATCATCGACTATCGCGCCTACACGCTTCACTCCGGAACTGTCTCGGCATTCATGGAGCTGTTTGAAACCGAGGGGCTCGAGCCGCAGGTCCGTATCTGCGGCAACTTCCTGGGCCTTTATCGCACCGAGGTTGGAAATATCAACCAGATCATCATGATGTTCGCCTACCAGGATCTGAATGATCGGCAGCGCAGGCGCGATCAGCTTTATCAGGATCCGGCCTTCAAGGCTTATCTCACGAAGGTGCGGCCGTTCCTGCGCGACCAGGAGGTCCGGCTGCTCACGCCCTCCCGATGCAACCCGCCGATTGGTGATCTCAGCTTTGGTGCCTGACCCGGTGCGTGACAATCGAGGGGTAGTCCTGGTGCGGCGCGCGCGACTGAGGTCTGCCAAGGAGCGTTCGTGATGGATGCGCATTCACTGCCCGGGCCGATCGAGAGCGCGTCGGTCTGGTACGGACCGCAGGTTGCCGAAAGCTCGCACACCTGGTGCTTCGCATTGGACGAGGCCGATCTTGTCGAACTGCAACAGGCGGCGGAGCGCTTTCTTGACACAGGCGCCGATATCAGCGGGATCAGAGTAGCGGGGTTTCCGCTACCCCGGCTGTCCGCGCGACTCGCCGCCTGGCACGAGCGACTGGTAAATGGTGCGGGGTTCGCTCTTTTGCGCGGGCTTCCGGTGGATGAATGGCCGCGGGCGGTGAGTGCGGCGGCGTTCTATGGCGTGGGCGCCCACCTCGGGCTAGCCCGGCCGCAGAATGCCCAGGGTCATATGCTGGGGCATGTGATCGACATGGGCTTCGATGCGAAGGATCCGCGTGTGCGTATTTATCAGACGCATGCTCGGCAGACCTTTCACACGGATTCCTGCGATATCGTGGGTCTTCTGTGTCTGCGCAAGTCGAGGTGGGGTGGCGAGTCGGCGCTGGTCTCGTCCAACACAATCTATAACGCGATGCGCGCGCGCGAGCCGGCACTCGCCGCCGCGCTCTTTGACCCGCTCGCCACCGACAGGCGCGGCGAAGTGTCGCCTGGCGGGCAGGCCTTCTTTTCGATTCCGGTGTTTAACTGGTACCGGGGGTTGATGTCAACGATCTATCACAGGCAATACATTGACTCTGCGCAGCGCTTTGCCGAGGCTTTTCGTCTTTCGCCTCTGCATGTCGAAGCGCTCAATTATTTCGACTCGCTGGCCGAGAGTCCAGCGCTGCATTTCATGATGGACTTCGAGCCCGGCGATATGCAGTTTGTGCATAACCACACCATGCTGCATGACCGGATGGGTTTCGAAGACTGGCCGGAACCCGATCGCCGACGGCATCTGCTGCGTCTCTGGTTATCGTCGCCGAGTGCGAGACCGCTGCCGCCGGTCTACGCTGAGCGCTATGGCTCTGTGAGGCCGGGTGAGCGAGGCGGGGTCATGATGCCGGCGGTACGCTGGTATGCGCCGCTGGAGCCCTGATGCCCTCGGCGCGTCTCTGGTCTGCGATTGAGCTGGGCGGCGGACTTCGGTTACCGAACCGAATCGTGATGGCGCCGTGCACGCGCAATCGGTGTACCTCCGATCTGTCGCCCCCTCCCGATGCGATCGAGCATTACGCCAGTCGCGCCGAAGCGGGGCTGCTGATCACCGAGGCCACCATGATCGCCCCGGAAGTCCAGGGCTATCTCGATACGCCCGGTCTGTTCCTCCAGTCTCATGAAGCAGCGTGGTCAAGGGTTGCGAGTGCGGTCCATGAGCGTGGTGGTCGGATCTTTGTTCAGCTCTGGCATACCGGAAGGGTGGCGCACTCCTATTTTTCGGGGCAGCAACCCGTGGGCGCCTCCGAGGTGCTGGACCGCGTACCCCGCCGGCAGGCGGGTGTTGCCAGCCTGTACAACGAACGCCCGCGCATGCTCTCAAGCACAGAGGTGGAGGGCGTGATCGCGCAGCACCGTGAAAGCGCCCTGCGGGCCAGACGGGCTGGATTCGATGGCGTTGAGGTCCACGGCGCTAACGGTTACCTGATCGAACAGTTCCTGCGCAGCCACACCAACCGCCGCACCGATGACTGGGGAGGCGGCCCCGAGCGTCGAGCAAGGTTTGGGATCGAGGTGGTGCGCGCCTGCATTGACGTGTTCGGTGAGGGCCGGGTGGGCCTACGGTTATCGCCAGCCGCTTACTTCGGTGAAATGACCTGGACCCCGGGTGATAACGAAGCCTATGCGGCGCTGCTCTCGGCCTTGGCCGCCGTACCGCTTGCCTACGTCCATACCGGTATTGTCGAGGACTGCGCCTATGACTACCTGGGCGGAACGTCCACGGAGTTTTTGCGGCGACACTGGTCGGGTTGTCTTATCGCCAACGGTGCGTACACGCCTGAACGTGCCGAGCAGATGCTTCGCGAGGGCAGTTGTGAAATGGTGTCCTTTGGCAAGCTTTTTCTTGCCAACCCTGACCTGCCCAGACGGCTGCGGGACGGACTGACAGTCACCCCTTATTCGCCCGCGCTTCGCCTGCCCCCCACGTACGCACGCTCGCCCTATCCCGGTCCTGATGCGCCGGTGTTTGTGAGGTAGCCAGGCTACGCGTCAGACCGGGTCGACCTGGGCAGGAATGTCGATCTGGAAATGCTTTTTCGCCACCGCGCGCAATTCATCGAACACGATGCCGATTCGGACTGGCCTGAAGCTGCGCAGATCGATGATGGACGACCCGAGCCCGCGAGCATTGCTGTACTTCGAGGCGCCGCGGTCCAGCGCGAGCGTGGTGGCAGCGACAACCTCCGATTCGATATCACGGAAGTGAAATTTGCTGCCGGTAAGCGACCGGTTGGCGGAAGAGCCGAAGACGGGTTTGAGCGTTTCAAGCGCTCGGCGTGCGATTTCATCGTGCGTGGGACTGGCGTTCATCAGGATATCCATCGTGCCCGCTTTCGACGCGTTGGCGATCACAAACGGGGCGATGCTCCGGAACAACGGATGATCCGCCCGAAATGGGGCCACGATTGAAATGGGCAGGTGATGGTCGAAGATCACGGCGCGCACGAAATCTCGCGCCCGAGCATCGATCTCGATCACCTCCAGGAACATGTCATAGGAGCCAAACATGCCACAGGGCTTCGAGAAACTGCGCTGCTTAGCCTCGTAGATCCGACGGATGGCGGGCTCGGTATGGCCCACGATTGCGTAGCCCACATCGGCCTTGAAGATGGCGACGCCGCCCGCAACAACGGTGTCATGCACCTGTCGGCCATCGGCGATCGGATCAGGGGTGGTTTGCTCGCTCATGGTGGGGGCTCTTTCCGGAAAGGGGGTTCAGGCGGCGGGCCGCTCTGGCAGTGTGACGTTGAAGTGCCGCTTCAGAATGTCCTGGATATTTTCGTAGCAGCTTCCAAATCGTACGACCTGGAGCGTTTCGCAATCGAGCAGGGTGGATGAGGCCTGCCAGGGGTGGTACTTCATCAGACCATAGTTGATCGTCACATCCGCGATGGCGAGGATTTCCGGTTCGATGTCTTCCACCCTGAATTTGGTGCCGTGCAGTGAAAGATTGGCAGACGATCCAAACAGGAGTGTCTGCTCGCGAAGGCTCACCTGGGTGATGGCGGCATGAAACGGGCCGGAATTGAGCAGCATCAGCAGGGTATTGTCCTTGGTGCTGCGCTCATAGGTATCAGGGTCGAGTTTTCGCAGGAGCGGATGGTCGGCATCGCAGGGTGCGATCAGCCCAAGCGGCAGATCATAGTCTTGGGTGATGGCTTGCACGATCGCACGTCCGCGGTCACTCACCCGATGAAGTTCGCGGTGCAGGTCATCGTTACCCAGCATCGCGTTCAGCTTGGCGGGCGCTCGCCGTTTGGTGTCGAAGATACGGCGCAGCGCCGGGCCGTGGGCCGCAATGAGGGAGTAGCCGACATCATTTGGAAGAATCGCGATTCCACCCCGCTCCATCACCTGGAAGGCGCGGTCGGCATCGGCGCTCGGGTTGATTACGGCCATTGTTGTCACCTGGATCGTGGGCTGCAGAACTGGCGATTGTAATGAGCGGCGGCAGCCAGTGTCCGTAGCCGTGCAACAGGCGACACGCGGTTAGCGGTTGAGCCGCACCGCCTCAAAATTCAGCACTGCTGCAAAACTCACCCAGAGCAGGTAGGGCACCAGCAGGACCGCCGCGCGGGGTGCGTAGGGTCGGAAGTGGAGGATGAGCGTTACGATCGAGCCCCAAAGGATGACGACCTCCGCGAGTGCCCAGTCGGGGCGGCGCAGAAAAAAATAGAGCAGGCTCCAGCCCACATTGGCGAGCGCATTGATCGCCAACAGCGTGAGCATACGCAAGCGGGGCGATGGATCGCGGCGGGAGCCGGCACGCCAGCCGACCACAGCCGCCCAGGCGATCATAAAAAAGAGCACTGTCCAGGCGGGTCCGAAAGCCCAGTCGGGCGGCTTGAACGCGGGCTGCTTGAGCGCGTAGTACCAATCATCCAGCCGGGTCAGTGCGCCGCCCGTGCCGGCGACGATGATGACCGCGACCGCGGCGACAAGCGAGTCGATGCCGAGACCGCGCGCAGGCGGGCCAGCGGCAGTGCCTGCGAGAGTCGATGCCGCGACGGGCGAAGTTGACTGCTGGACGGAGTGGGAGGGAAGTTGCCGCGAGGGGGTCATGCCTTGGCGATGCCGAACAAATGCGCAAGATCCTTCAGGAAAATACGCAAGTGGGCAAGCGGGCGCCGGCGGACCAGGCGCTTGTTCATGTAGGAATCGAAAGTAATTTGCTGCACGTCGCGATCGCGGCAAATTTTGACGAACTGTTCGCGTCGCTTGTCGTTGCCGTACCAGAACCGTTGCAGTAGACCCAGCACAAAGAACACCCGGCCATGCTCCTTCATGAAGCGTTTGCGGGCGGATGCGAGTTCGGCGCCACGCCCGCTCTGGAGTGCGGCCAGCGCGGCGTCGGCTGCAAGGCGGCCGCCCAGCATGGCGTAGTAAATGCCCTCGCCCGATGCGGGGGCGACTACGCCTGAAGCGTCGCCCGCCAGCACAACGTTGCGTCCGTTATCCCAGCGCGGAAGCGGCTTGAGCGGAATTGGTGCGCCTTCACGGCGAAGTGTCTCGAAGCGATCCAACCCTGCGGTTCGGCGCAGGTCGGCGACTGCGCTTCGAAGCGAAAAGCCTTTGTCCATACTGCCCGTGCCTACCGAGAAACACTTGCCGTGGGGAAACACCCAGCCGTAGAAGTCGGGCGATAGCGTGCCGCGGTAATAGACGTCGCACCGCGAGGGATCGTAGTCAACGCCGGCGCGATCTTCAGCGGCTGGCGCGCGCACGATTTCGTGGTACGCGAAGACGAACTTTCCCTTGTCGGAGTCGGCGATGGCCTGCGCGGCAACGCGCGATTTGGCGCCATCGGCACCGATCACGAGCCGGGTACGGATGCTGACCGAGAACTCGGCGCGATCGCCTGCGCTCGCGCGGCTCTGGATGAGCACGGTGGTAATGCCATCAGCATCAGGTCCCTCGAGTTGCTCGAAGGTGCCGATCAGCCGGGTGGCGCCATGCTGTGCGGCACGCTGCCGCAGCCACTCATCAAATTCGTCGCGATCAACCAGCCCGACAAAGCCGTTCTCGATCGGTATATCGACCCGCTGATCGGAAGGCGAAATCATGCGTGCGCAGCGTGCGCGCGCGACCAGCAGGCTCTCCGGAATCTCGAAGTCAAGGATGGCGCGCGGCGGGATCGCGCCGCCACAGGGCTTGATCCGACCGGCGCGGTCGACCAGCAACACGCGCTGTCCGGCACGAGAAAGATCATCAGCGGCGGTGGCGCCGGCTGGGCCTCCGCCGACCACGACGACGTCATAGAGGTTATCTTCAGGCATGAGCGCTTCCCGGAGCGAGGGGTTGGGGTGGGGTCTGTTGGGTTTCGCCGGCGGCGGCGGGTTCTCGGATCTGGCTGGCCAGGCGCGCGGCCAGAATGAAGAGGAGCGCTTCCAGGCCGAACACCACCGCGTAGGCGAGAGCGGTGTCCTGGATCACAATGCGGGCAAGGTCGGAGAGGGCGGTTCCGAGGAGCCCGCCGCTGCCAAAGGCCAGGGCCTGTGCTGCGCCCCAGAGCCCCATACGCGTGCCTTCGCGACGGCCCTCGCCTTCGCCCGCGAGCCGCATCATGGAAGCGATTGCCGCGATCGAAAAGGCGCCGTTGGCCGCGCCAAGCAGGAACACATTGGCGCGAAGCGGCCACCCCGGTCCTGCCACACCGGCTGCCACCAGGCCTGCGAGCGCAAAGCCCGATGCAATACAGCCGCTCACCGTCCAGAAACGCAGCGACCCCAGGCGGCGGCTAAAAATGCGGCCACTGCCGGCAAGCGCCACCAGCAACATGCCGCACAGGATGCCCGAATGCTGCAGACCTGAGAGCTTGGTGGTTTCGCCTGGACTGAAACCAAACACCGTGCCTGCAAAGGGCTCGAGGATGAGGTCCTGCGCGCTGAAGGCGAGCATCGAAATGAACACGAAAACCGTGAAATGACGGGCTGCGGGTTCACGCCAGACCTTGGTGAGCGTGGCGCGAAAGCTCTCGGAGGCGGGGGCTGCCGCCTGCGCGGCTGGAGCGTCGACCGCGTGCTCGAGCCGGAACAGCATGAGCATGGTGACCACCAGCGCGATCGTGGCCACCCCAGCGGCGACAGTGAGCAGACGGGCTTCCGAGTAAGGGTCGAGCAGATGGCCGGCGATACCTGCGGTGACCGCAAAGCCGGCGATCATCATGAGCCACACCAGGGTGGCGGCACCCGCGCGGCGGCGCGGGGCGACCCGCTTGGCAAGCAGGACCAGAACCGAGGTGCCACTTGCACTCACCCCGACACCGATCATCAGAAACGCCAGCACCGAGAGTGCAATGCCGGTGCCGAGTGACCCGCTCATGGTGACCACGGCGACTGCTCCCAGGAGCCCCCCGCAGGCGAGGACCGCCATGCCGCCCAGGATCCAGGGCGTGCAGCGCCCGGAGCGGTCGGACCCAAAGCCCATTCGCGGCCGCAGGATCTGCACTGCATAGTGCATGGCCACCAGGAGCCCAGGCAGCACGGCAGGCAGCGCAAGCTCAACCACCATGATGCGGTTGAGGGTTGACGTGGCGAGCACCACGATGCCACCCAGGCAGGCCTGGATAAGCCCCAGGCGTGCGATCGACGGCCAGCCGAACTGTGAGCCGGCTGGCAAGCTGGATTCGTATTCCGGTTCGAGCGATTGATTCATTGTTTCCCCCTGATCGCATTGGCCTCACGGATACGTGCCGTGCGGCTCAGCCCAGACCCCGAAGCGCGAACGCGCTCACCATCATTCCCGATACATAGAGCGGTACGCCGAATCCACTGTAGAAGAGCGCCTGCTGAATGGGGGCCGCGATGAGGCGACGCATCAGCACGGCCTGGGCCGCAATCAGCGCAGCGACCGATACCGCCGACACGGGCGCCCCCCACTGCACGAGCAGAATCACAACGATGATCTGCGGCACCGCCATCACCCAGCAAGCCACCCGTGCAGCCCGGTCGGGGCCGAGTTGAACCGGCAGTGACCGGATGCCCATACGCGAATCGCCCTCGATGGCTTTGAAATCGTTGAGGGTCATGATTCCGTGGGCGCCAATGCTGTAGAGAAAAGCAAGCAGCAGCGAGCGCGCCTCGGGTACCGCACCGCCCGCCATGACCGCTGCGCCGGTGATCCAGGCGAGCCCTTCGTACGACAGACCGCAGGCGAGGTTCCCCCACCAGCCGTTCTGCTTGAGCCGAACGGGCGGCATGCTGTAGGCCCAGGCCAACACCAGCCCGAGCGCGGCGGCGGCAAAGCCCCAGATGCCCAGCCCGGTTGCCACCAGCAGGGACAGCACCGTCCAGGCGATGGCGACATACAGCCCCCAGCGGCCGGGCATGCGGCCGGACGGAATGGGGCGATGAGGTTCGTTGATGGCATCGACGTGGCGATCAAACCAGTCGTTCACCGCCTGGCTGGTTGCACACACCATGGGACCCGCCAGCAGCACGCCCAGGAGGGCGAGCGGCCAGTGCGTGGCGAGCTGCGCCCCCGAGGCCACCACACCGCAGGCAAACGCCCACATGGGCGGAAACCAGGTGATGGGCTTGAGCAACTCGGTAAACGCGGAGAGGGTAGGGATGGTGCGGACAGCCATCAATGAATTCTCTGCTTGACAAAACTGAACGTCAATTGCAATTTACACATCTTGGTGGCGTCCCGGACAAGTTTGTTTCGGTATGGCCCCCCGAATCCGTCGCGAGGAGGCGACAACTGCCTATGCTTCAATCAACGTCCGACGCCCTGCCGCTCGCCGGTTCACGAGGTGCCCCGATCGCACCGCCCCTGCCAGAGGCCGGGGCGGGCGAGGTACGCGCCGCCCCCGCGCGGGTCATGCCGGGTCGTGCCGCCTCGTCCGGTACGCCGCGGGTGGTCATCATCGGCAGCGGCTTTGGCGGCCTCGCCTGCGCCATCCGCATGCTCTGCAAGGGCTATCGGGTGACGGTGCTGGAACGACTCGATCAGCCGGGGGGGCGTGCGAGCGTCTTCACGCAGGACGGCTTCACCTTTGATGCCGGTCCCACCATCGTGACCGCGCCATTTCTGCTGGAGGAGTTGTGGGCGTTGGCGGGCCGACGCTTCGCTGATGACGTCGACCTGCGACCGATGAATCCTTGCTACCGGATTCGTTTCGGTGACGGCACCCACTTCGACTACCAGCGCGAGCCGCAGGCCATGATCGAGGAGGTGCGGCGCGTGAGCCCGCAGGATGTAGGCGGCCTGCACGCTTTCATGGCCGAAGCCGATCGCTGCTTCAGGCTGGGCTACGAGGAGCTGGGCACGGTGGCCTTCGAGTCGCTTGGCGACCTGTTTGCGGCCCTGCCCGCCATGGTACGGATGCGCGCCTGGCGCAGCATCTATCAGATGGCTTCGCGCCACTTCAAGAGCGAGAAACTCCGCCAGGTCTTCAGCTTTCACCCGCTACTGATCGGCGGCAACCCTATGTCGGTCACCAGCGTCTACAGCCTCATTCCCTCGCTCGAGCGCATTCACGGCGTGCATTCGGCGATGGGCGGAACGGGCGCGATCGTACGGGCGATGGCGAGGCTGATCGGCGAACTGGGTGGCGAGATCCGGTTGGGCGCTGATGTCGCGCGTATCCGGGTGGTGGATCAGCGTGCGCGCGGGGCTATCCTGGCAAGTGGTGAGCGAGTCGATGCCGACATCGTGGTGTCGAATGCGGATAGCGCCTGGACCTACAAGCACCTGCTCAAGGCCGAGCCACGCCGGGTATGGACCGATCGCAAATTGGAACGCGCAGACTACTCGATGGGGCTCTTCGTCTGGTACTTCGGCACGCGACGGCGCTACCCCGATATTCCACATCATATGATTCTGCTTGGCCCCCGCTACCGCGAGCTGCTGGGCGACATCTTCGATCGCAAGGTGCTGGCCGATGACTTCAGTCTCTACCTGCACCGACCCACCGCAACCGACCCCTCGCTTGCGCCCGAGGGGTGCGACACGTTTTATGTGCTCTCGCCGGTACCGCATCTCGATGCCGGCATTGACTGGGCAAGCCGCGCCGAACCCTATCGGCACCGTATCTCGCAGATGCTGGGCGAAACGGTGCTGCCGGGTTTGTCCGAGGAGATCTGCACCGAGCGTTATCTCACGCCGGCCGACTTCGAGAGTCGTTATCTCGCTTTCAAAGGCGCGGCCTTCGGCATGGAGCCCAGTTTCCTGCAGAGCGCGTGGTTCCGGCCGCAAAACCGCA
>SYIM01000025.1 GCA_005798775.1 Burkholderiales bacterium
CCAGGATCTCGCCGCGGGCCACGCGCAGGTTCACACCATCGACGGCACGCAGCACGCCGCGCGGCGTCCTGAAATGGGTATGCAGTCCAACAACCTCGAGGAGGGGGGGCTGGTTGCCCGCAAAGGGCTGCTCAGGCGCTCCCATCATGGCGCTGCCTTGGGATCGGTACGCACCCGCAGCCAGTTGCCAGCAAAGTTCACGCACAGCACGACCAGAAAGATCGCGATACCTGGAAAGAGCGAGGTCCAGTAGGCAATGTTGATGTACTTGCGGCCATCAGCCAGCATGCCGCCCCAGGATGGGGTAGGCGGCTGCACCCCCAATCCCAGGAAGCTGAGCCCCGATTCGAAGATGATCACCTTCCCGATGTCGAGCGTGACCAGTACGACCACCGAGTTCATCACATTGGGTAGGAGGTGGCGCGCGAAGATCACCGGCCACGGCGTGCCGCAGACCCGCGCAAACAGAACGAAATCGCGCTGCCGCAGCCGCGCGGTCTCGGTTCGGACCAGCTTCGCGTAGGCCACCCAGTTGGTGACCGCGATCACCAGGATCACATTGGCGAGACTGGGCCCGAGCGCGCCGATCAGTGCGATTGCGAGCAGGATGAAGGGAATCGAGATCTGGATATCTGCGAGCCGCATAAGCAGGGCATCGAGCCAGCCCCCGACATAGCCCGCGATCAGACCAACAACGACACCGAAGACGCCCGACAGGCCCACCGCGCACAAGGCGACGAGCAGCGACACCCGGGCGCCGGCGAGCAGCCCACTCAAAACATCCTGACCCAGCGGCGAGGTGCCCAGCAGGTTAGCCAGGCTGCCGCCGGGGTGCCAGGCAGGCGGCTTGAGCGTCTGGGTAAGGTCCTGCTGCGCGGGGTCGTAAGGCGCAACCCAGCCGCCGAACACCCCGGCCACCAGAAAAAGAGCGATCACCACCAGGGCAAACGCAAACTGCAAGTCGAAACGGGTACGCACGTATCGGGCCTCAGGTCGCCGAACGCAGCCGCGGATCAAGCGCGAACTGCAGCAGGTCAGCCAGCAACTGAATCAGCACGAATGCCACCGACAGCAGCAACGTGATGCCCTGCACGACCGGGTAGTCGCCGCCGCTGGCCGACTGAACGAGAAGTCGCCCCACCCCAGGCCAGGAAAACACTGTTTCGGTGATCACCGCGCCGGCGAGCAGCAGAACAAACTGCAGGGAGACGATGGTCACTAGCGCCGGCAATACGTATTTCAGGCAATGCACGAACAGGATCACCCGTTGCGGTGCACCCTTCAGCACTGCCGTGCGGACAAAGTCCTCTCCCAGCGCTTCGAGAAGGGTGGAGCGGGTCATCCGCGAGATCACCGCGGCTGAATAGAGCCCTAGCGTGATCGCAGGCAGCACCAGCGACAGCGCGCCCGAGCGACCCGAGGTTGGAAACATTTGCCACTCGACCGCAAAGAGCCAGATCAGCATGATGCCAACCCAGAAGGTCGGCGCCGCCATGCCGGATAAGGCGATGAACTCGACCATCCGATCCCAGACGCTGCCAGGCCGCACCGCCGATAGCATGCCGGATCCTATGCCCAGGACGATCGCGAATGCGATCGCCGCCAGGGCAAGTTCGAGCGTTGCGGGGAAGCGTTCGAGCACGACCTCGAGCACCGGCATGTGGTACCGGTAGGACTGCCCCAGATCGCCCTGCAGCGCATTGGCGAGGAACAGCCCGTAGCGCTCGAGCGCCGGACGATCGAGACTCATCGCCGCCCGGAAAGCCTCCCGATCAGTCCCCGAGGCCTCGGGCGGCAGCAGCAGATGAACAGGGTCTCCGATCAGGTAGGTGATCGCGAAGATGATCACCGAAATACCGAGAATGCAGACGAGAGCCTGGAGGAGTCGCTCAACCAGGTAGCCCGTCCCGGGCATGTCACTTGCCGACGCTGGCGGTCCAGAACTTGTAGACGTTGTCGCCGGGGCGCGGCAGCCAGGTCACACGGTCACGGATACCGAAAAGGATCTTGTTCTCCCAAAGGAAGATATGCGAGGCATCGTCGTGCATCGCACGGTCGATCTTCAGGAAGTGTGCGTCACGTGCCTTCTGGTCGGTGATCGACAGGGACTCGTCAATCAGCTTGTCAACGTTCTCGTTGCGATAGAAGGACCAGAAGGCCTTGCTGTGCACGCCGAAGATCATCAGACCCTCAGGATCGAAGATCGTGTTGCCAAAGGCTTGGTAACTCATCGGGTAGTACTTCTTCGGCAGGTCGCTAACCCACTTGGCCGAGTCCCAGAGATTTAAATTGACCTCGACACCAACTGCTTTCAACTGGTTGGCCAGTGCGAGGTTGATGTCGCGATCCAGCGTATAGCGCCCCACCGAACCGTACATGTCGATCTTGAAGCCGTTCGGATACCCAGCATCGCCAAGGATCTTACGGGCACGCGCCGGATCGTAGGCATAGGGCTTGAAGTTAGGATCGACGACCGACACCGAAGGCGCAAGAGCACCCGGGATCTGCTCGGCCTGGTCGCGCAGAATATTCTTGATGATGGCCTGGCGATCGATCGCATGGTTCAGGGCGATGCGGACCTCACGTTTGAGGAGCGGGCTCTCTTTGGCGCCATCCTTGATATTGAGCACCAACCAGTAGATCTCGCCACTGGGGTGGGACAGCGTTTTTACGCCCCGAATTGCACTGATGCGATCAAGCAGTGGCGGCGGCATTTCGGCGACGATATCAGCCTCGCCGGTTTGCAGCATGCCCAGGCGTACGGCGTCCTCGGGTACCGTGCGCAGCACCAGCGTACGCACCTTGGGCACCCAGCCCCAGTGCTGTTCGTTGGCCTGCATCTCTATCCGCTCGTTGATCGAGCGGGAGACGAAGCGGAACGGACCGGTTCCGATCGGTCGCCGTGCAAAACCCTCCTCACCCACCTGCTGCAGGTAGGCGCGCGGGACGATCCAGCCAGCGAAGGTGAGCTTCTTCAGGAAGATCGCATCCTTTTCCTTCAGAGTCAGGGCGACGCGGTTCTCATCCAGAATCTCGACCTTGTCGATTGTCCGGATAAAAGAGAGCAGGGGATTCTTGGTCGCGGGGTTGGTTGCGCGCTCGATCGAGAACTTGACATCCTCCGCCGTGAGGGGCGAGCCGTCGTGAAACCTGACCCCCTTCCGAAGTGTGAAGGTATAGGTCAGTCCGTCCGGAGAGACCGTATGAGACTCGGCGATACCCGGCACCAGATCTGCCTTGTCGTTACGGACCATGAGCCCCTCGAACATATTCGAGTTGAACAGGTAGTTGTAACGCGTGTTGCCTTTGTGCGGATCAAGCGTTGCAGGCTCGGCGGGCAGTGCGACGGTCAGCGTGCCGCTCGGCTGGGCGCCCGCTGCCTGCGGCGCTGCGACTGATACCGAAACAGCTAGTGCGAAGGCCGCACGTTGCAGAAACGATTTCATGGGGTGCTACTCCTAATAAATGACGGGCGGCCTCTAAAGCCGCTGAAGCGCTCGGATGCTAGACGCCGATGCCGCCAGGCGTCAAGGAGAACCGACAAAATTTCCTGATACGCTATCGCGTCTTAAGCAAGGCCGGGATTGCGGCGATCATAGCTCCCCGATCGACCGCGAATAACGATAAGGGGTAGAGTCTTGGCCACCATCACACCAATCGCCGCAACCTGCGGCGCCGAGGTCCGCGGCGTCGACCTGAGCCGCGACCTGTCCGACGACCTGATGCTCACGCTCACGCAGGCGCTTTACGACTACCGCGTGCTCGTGATCAAGGAACAGCAACTGGACCAGGCGAGCTATTACCGCTTCGGCGAGCAGTGGGGCGAACCGATCCCGCACGTGCTCGATCACATGCGGATGAAGGACTGGCCCGCGATGATGACGATCGGCAATACCGAGGAGCGGGATCGGGACGACCGGACCCGCAATGGCGCGGCGCTATGGCACACCGACCAGTCCTACGAGGCTGTACCCGCGAGCGCGACCATGCTGTATTCGCTAATCGTACCCAAGGTGGGCGGACAGACCCACTTTGCCGATATGGCGGCAGCCTATGACGCACTTGACGAAGCGACTCGAGCGCATGTCGACCACTGCTCAATGGGTCACCTCTACGGACAGACTCGACTGCGCGAGGATGAGTATGAGGTGACTTCGCTGGCGAGTGACCGACAGGTCGAGGCGGTTCCCACCTGCTGGCATCCACTGGTCATGCCTCATCCGGTCACCGGTCGCAAGGCTATCTATGCGGTGGGTCATGGAGCTTTCCGGATCCGCGGCATGAGCGACCAGGAGGGTTCAGACTTGATCTACAGGATCAAGGAACACTGCGTTCAAGCCCGCTTCGTCTACTCGCATCGCTACGAGGTCGGTGATGTGTGCATCTTCGACACGCTGTCGACCATGCATCGTGCCTCGCCGATCGGCCTGCCGAGTTCGCTACAAGACGATATCGCCCGACTGTTGTGGCGGATCAGCGTGCGCGGCAAGCCGCGCGTACGGGAGTCAGTCAGCGCCTGACCGAAATGCCTGGGCTGAGATCGTATAGGCCTCTGAAACAGCGTCTTCAAGCGATCGTCCGGCAGCATAGCCCTCAAGGGTTGACGGACGCGCGACGCTTGCCTCCATGCGCGGACACGGCTCGGGCGGACCCAGGACTGTAGAAACGGGGATACGCTCGGCGTAAATCGGTAGCGCGTAGTCCTCGTCTTCATCCACCACTCCGCGTGCACGGATCTTCGCCGAGGCACGCTCGATATCCATGGCAATCACTGTGGTGGCTTTGATTTCCTGGGCTGTAGCCGGCCGGAGGCCCGCCGTACGCTTCGGATACAGACGGTCAACCATCATCACCAGCGCGCGTTCCTTTTCCTGCGGACCCTCGACGAGTCGGGCTTTTCCGAAGGCCATGACCGAGCGGTAATCAGCCGAGTGGTTATAGCCCGACCGCGCCAGTACCAGCGCATCCAGATGTGTGACTGTCAGGCATGCTGGCTCGCCATGAGCGAGATTGCGCAGCATGCGACTAGCACTACTGCCATGCCAGTACAGCCGACCTCCCTCTCGCCAGAAAAAGGTCGGCGTGCAGAACGGCTGCCCATCGATCACATAAGAAACATGGCACAGCATGGCTGCATCCAGCAGCGCATGGACCGTAGCGTATTCGTAAAAGCCGCGATCGTGAAGGCGTTTGACCTGGTTGATCTCTGACACCGGATAGCTGGCGTCCCCGCGGTCGTGTGGCCTCATTTGGCCACCTTCACCGCATCGCGCATTGCTCGGCCCAGGCTCTCCTCGCCCCTGGCAAGCAAGGTATCGGCAGCGTTCAGCCGATCGCGTTCCTCACGGTTCTGGCTCAGCTTGGCTTTCCCCTCAATGCGCTTGATCTCGACCTGAATACCGACCACCGCCTTGAGCATCTGCTCGATGTAATCCGGGGGTGAATCGCCCATCCTCCAGGGACGAGGTTCGGTCACCTCGTACTCGCGTGTGAGTCTGGCTACGACGCCACGAACAAACTTCTCCTCGTCCATCACCGTCAGGCGACCATGAATGTGCACCACCTCGTAGTTCCAGGTGGGCACCTGTCTGTGGGTTTCGTGCTTGCTCGGGTACCAGTTGGGTGATATGTAACTTTCATTTCCGCGAAAGATCACCAGTACAGCCCCGCCGTCTTTGCACTGCTGCCACACCGGATTAGCACGCGCAACATGCGCGGTCAGCAGTCCGTGCTCGCCGAACGCCGCGTCGAACTCGAACGGGATGTGGTTGGCATCCAGCCCGTCGGGCCCCATTGTGACAAGCGCACCGAGCGGGTGCTCCCGTACGATCGCATGCAGGTCATGCGGGTTATTGATGGCGAAATGCGGGGGGATGTACATAGGCTGGGTTCGGAAGATGGGTTCGGATCGCGCTATCTTGCAATCTGACTGGATATATATAAAGATCCAGTTCATCAATACTTGATCAGACCAGTTGCAACGCCATCAAGATAGTTCCAGTCGCCGGACGTACGAATTGATCCGCTCCTGGATCGAGACGGGCGCCCTGATTTCAGGCGAGAAATTGCCGTCAACCCGGCTGCTTGCGGCCGACCTTGGTGTTTCCCGAAGCACTGTCGTCGTCATCTACGAACAACTTGCGGCCGAGGGGTATATCGAGACCGCTGCGGGTACACGCGCACGAGTTTCGCCTGGGCTCAAGACCGCTCAGATTCAAAAACCGTCTCCTGCTGGCAAACGGTCTAAGCGGCCCCCCTTTCTCTCAACCTATGGCAAACGGGTTGCGGAGCTCTCGCTCCCACAGCCTCCGGTGATAAACCCTCGTCACATCAATTTTTTATACGGAGCGATTGCTACCGAAGATTTTCCGACACTCGCCTGGCGCAAGCTCCACACCCGCGCTGTGACGCGCCGGCAACACCATCTGTATTACGGCCCCAGCGAAGGCGATGCCAGCCTGAGAGAGGCGTTACAAGGCTATCTGCTGAGGGCCCGCAGCCTACAGTGCTTAGCCGAGCAGATCCTGATCGTGCATGGAACGCAACAGGCGATCGAACTCTGCGCCAGGGTGCTCGTTGACCCAGGTCATCAAGTGGTGATGGAGGAGCCCTGCTACCTGATGGCTCGCCGCACATTTGAAGCGGTCGGTGCCAGGATATACGCAACCCCAGTAGATGAGCAGGGCCTTGTCACCACAGCCCTTCCCAAGGCACGCTGCACGTTGGCCTACGTGACGCCCTCACACCAATTTCCCTTGGGCTCGGTCATGTCGATCAGCCGCCGCCGGGCACTGCTGGCGTGGGCACAGCGTCATTCAAGTTGGATCATC
>SYIM01000253.1 GCA_005798775.1 Burkholderiales bacterium
TCGTCGGCACGCATCGAGCGCTTCCTGCAGCTCTGCGCCGAGCACAACCTGCAGGTTTGCCAGCCCACCACGCCTGCGCAAATCTTCCACGTGCTGCGCCGACAGATGGTGCGCATGTTTAGAAAGCCTCTGGTGCTGCTCACGCCCAAGTCGCTACTGCGAAATAAGGAGGCGGTGTCCAGTCTCGACGATCTCGCCAAGGGCGAGTTCCGTACGGTGATTGGCGAGACCGATGCCGCGATCGAGGCAAAGAAAGTCAAGCGCGTGGTGGTCTGCACGGGCAAGGTCTACTACGACCTGCTCGCCGCCCGTCGCGAGCGCAAGCTCGACGACATTGCCCTGTTCCGCGTCGAGCAGTTGTATCCTTTCCCGCACAAGGCGTTCGAGGCTGAGATGCGTAAGTTCAGCGCAGCCACGCAGGTGGTTTGGTGCCAGGACGAGCCGCAAAACCAGGGCGCGTGGTTCTACGCGCAGCACCACATCGGCGAGGTGCTGCGCGAAGGCCAGACGCTCAGCTACGCGGGACGCCCTGCGTCCGCATCACCTGCCGTTGGTTACTACGACAAGCACTACGCGCAGCTGAAGGATCTGATCGCTACCGCATTTGGTGAGTCGCGCACGCGCAGTCGCAAGGCGAGCTGATTCCGATCATTTGGCGACCGGGCTACGCTTTGACAGCGCGGTCCGTGGTCGCACACATCCATTCGTTCGAATACACACAACAGATACCGGAGAACTCCGATGGCTCTGATTGAAGTCAAGGTCCCGCAACTATCCGAATCGGTCGCTGAAGCGACCCTGCTGCAGTGGCATAAGAAGCCAGGCGAAGCCGTGGCGCGCGATGAAAACCTGATCGACGTTGAAACCGATAAGGTGGTGCTCGAGCTGCCTGCGCCGTTTGCGGGTGTACTGGTTTCGGTGGTGAAAGGCGACGGTGCGACCGTGGTCTCGGGTGAGGTGATTGCCACGATCGATACCGAGGCCTCAGCAGGCGCAGCGCCGACTGCTGCGCCCGCGCCGACTGCTGCGCCCGCGCCGACTGCTACGGCTTCTGCCGCGTCAGCGCCTGCCTCACTGGCGAAGGCCGGGGCCGCAATGCCCGCCGCAGCGAAGATGATGGCCGAGTCTGGGCTTGCCGCCTCGCAGGTCGCGGGAAGCGGGCGTGACGGACGTATCACCAAGGGCGATGTCATCGGCGCCGTGGCGGCGCAGAGCCGGGCACTGGCCTCGGCTGCGATTTCCACTGGCGCACCGAGCGGCGCGTTGCCGGTGGTGAAGGCCCCGGTTGATATCGAGCGTCTCACCGAAGGCCGGCCCGAGCAGCGTGTTCCGATGTCGCGGCTGCGGCAGCGGGTGGCGGAGCGGTTGCTCCAGTCGCAGGCGACCAATGCCATCCTCACGACGTTCAATGAAGTGAACATGCAGCCGGTCATGGATTTGCGCAAGAAGTATCAGGATCGTTTCGAAAAAGATCATGGCGTGCGACTGGGCTTCATGTCGTTCTTCGTGAAAGCGGCGGTTCACGCGCTCAAGAAATATCCCTTGGTCAATGCTTCGATCGACGGCCCGGACATTGTGTACCACGGGTTCTTTGACATCGGCGTGGCAGTGGGGTCGCCCCGCGGGCTGGTGGTGCCGGTACTACGTGATGCTGACCAGCTTAGCTTCGCGCAGACCGAGAAAGCCATCGCCGATTTCGGCAAGCGCGCGCAGGACGGAAAACTCGGGATCGAGGAACTGTCCGGTGGCACATTCTCGATCAGTAACGGTGGCGTGTTTGGTTCCATGCTTTCCACGCCCATCATCAACCCCCCGCAATCTGCCATTTTGGGTGTGCATGCGACCAAGGATCGTGCAGTGGTTGAGAACGGCCAGATTGTCGTCAGGCCGATGAATTACCTTGCGATGTCGTACGACCACCGGATCATTGATGGACGCGAGGCTGTACTGTTCCTGGTGGCTATCAAGGATGCGCTGGAAGATCCTGCCCGCTTGTTGCTTGATATCTGATTGGCGGAGAACCAGCCATGTCACAGACCTTTGACCTGATTGTGATCGGCGCCGGGCCCGGTGGCTATATCGCAGCCATTCGCGCGGCGCAGCTGGGTATGAAAGTGGGCTGCGTTGAGCGGTGGCGTAACCCGCGCGGTGAGGCTGCGCTGGGTGGCACCTGCCTCAACGTGGGCTGTATTCCATCCAAAGCGCTACTCGCCTCCTCGGAAATGTTCGAATCGATGCAGCACGACGCGGCCGATCACGGAATTGCGGTCAAAGGCGCGAGCGTGGATGTCGCCAAGATGATGAGCCGCAAGGACGGTATCGTTGGCAAGATGACCCAAGGCATCGCGTTTTTATTCCGAAAGAACAAAATCACGTGGCTCAAAGGGCATGGCCGACTGACGGGCAGGCAGGACGGCCATTTCCTGGTCGAGGTGAGCGGAGAGGGCGAGGCGGTCAGCTGCAACGCGGCGCAGGTCATCCTCGCCACGGGTTCCAAAGCGCGTCATCTGCCATCGATCCCGGTGGACAATCAGCTGATCTGCGATAATGAGGGCGCTCTTGCTCTGGGCGAGGTTCCGAAACGGCTGGGCGTGATCGGGGCCGGCGTCATCGGGCTGGAGCTCGGTTCGGTCTGGCGTCGTCTTGGCAGCGAGGTCACAATCCTCGAGGCCCTGCCCGAGTTCCTGGCGGCGGCGGACGAAGCGGTTCGAAAGGAAGCCTGGAAGCAGTTCACCAAGCAGGGGCTTGCGATCCATCTGGGTGCCCGCATTGGTGAGGTGAGGCGCGGTGGTAACGGGTTGAGCATCGCCTGGACCGATTCGTCCGGCGCGGCCCAGACCCTTGAGTGCGACCGTCTGATCGTGTCGGTGGGCCGGGTGCCGAACACCGATAGTTTGGGTCTCGATGCAGTCGGTCTGGCAACCGACGCCCGCGGGTTTATCCCGGTGGATGAGGGCTGCCGCACTGCGGTGCCAGGTATCTGGGCGGTCGGTGACGTGGTGCGCGGCCCCATGCTCGCACACAAGGCCGAGGATGAAGGGGTGATGGTCGCTGAATTGATCGCGGGCCAGAAGCCGCACATCGACTACAACTGCATTCCCTGGGTGATTTACACCTCGCCCGAAATCGCATGGGTCGGCCAAACCGAGCAGCAGCTGAAAGCGGCGGGCCGGTCGTTCAAGAGCGGTCAGTTTCCTTTCGCAGCCAACGGCCGGGCGTTGGGAACCGGTGCGTCGGCAGGGTTCGTGCGGGTGCTTGCGTGTGACACCACCGATGAGGTGCTGGGGGTTCATATCGTGGCCGCAAACGCGTCTGACCTGATCGCCGAGGCCGTACTCGCCATGGAGTTCAAGGCCTCGGCCGAAGATATCGGGCGGGTCTGTCATCCACACCCCTCTTTGTCGGAAGTCATGCGCGAGGCGGCGCTTGCGGCCACAGATAATCGGGCGCTGAACGGTTGACTTCAGCCTCCGGGGTGACGGTGGCGGGTACCTCTATCGTTGAGGCCTACAGGCGCTTACTTGCCATACGCGGTTACAGCGACGATCCCGCGCAGCGCGGGGCAGTGCAGCGGCTGCAGCGCCTGGCTGACGAGCTGACGGCGGTGGGCGATCGCGAGCCCGGGCTGCTCGGCCGGTTCTTTGGGCGGGCGCCACGGGCGGTACGCGGGGTGTGGCTGTGGGGCGGGGTCGGTCGCGGCAAGAGCTTCGTGATGGACTGCTTTTACGGCGCAGTGGGACCACTTCGAAAGACCCGGCTTCATTTTCATGAGTTCATGCGCGCAGTGCATCGCGAGTTGGAGTCGCTGAAGGGGCAAGCTGACCCGCTGGATGAACTCGCACGGCGCGTGGCGCAGCGCCACCGGCTGATCTGCTTCGATGAGTTTCATGTGTCGGACATTGCCGACGCCATGATCCTCGAGCGACTGATGCGAGGCCTATTGAGCCACGGGGTCTGCTTCGTGATGACCTCGAACTATCGCCCGAATGACCTCTATCCCGACGGCCTGCATCGCGACCGGATTCTGCCTGCGATTGCGCTGATTCATCAGCATGCCGACTGCCTGCTGCTCGATGCCGGTCAGGACTACCGGCGGATGTCGCTTGCGCATATTCAAGCCTACCTCACTCCGCCCGATACTACGGCCGCGCGCGCGCTGACGTCGGCATTCGAGGCGCTCGCTGAAGCCGCAGATGAGCTGCCGGTGTTGCTGATCGAAAATCGCGAGATTCCTGCGCTGAGGCGCGCAGGGGGCGTGGTGTGGTTCGACTTCGCAACGCTGTGCGGTGGACCGCGCTCGCAGAACGACTATCTTGAACTTGCCACACGATTTCATACGGTGATCCTGTCGGATGTGCCAAAAATGACAGCGGCAATGGCCTCGGAAGCCAGGCGCTTCGTCTGGCTGGTTGACGTCCTCTACGATCAGAAGGTCAAGCTCATCGTCTCGGCGCAGTGTCCTCCCGAGGCGCTCTACACCCAGGGCGTCATGGCGGGCGAGTTTCTCCGAACCGTGAGCCGGATCGCCGAGATGCAAAGCCGCGAATATCTCGAGGCGCCGCGCCGCGGGGTCGCGACGAGTCTTTCCTGACCGGAGCGCTCATGAACCGACTCGCCCCGGTCCGCCATCAGCCGCCTCCAGACGACACAGCAGGCTGCGAACCCGCTGCTGCCGGTCTGCCCGACGCACAGACGCTGCGCGCGGTCATCGACTGGCTCGCAGGGGGTCTCCTCGAGCGCGACGACCATGCTCGCGTGCTGCTGCTCGCGCTTCTGTCGGGCGAGCATGTGCTTCTCATCGGTCCGCCGGGAACAGCCAAGAGCGCACTCGCGCGCCGGGTGCATGAGTTGGTGGGCGGGCGCTGGTTTGAGCGCCTCGTCACGCGTTTTACGGTTCCCGAGGAGCTGTTTGGGCCACTTTCGCTTTCAGCGCTCGATGAAGGGCGGTATGAGCGGCAGACGGATGACTATCTGCCGACGGCAGATGTTGCCTTTCTGGACGAAGTGTTCAAGGCTAATTCAGCCATCCTGAATGCGCTCCTCGGCATACTGAACGAACGGGTATTTGATCAGGGGGCAAAGCGGGTGGCAGTCCCGCTTGCCTGCCTGGTAGCGGCGACCAACGAGTTACCTGAGGATGACGGCATGCGGGCGTTTCAGGATCGTTTCCTGTTCCGCTGCGACGTGTCGCCAGTCGCGGACGCTTCGTTCCGTGCGCTACTCACCTTGCCGGATGCGCCGGACGAGCCACCGACCTGGCGCTTTGGTCGACAGGTCACCGCGTCGATCGATCAGTTGATCGAGGGAGTTTTGCTGAGCGATTCGCTGATCGATGGCTTGGTCGCCCTGCGTGCGAACCTTAAAGAGTCGTCGGTCGCGGTCAGCGATCGGCGCTGGGTGCGGGCTGTGAGGGTACTGCGCGTAGCCGCGCTTCTGGATGGTCGATCGCAGGCGGGCGTCGAGCATCTGCCCATTCTTCGATGGGTATTGCCCGCAACGTCCGCGCAGGTGGCTGCGTTCGACACCTGGATACTTCACTGGCTCGGGGTGGATCGCACACTCGACCCAGTCTGGCTGAACCGCGCAACGCAGGCGTTTGCGCAGCAGCTCGAGCTCGAGCAGTCGGCCGCAGAACTCGCCTTCGATGACTCCGGCAAGCTTGCCCTGGCGCGACAGCTCGCGGGGGCCGATTCATCTGCGATGGGCCACAGTGCGCCCCGGCTCTCTGCTTTCAGCAGGGCGCGACGCTACAGCGCTGCGCACATCGGTGCGCGGGTAGCGCAGATCAGCGCAGTCATCGATCGGGTCGATGTCTGGCTGGAGGACGCCGATCGACATGCCCGCGACCTTGCCGTCGGGCTGAGCGCCGTGGTGTGGCTCCCGCCGACATTCGCCGAGCGAGCAGCAGGAACCTTCCGCGTGTCGGCTGAGCGGGTGCGTGCCGCCCGAGAGCAATTGAATATGCTGCGGGAGGCGTTTCGCTCCCTGCCTATCAATGAAGAGATTGCCGGGGATGGCCGCGACCTGATTCCCGACCCGGTGAATATCGGCTCATCCGCCTGAGGTGCTCTCATGACACTGGGACGGTTCGAGACCCACGCACTCGAGCATCAGTTTGAGTCACTCGAGCGCCTGGATCGAGCACTGTGGTTGCCAGCGCTGATCAATTCGCACGGACAATTGTTCGAGCGACTGCACTGGCTCGCGGTGGCACTACCCAGGCTCGCCAGCGGGGTCAACCCGCTTGCAGATGAAGCGCTCACGCGATCCTGGCCAGGACCCGCCGCGGCACAGGCCTTCGGGCGGGCCATTGATTGGCTGGGGCTGTCGGCGTTGGTGGCAGGTCAGGATGAATGGCGCGTGCAGTTGCTTAGGAGCCTCCTCTGGCATCTGGATTCGCTGGCAAGGCTCAGCGCGCAGCACGGCGAGGGGGCCGCGCTGGCGGCACTTGCGCAGGCCTTTGCCGACCGATGGGAGACTGAACGTGCCGATCTCGAGCAGGTCGTGGCGGTGTTTCAGTCGCTCGAGGGATTCAGCAGCCTCGCGCGCTGGAGCGAGGTTCGCGGGATCCTGAGGAGCGAGGGCTGGGCGTCCGTGCTGGCGGCCCACCGGACGATTCGGGACTCTGTTGCGCTCGCCGCCCTGATCCGCGCGCTGGGGCGCTCGCGGCTCACCGAGGCCTGGGCGATGCGGCCGCGTTCGACCTTCTCGAGCGACGCGAAACATCGCCTGGACGCCGATCGCTGGGAGGCGGTACCAGTGGACGGTGAGCGCGGTGAACCCGATGGCGTCCATCGCTCGGCTGCGCTTGATCGCGTACTCGCCTCTGAGATGGCGATTTGGCGCCGCCGCTCGGCTGATCCAGCGACCACGCAGCGTTTGCGGCGGATATTCGCTGCCAAGCTCTCCGAGCATGCCTTGCTGGCCCTTGTGCTGCGCGAACCCGATCGCTGGCCGATCCGAATTCCGGTTGAGGCGATTCTCGACTCGACCCGACCGACTGCAGCGCCGCGGATGGAGACGGGCCCGATCATTATGTGCCTGGACACCTCATCGTCCATGGCAGGCGCGGCCGAGCAGGTTGCCAAGGCTGTCGTGCTCGAAGCCATGCGGGTAGCGCGTCAGGGGCGTCGCGGTTGTGTGGTGTACGCATTCGGCGGGCCAGGCGAGGTGCGGCGGACGGTGCTTGATCAGGATGTGGATGGCCTGGTTGCGCTGGCGAGCCTGCTTTCAGAGAGCTTTAACGGTGGCACCGATATCGCTGAACCGATCGATGCGGCGATAGCAGATCTCGGGGAGGCGCAGTGGGCGGGGGCCGACCTGCTGATCGTCTCCGACGGCGAGTTTGGTGTGACCGCTGAGGTGCTGGCCCGGATTGAGGGCGCACGTAAGCATCAACAGCTTCGTGTGCAGGGGATTCTGATCGGCGACCGGGAGACGCTCGGACTACGTGAAATCTGCGACAGCATTTTCTGGGTCTCGGATTGGCGACGGTTTGGCAGCGAACCAGCGCGAGGCGACTCGCCGGTACACGACAGCGCGCTAACCCGGCTGTTTTTCCCGTTAGCATCAATGCGGGCTCCGACCTGACCCTGATGAATGCAAGCGGCAGATCGACGCGTCGCCGCTCCAGGATTCATTGTTCGTACGCAAGCACCGACGTATCATTGCCGATTGATGCCAAAAGCGTGTGTTGTTGGCTTGCCTGCCCCGTTTTTCCATTCGTTACTCATTGCCTCTCGAATGAATGATCAGGAAGATCCCGAGACCATCCGTCGGCGAATTGCCGAGCTTCAACTCGAGCATGAAGGGCTGGACGCCATGATCGACGGGGTCAGCCCGCAAGGCGATTTTGATGATCTGCAGTTGCGCCGCCTGAAGAAGCGTCGCCTGCAGATTCGAGACACCATCACACTGCTGCAGATGCGGCTGGTGCCGGACGTTCCGGCCTGACGTGAGCGATCTTCGAGCGGCTTTCTTCGAGCGGATTGTTGCGGCCTTTCACCAGGATGGCGAGGTAGCCCGGTCGCAACCAGGCTACCGTTTGCGGCCCAGCCAGGTGGCCTTTGCCCAGGCGGTGGGCGCTGCGCTCGAGGCGCGCTCCACGCTGGTGGCCGAAGCGGGAACCGGGATCGGGAAGACCTTTGGCTATCTGGTGCCCGCACTCCTGTCTGGTGGCATGGTGCTGGTGAGCACCGGTACGCGAACGCTTCAGGATCAGCTGTTTCGAAGAGATCTCCCGCGGGTTCGCGATGCGCTTCGGGTGGGGACTCGCGTGGCGCTCCTCAAGGGTCGCGCCAACTACGTCTGCCGCTACCATCTGAGGCGAAATCTTGAAGATGGGCGTTTTGACCGTCGCGAAGACGTGGTCGTGCTTCATCGCATCGATCGGTTCGCTTCGGTGACAACGACGGGTGACCGTAGTGACGCATCCTCCATTCCGGAAGACGCGCCGGCTTGGGCACGCGCCACGTCCACCCGGGAAAACTGTCTCGGGCAGGACTGTCCAGATCTGCGCGAGTGTTTCGTCTTCAAAGCGCGTCAGGCGGCGCAGGAGGCTGATCTGGTGGTGGTCAACCATCATCTGCTCTGCGCCGATCTGGCGTTGCGCGATGAGGGTGTGGCCGATCTGCTGCCCACGGCGCAGGCCATTATTTTTGACGAGGCGCATCAGCTTCCCGATATTGCAAGTCAGTTCTTTGGCCGCTCGGTGAGTAGCCGTCAGCTGGTCGAGTTCGCTCGCGATGCCATGCGCGAGGGCCTGTCCGAAGCGGCGGACGCAGCCGATTGGATAACGCTCAACCGTCGCCTCGAGCAGTGCCTTCGGCAGTGGCGGCTGGCGGTATCGGGAAGTGGTCGACTGGACCGCGACAGGCTGATTGCCAATCATGAATTTGGTGCGGCGACGGTTGACGTCGTGGCAGCTTTGCAGGCGTTTCGTGAACCTCTGCAGGGGGCGGCTGAACGTGGGCTGGAAGTTGCGAGGCTGGCTTCGCGGGCGCTCGACCTGGAGCGTCTGCTTGGCCAATGGCGTGACGGTCTCGTCGGCGCACACGGGATGGCCGAGGGTACGCCGGAGATTGGCGGGTCGGTTCTGTGGGCCGACGTAGGCGTCAGCGCACTGGTCCTGCACGCCACGCCGTTATCGCTTGCCGAGGTATTTGATCGACATCGCCAGGCGATACCCCGCGGATGGGTGTTTGTGTCGGCCACCCTGGCGGTCGACCAGGACTTTAGTCACTTTACCGGGCTTCTCGGACTCAACGAGAGTCGCTGCGAGGCCTGGCCAAGCCCCTTCGATACCCCCCAGCAGGCATTGTTGTACGTGCCCCCCTGCGGCGATCCGGCTGCAGCGGAATTTGCCGACCGGGTAGCCGCTTCGATCACGCCGTTGCTCGAGGCCAATCGGGGGCGCGCATTCATTCTGTGCACCAGCTTGAGAATGGTTGAACAGCTCGCCGAGCGGCTGACACGGCGGGCTCAGTCCTCGAGCACACCTGTTGAGTGGCTGGTTCAGGGGCAGCTGCCGCGAAACGAACTGCTGTCTCGGTTTCGTGAGGCCAGCGCACCTGCGCTGATCGGATCCGCGAGTTTCTGGGAAGGGGTGGATGTGGTCGGTGAACAGTTGTCGCTTGTGGTGATCGACAAACTGCCGTTTGCTCCGCCTGATGATCCAGTGCTCCGAGCACGCGGCGAGGCCCTGCGGCGGCGAGGTGGGGATCCGTTCGGCCTGATTCAGTTGCCCGCGGCGGCGATGGCGCTCAAACAGGGCGCTGGTCGGCTGATTCGCTCTGAGCAGGATCGTGGCCTGCTCGTGATCTGTGACGAGCGCCTGGTGTCAAGAGGGTATGGGCGCAAGCTCAGAGCCAGCCTCCCTGCGATGCCGATCACGCGCAAGCCCGAGGACGCCCTGACCTGGATCAGGCGCGGGCATCAGCCTGCCGTGCCCGTCCGCCCAGACCCCCTGGGTTTAGCGCCAGAAGCGCCACCAGCCAGCGGGTTCGGCCGGGGCGGTTGATGCCGTCTGGGGAAAGGTTTTCTGCAGCACGCGCCGGGTGTCGTCACGCAAGTCGGGCATGCCCAGCTTGTCGTACGCTTCAGTAAGCATGATCAAGGCCTGCTCGGTGGAGCGCGCAGCAGGAAACTGGCGCACGATCGCCTGCGCCCGATTGGCGGCGGCTACGTAAGCGCCGCGGCGGAAGTAGTAGCGGGCGATAGCCAGCTCGCCCGAGGCCATCGCATCAACCAAGTACACCATGCGCTGCTGCGCGTCTGCGGCGTACTGGCTCTGCGGGAACCGGTTGATGAGCGTTCGGAACGAATCGAAGGCGTCTCGGGCGGCGGTGAGATCGCGCTCAGCCAGATCCTGCCGGCCAAGTGCCGCGAACAGACCCTCCTGCTCGTTGAAGTTGACGACGCCCTTCATGTAGAGCGCATAGTCGAGCGCGGGATGACTGGGGTGAAGCTTGATGAAGCGGTCCAGTGCAGCGATGGCGAGTACGCGTTCGTTATTGCGATAATGCGCGTAAGCGATTTGCAGTTGAGCCTGCTCGGCCCAGCGGCCAAACGGGTAACGTGATTCCAGTTTTTCCAGCAGCTTGATGGCCTCAGACCAGCTGCGGCGGTCGAGGTCTTTGCGGGCTTCGCTGTAGAGTCTGTCCGGCGGCCAGCCGACGGTTTCATCGGGTTGCTCAAATGTGCCGCAACCCGACAGCATGAGCATCAGCCCTATACCCAACAGGCGAACGGCGTTAAGGATATGTCGATTCATCCGAACATTATAGCTAACGAAACCGCGCCGGCAGCTGTGTCCGTGACAGGGGGGGCCGATCCACCCGAACGGCTCATGTCGCCCACGGATTCGGGCCCAGGCATCTACGAACTGTCGGCGGCAGGGGCGTACGGCGAACGCCTGGATCGGTTCCTCGCGCGCTCGCTGCCGCAGTATTCCCGATCGCGGTTGCAGCGCTGGATAGAGCTTGGCGCGATCAGCTGGGACGAACGTGTGCTGGGGCGCCGGCACCGGCTGGCCGGAATCGAATCCCTGCTGGTTGAAGTGCAACCTCTTGAGGCCGAGTCTGCGTTTGCGCCGGAAGCGGTTCCGTTCAACCTGACCCACGAAGACGAGACGCTTCTGGTCATTGACAAGCACGCCGGCTTGGTGGTGCACCCTGGTGCTGGCAACTGGCATGGCACCCTGCTAAACGGCCTGCTCCATCGCTTCGCAAGCCAGACTGCTTTACCGCGCGCTGGGATCGTTCATCGGCTGGACAAGGACACAAGCGGCCTCATGGTGGTGGCGCGAACCGAGGCCTCCATGGCCCATCTTGCGGATCAGATTGCGTCGCGCCGAATGGGGCGCCGCTATCTGGCAATGGTGCAGGGCAACGCACCGGATCGGGCAGAGGTTGACGAGCCGATCGGGCGGGATCCCGCGCAGCGAATCCGAATGGCGGTGGTCCGCGGGCACGGCGGTCGCGTGGCGCGCTCGGTGTTCCGAAAGCTGGCCGAGGGGCGCCTAGGCGCCCGCGCGGTGAGCCTGGTCGAGTGTCGGCTTCACACCGGGCGAACTCATCAGATTCGCGTGCATGCGCGCCATCTTGGCGCACCAATCGTGGGAGACGTGCTCTATGGCGGACTGGCTGATTCGTTCGCACCGCGACAGGCGCTCCATGCCTGGCGCCTTGAACTTAAGCATCCGCAGAGCGGCCGGACCCAGATCTGGGCCTCAGCCTGGCCGCACGACCTCCTGGCCTTGGTCGAGTCAGCTGGCATTGATCTGGAAGCGGCCATGCGTCTGGCCGATCGCCCCTTTCATGATGCGGGGGCGCAGTGAGTGTTGTCTTGGTGCCAGCGGGTTGGCCCCTGCCCAGAACGGTATGCGCCGCGGTCACGCCCCGCAGCGGTGGCGTAAGTGGTGGCGCCTGGGGGCTATTCGACGGCCAGACCGGGGGTTTGAATCTGGGCTCGCACTGTGGTGATCACCCCGATGCAGTGATTGAAAATCGTCGCCGGCTGCGCGCTGCGCTGCCTTCAGATCCCCACTGGCTCGAGCAGGTGCACGGTGCGGCAGTTCATCGCGTCATTGCCTCGGTTGAAGGCCCTGAAGATCCGCTCGAGGTCCGCGCGGACGCGTCGGTCACCGATATCCCGGGGCGCGTGCTTGCAGTGCTGAGCGCAGACTGCCTGCCGGTACTGTTGTCTGATTGTTCGGGGCGTCGCATTGGAGCCGCGCATGCAGGTTGGCGGGGCCTTGCGGCAGGGGTTCTTGAAAACACGGTCGCCGCGCTTCGTTCGCTGCCCGGGCAGGACGAATCCCTGAGCGCCTGGCTGGGGCCGGCGATCGGGCCTGCCGCATTCGAGGTGGGCGATGAGGTGAGGCAGGTTTTCGTCGCTGGGGACCCTGCGTCAGCGGTCTGCTTTCGTCCCGCCCCGCAGCCTGGCAAGTGGCTGGCCGACCTGTTTTCGCTCGCGCGGCGGCGCCTTGCGCGGGTGGGCGTGACCGAGGTCGGTGGCGGTGGGCAGTGCACCGTTGCGGACCGCAACCGGTTTTACTCGCACCGGCGTGACAGGGTCACAGGCCGGATGGCCTCGCTGATCTGGATCAACCCTGGATCATGACGGGGGCGGTGGGGCTTCAGACGCCTCGCGCCGCTGGCGATTACGTCGTCGCTGGGGGGTTCCAATGAGGTAGAGGAGAACCGACAGCGGGAAAACACCGTAAAGGAAGAATGTAGCGATACCGGCCACCCACGAAGATTCAGTGAGTGACATCAGTAGTACGACATAAATCCATGCGATCGCAATGATGTACATCGGCGCTCAGTAAGGTCGTGTTTTGAAAAAATAGCAGCGCGGGGGAAAATGCGGCAAAAAAGTGCTCGACGGCAGTTTCTGGGGATATCCATGGCTACAGCCAAGCGTAGCAAGGCTAACATTACAGGCGGTGGGAAACCCGCAGGGCATCAACCGCCTAAGTCCCCGGCGCGGCCCAGGCCAGCCGTGCGGGCGAGAAAGCCTGCAGCAAAGAACGCGCGTGGCGCCGCTGCATCAGGCACCTCAAAGGGTGGCGCTGCGACCGGAAGAGGTGGGGTCGCGCCCAAATCCGAATCCTCTGCGTTTCCGGCCGGGACGCTGCCCGCTGGTCTTCACATTGCGCCCGAGGCCATGTCCGGTTTACAGGCCGACTACCTCGCGCGTCTGACCGACTTGATGTCGTCGTCCAATCCGCCGGCTGCTCCGGATCGGCGGTTCGCCGACGCGAGCTGGCAAACCGGACCTTTTGCCTGGGGCGCGGCGCTTTACTCGCTGAATGCCGAATTTCTGCAGAAGATGGCTGATTCGGTTGAGGGTGAAACAAAGTCCCGAGAGCGGTTGCGGTTTGCCACCCAGCAATGGGTGGACATGATGTCGCCGGCAAATTTTCTTCTCACGAATCCGGAAGCTCAGAAGAAACTCCTCGACACGCGAGGCGAGAGTCTGTGGTCGGGCATCCAGAATATGCTCACGGACCTGCAGAAGGGACACATCTCCCAGACCGATGAGCATGCCTTTGAGTTGGGGCGTAATGTAGCCACCACGCCGGGCTCGGTGGTTTTTCAAAACGATCTCATCCAGTTGATCCA
>SYIM01000254.1 GCA_005798775.1 Burkholderiales bacterium
CCTCTACGACTACGGCTTCCGGGCCGCCATTGCGCCGAGTTTCGGCGATATTTTTGCCGGCAATTCGCTCAAGAACGGCTTCCTGCCCGTGGTGCTGCCCGAGCTGGTGGTGGTGGCAACGCTCGCGTATCTGGAGGCCCATCCAGGTGCCCGCATCGTGGTCGACCTCGAGGCGCAGCAGGCGGTGCTGCCTGATTCCGGTGTCCATGGGTTTGACATCGCGCCGTTTGCGCGCCGGTGCCTCCTGGAAGGACTGGACGAAATCGACTACACCCTGAGCCACCTGGCGCAGTTGCAGGAATTCGAGCGCCGCCACGCGGCCGACGGATTCTGATTTTCGGAGCGCATCGCGTGAAAATTCTGGTTCTCGCAGGCGATGGTATCGGCGCTGAGGTCACCGAGCAGGCGGTCCGCGTGGTGCAGGCCGTGGCGGGTGCCGAGCCCGGCTTCGAGCTTGCTCATGCACCGATCGGCGCGGATGCGCTCGAAGCCTACGGTGATCCCCTTCCCGCCCATACGCTTGCGCTCGCCCGCAAGGCTGAGGCGATCCTGTTTGGCTCGGTGGGCGTGCCGGGTGACGAAGAGATCCCCTACGAGAAGCGACCGGGCGCCAGTCTGTTGCGGCTGCGCAAGGACCTGGATCTGTTTGCGAATTTCCGTCCGGCCTTTCTGTTTCCCGAGCTGATCGGGGCCTCCACGCTCAAGCGGGAGGTGGTGGAAGGCCTGGACATCATGATTCTCCGCGAGCTCACAGGCGATCTCTATTTCGGTGAGCCGCGCGGGTTTGACACCACGGCCGATGGCGTTGCTAGGGCGTTCAACACCATGGTCTACACCGAGCCCGAAATCGAGCGTATCGCTCACGTGGCGTTTCGGCTTGCGCGTACCCGTCGGCGCAAGGTGTGTTCGGTCGACAAGGCCAATGTGCTGGAGGTGATGCAGCTCTGGCGCAAGGTGGTGGCTCGCGTGGGCGAGGCGTATCCCGATGTCGAGCTCACGCACCAGTTTGTCGATGCGGCGGTGATGCAGCTCATGCGTGCGCCCAAGCAGTTCGACGTCATGGTGATGGGCAATGTGTTTGGTGACATCGTGTCGGACGCCGCCGCCATGCTCACCGGCTCAATCGGCATGTTGCCCTCAGCCTCGTTCGCTCTGGGTCGCAAAGGGCTTTACGAGCCGGTGCACGGCACGGCGCCCGATATCGCCGGCCGCAACCTCGCCAATCCCCTTGCCGCGATTCTCTCGGCTGCGATGATGATGCGGCACTCGTTTGACCGTGCCGATCTCGCGGACCGTATTGAACGGGCGGTCGGGCAGGCACTCGCGAGCGGCTATCGCACGGGCGACATCATGCAGCCTGGCATGAAGCAGGTGGGCACCCGCGAGATGGGTGATGCGGTGCTGGAAGCACTCGCAGCCGGCGGTTGAGCAACCAGGAGAACGCAGGATGATCAATCCGCTACATGCGCTCAAGAACCAGATTGCGGTGGTCGGGGTGGGCAACACCGCCTATGGCAATTTCCCCGATGTGAGCGACTACGGACTGGGCGCGCAGGCGTTTCGCTCGGCGATCCAGGACTGCGGGCTCGACAAGAACGAGATTGACGGACTGGTGTGCTGCCGCGTGCCCTACTACGCGCGGATGGGCGAGATCCTGGGCCTTGATCCGCGCTGGACGCTTCAGATGCCGCCTCACGGCCGAATGTCGGGGATGTCAATTGTTGAGGCCGCGCTCGCGCTTCACACGGGGGCTGCGAAGCACGTGGCGCTCATCTACGCCAACATCGGTCGCTCGCGTCGGGTGAACTACGGCGGGGAGGAGAGCGCCGCGTTCTGGGACCCCTGGGGCTTTACCTCGCCGGGGGCCGCCCACGCCATGATGTTTCGCATGCACATGGAGCGTTATGGCACCACCACGCGCCAGCTTGCCGAGGTGTCGGTTGCGTTTCGGCGCCACGCCATGCTGCAGCCCGATGCCGTCATGAAGACGCCCATGTCGATCGATGATCACGAGGCTTCGCGCCCGATCGTCGAGCCGCTCCGGCTGTTTGATTACTGTCTGATTAACGACGGCGCGGTCTGCCTCATCCTCACCACCGCAGATCGCGCGCGCGATCTCAAAAAGCTGCCGGTGCTGATTTCCGGGTTTGGCGCCCGCGACGCATTTCGCCGCAGTGCCATCCCCAATTTCGATCCCGACTTCTGGTATGCCGAAACGCGGGATGCGGGCGAGCAGGCGTACGCCATGGCGGACGTTGGCCCGTCTGATATCGACGCGCTCATGTGCTATGACAACTTCAGCCCCACGGTGCTGTTCAGCCTCGAGGGCCTGGGTTTCTGCCAGCGAGGCGAGGCGGGCTCGTTCGTGGAAGGCGGGACGCTTCAGCTCGGCAACAGGCTGCCCACCAACACTGACGGCGGGCACCTGTCCAGCTCCTATATGCAGGGCTGGGCGCTCAACGTCGAGGCGGTGCGGCAGCTGCGTGGCGAGTGCGGTGAGCGCCAGGTGCCCGACTGCGAGACCGTGCAGTACGTGGCAACCGCCCCCTGCACGCGCTCCATCATCTATACCCGCGGCTGAGGAGAATCGACATGCTTGGACACTATGACAAGCCGCTTCCATCTGGCGAACCCAATGCCCGCCCGTTCTGGCAGCGTGCGCGTGAACATCGCCTGGCAGTGCAGCGCTGTGATGCCTGCGGCGACCGCCACTTTCCGCCCGGTCCGGTGTGCCCGGCGTGCCTGTCCGATCGGCAGTCATGGGAGGACGTGAGCGGGCGTGCGACGCTGCTTTCGTGGGTGCTGTTTCATCGCGCCTACTGGGTGAGTTTTCGCGATGACGTGCCCTACGACGCCTGCCTCGTGCAGCTTGAGGAGGGGCCGATTCTGATCAGTAATTTCGCGAGCGGCATCCCCGACAGTGTTCGCGCCGGGATGCCGCTTCGCGTGGTGTTTGACGACGTGTCGCCCGAGCTCACGCTGCCGCGTTTCGTACCCGCGTAAGTCAGGCTTGTCGACTTGCGCAGGGGCGCTCGCGTGGAGCCCCCGCTTCAGTGGAGCTTGGCGCCTGCAGCCTTCACCACCTCTGCATAACGCTTGATTTCGGCCTCGACGAAGCGGCTGAAGTCCTGCGCGGTGCCACCGCCGATGTCGGCGCCCAGGTCGCTCAGACGTTTGACGACCGCCGGCTCCTTCAGCACCGTATTGATCTCGGTATTGAGCCGATCAACGATCTCGCGCGGTGTGCCGGCCGGCGCCATGACGCCGTACCAGGCCGACATCGATACGCCCTTGATGCCCAGCTCGGAGAAAGTGGGGAGCTGCGGAAACGCTGGCGAACGCTTGTCGGCCGCCACGGCAAGCGCCTTCATCTTGCCGGCTGCCACGAAGGAAACCGGCGCGGTGGTGTCCATCATGAGCGTGATCGTGCCGGCGAGCAGGTCGGAGTGCGCCATGCCGGCACCGCGATACGGGACGTGCATGAGTTGCACGCCGGTATGGGTTGCAAGCATCTGTCCAGCCAGATGGTGTGACGAGCCCACGCCCGCCGAACCGTAGCTCACCTTGTTCGGGTTGGCGCGCGCGAAATCGATCGGTTCGCGTGCCGAGTTGTACGGTTAGCCGGCAGCCACCACCAGGATGTTCGGTACTTGGGAGAAATAGATGACTGGCTCGAAATCGCGGATGGGATCAAACAGCAGTTTTGAATAAAGATGAATATTCACAGCATTCGGGCTGACCGAGGCCATCAGGATGGTGTAGCCATCGGGTTTCCGGATTAGAAACCGACCTCAGCAGGCTCAGCCTGTGAGCTACTGAGCCCGTAATCTGAGTGCTCGTCAACACAGAGCGCTCCGATGTCCAGCCACAAGATCCAGTTCCAGCAAGGC
>SYIM01000255.1 GCA_005798775.1 Burkholderiales bacterium
CAGATCAAGGCTAGCCAAGTCTGGCTTGCCGCCGCCCAACAATCCCGGCGCAGACGAGATCAGGCTGGGCGTTGACATGTCCGAGGAGGCCGATAGCCCGACCGACGCGTAGCCGGAGGAGGCAATGACGGGGCTCATCATGTCTCGATCCTTGCTGTTTGTGAAGTGAACAATACCAACAATCCCTGCGTGAGTACCACATTCCGAGCGCCGAGTCAAGTAGGGGTAGAGGCCGGTGTCGCGGGGTAGAGGCCGGGCGCAGTAGAGGCCGGGCGCAAAGGATATCGCGCCAGAATCGGCCTTCCCCGGTCAGCGGTACCCTGGCAGATCCCGTTCCAGAACCCGCATCATTGCTTCAAAGAACAGCCGGTCCCGGTCGGCGCCCGAGTGGGTTTCCAAATCAGCCGGGGCCAGCACCTTGGCAACGATCGCCGGGTCGATTTCCTGCAATTCGCGGCCCGTTGCCATGGCCAGCATCTGCGTGCGACAGGCCCGTTCGAGCTTGTAGAGCCGGCGATACGCCTGCGCAACGGTCTTGCCGGTGGTGATCACACCGTGATTTTTCATGAATACAATCGGCTTGTCGCCCGCGATTCGCGCCAGTCGTTCGCCTTCCGAGGGCAGGTCGGCGGTGCCGCCATAGTGATCGTCGTAGGCAATATCGCGAGCCATGAAAACAGCCGTTTGGGTCGCATTCAGCAAACGGTTGTCTTTCAGCATGTTGAGCGCAACCGCCCAGGCCTGATGCGTGTGCAGCACCACCTCCGCGCCGGTGAGCCTATGAAATGGCGCATGAATGCACCAGGCCGACAGCTCAACCGTGCCCTCGCCCTCAAGCGTCTGACCGGATTCGTCGAACATCACCAGATCGTCGGCCCGCGCTTCTGACCAGTGATACCCGAACGGGAGAATAAGGTAACGCCCCGGCTGGCCAGGGACACGCGCGGTGAAATGATTGTCGATGCCTTCGTCGAGTTCATGCAGCACCGCCATTCGCATCGCGGCGGCGAGTTGCACCTTCAATTCCCGAAGGGCCACCTGATCACGATTCGAGGCGGCCAGTGGCAGTCGTGTGACGCTCATTCAGGTTCTCCTTTAACGTTCGGGCTTTGGGATCGCAGGTAAACGCTCACTCGCTTGCTCAGACACCCGATTGGGGGTTGACCCGCTCCACGCCGCTATGCAGCTTGTTCAGCGCATTGAGGTAGGCCTTGGCGGATGCAACGATGATATCCGGGTCGGCCCCCACACCGTTCACAATCCGTCCGCCGCGCGCAAGTCTGACTGTTACCTCCCCCTGCGATTCGGTACCGGTGGTGATGGCATTGACCGAATAGAGCAACAGCTCCGCTCCGGAATCCACCTGGGATTCAATCGCCTTCAGCGTGGCATCAACCGGGCCATTACCGTCAGAGCGGCTGCGCGCCTCGCGGCCAGCCACTGAAAGCGTGATTTCGGCATGCGGCCGTTCGCCAGTTTCCGAGGCCTGAGCAAGCGACACCAGCTTGTAGTGTTCGCCCTCGGGCGCGACCGATTCAACAGAGAACAGCGCCTGAATGTCTTCGTCGAAAATATCGGATTTGCGATCCGCAAGGTCCTTGAAGCGCGAGAACGCGGCATTCAGTTCGGTTTCAGAATCTACCGGAATGCCGAGCTCGTGCACGCGCTGCTTGAATGCATTGCGGCCTGAGAGCTTACCAAGAACGATACGGTTGGTGGCCCAGCCTACGTCCTCGGCCCGCATGATCTCGTAGGTATCGCGGTGCTTCAGAACGCCGTCCTGATGAATGCCGGATGCGTGCGCAAACGCATTGGCTCCCACCACCGCCTTGTTGGGTTGCACAGGAAAACCGGTGATGCCCGACACCAGCTTGGAAGCCGGCACGATTTGTGAGGCATCGATCCCGACATCGAGGCCGAAGTAATCGCGCCGGGTCTTGACCGCCATCACGATTTCTTCAAGGGAAGTGTTGCCGGCGCGTTCTCCCAGGCCGTTGACCGTGCACTCGATCTGACGCGCGCCGCCGATGGTGACGCCTGCGAGAGAATTGGCGACTGCCATGCCGAGGTCGTTGTGACAATGCACAGACCAGACCGCTTTATCGGAGTTTGGAATACGCTCGCGCAGTGTTCGCACCAGCTGACCGAAGAGTTCCGGAACCGAATAGCCCACCGTGTCGGCAATGTTGATGGTGGTGGCGCCCTCGCGGATCACGTCTTCAATGACCCGGCAGAGAAAATCGATATCCGAGCGGCTGCCGTCTTCCGGAGAAAACTCCACGTTGTCGGTGAACCTGCGCGCAAAGCGCACAGCGAGCCGCGCTTGTTCGTGTACCTGCTCGGGCGTCATGCGGAGTTTCTTCTCCATGTGCAGCGCAGAAGTGGCAATGAAGGTGTGAATGCGCGCGGATTTAGCGCCTTCCAGAGCCTCGGCCGCCCGCGAAATATCGCGGTCATTGGCGCGAGAGAGCGAGCACACGGTGGAGTCGCGGATGGTGTTGGCAATGGCCTTGACCGCTTCGAAATCGCCGTTGGAGGACGCCGCAAACCCGGCTTCGATCACGTCCACACGGAGCTTCTCGAGCTGGCGGGCGATGCGCAGCTTCTCCTCCTTGGTCATGGATGCTCCAGGGCTCTGCTCGCCATCTCGCAGGGTGGTGTCGAAGATGATCAGTTTTTCGGCCATTTCGGATGCTCCTGGGTCTGCCCCCGCTGGTTCGGGGGGCCTGCACGTCAGATTGTGGGGAAAGGGGTGTTTAGCGCGCTGGGCGCAGTAGCAACCGCACGCCGGGGAGGCGTAGGGCTGCCAGGCGACAGTCGCGGCGGGCGAAGTCGCAGGCGGACACGGCAATTGAGTGTTCGCTGGGCATGCCCGAGACTATACGGGCAACCCGGCGCCGGTTGCAAGCAGAAATCGATCGAGGCGCAGTCGGCGTTGCACCGAGCCCGGATGGCCGCGCCAGCGTTCGGGGGTAAGCTTGTATCTTGACAAAGTCACCGCCAACGCAGAATGCGGAATGCGCGACCAGATCAAACTTTCAAGTGCGGAAACCTGACCATGAAGCTTCTTGTGCTGCACGGCCTCAACCTGAACATGTTCGGCAAGCGCGACCCTGCCCAGTACGGCTCCACCACGCTGGCGGAGATCGATGCTGCCGTTGAGCGACTGGCGACTGAACTCGGCGCAACGCTTCAGTGCTTTCAGACGAATTTCGAAGGTGCGATGGTCGAGCGAATTCATCAGGCGCACAGCGATGGGACCAGCGCCGTGATCATCAACGCCGGCGCCTGGACCCATTACAGCTACGGCATTCGCGACGCACTAGCAATACTCAGCTGTCCGATCGTCGAGGTGCATATGTCCAACGTTCATGCGCGCGAGGAGTTCCGTCATACCTCGGTGTTCTCGCCGATTGTGCGCGGACAGATCTGCGGCTTCGGCGTCGACAGCTACCTGCTGGGGGTACGCGCAGCCGTGTCGGCGTTGCAGGCAAAGTAGTCGGGCGCGAGGGCCGGACATCATGGCGAGGACCCATCAATCGCAACATCTTCCCCTCCGTTGCCATCAGGTCAGGGTGAGCGAGCGCACCACTTGGACCTTTGTCGAGATCAACGATGGCGAGTTCACCGGGGTGGGGGAAGCCACGCTGGAAGGACAGAGCGATGCGATTGAGCGCGCCGTGCAAAGCCTGGGTGAGGCCCTCTTCGAGTCCGGATCGCGTCCCTCGGAAAGCTATCTGAGCCGCCTCGCCGACTGGATGCTGGCTGATCGCTGTGCGCGCAGTCTCGTCAACGCCACCGCGCTGAGCGCAATCGAGCAGGCGCTCCATGATCTGCTCGCAAGACGGGCGGGACTGGCCCTGCACACCCGCCTCGGTCAGGCAAAGCGCAGCCATATCCGGCTCTACGCGAACATTAACCGGGGAACCGTGCCTCGAACGCCCGAGCGCTTCGCGGCCCGGGCGCTCCGCGCCGCCGGCCAGGGTTTCGGTGCGATCAAGATGGCGCCCTTTGACGGCGTGAGCCCGGATGCCGATGACGCAACCGCGCAGCGCGCGCTCATCGATGCCGGCCTTACCCGTATTGCGGCGGTACGTTCCGTCCTCGATTCGCAGTTCCCCCAATGCGATCTGATGGTCGATTGCCACTGGCGTTTCAACGCCACCCTGGCCATGCAGATGGCCGACGAACTCGCGCAACTGAAAGTGAGCTGGTACGAATGCCCGGTCGCTGAAGTCCCCGAACAATTCGCCACGCTGCGCCAGATCCGCTCGCGGGCAAACGATCTCGGCATGCAGCTGGCAGGCGCTGAAACCATGATCGGCATAAACGGTTTTCTTCCGCTCCTGAAGGCCGGGCTTTATGACGTGGTCATGCCCGATGTCAAACACGCAGGCGGGCTGACCGAGGTGCTGCGCATTGCTGAGATCGCTGCTGCCCACGGGGCGGCCTGCTCGCCGCACAACCCCACCGGACCCATTTGCCACGCTCACAGCCTCCATGTCTCCGCGGTATTCAATGACCTGCCCGCGCTCGAAGTGCAGTTCGAGGAGAGCGAGCTTTTCTTTGCCCTTGCCGATTCGGACCTGCCGCGCTTCGAGGACGGCATGAGCGCGCTGCCGCGCGGACCTGGTCTGGGCACCCGTTGCCACATCGCACCCACTGCTGCCCAGGAGGAATGAATGCCCGCTGCCGCTCTGCTCACCCGCCACCCCCGCACCTTTACGCGTCGGGCCGCGGTGGTAACCATTGCCGCGAGTGCGCTCGCCGTGCTGATCGCTGCGCTACCCACCACTGTAGCTGCCCAGCCCTTCCCGACTCGTGCGGTCCGCATCATCGTGCCCAGCCCACCGGGTGATGGCTCCGATCTGACCGCCCGCGCGCTCGCGCAGCGGCTGTCTGAGAGCTGGGGACATCCGGTGGTCGTTGAAAACCGCCCGGGCGCCGGCGGTCGAATCGGCACCGAGGCCGCAGTGTCGGCCAACCCCGACGGCCATACGCTCCTGATGGGGAACGCGGGTTCCAACGGCATCAACGCCGCGATTTACAAGCTGCCCTATGACCTCGAGCGCGGCTTCGATCCCGTCACCCTGGTCATGCGCGCTCCCAACGTGCTGGTGGTCAGCCCGCAATTGGGCGCGAATTCGGTTATCGACCTAATCCGACTGCTGAAAGCCCAACCCGGGAAATTCGCCTATGGCTCGGGCGGTGTGGGTAGTTCGGCGCATCTGTCGGCCGAACTCTTCAAGCTGATGGCGGGCGTCGATCTGCTGCACGTCCCCTACAAGGGCGCAGTCGGCGCACTCAACGCCGTCATTTCGGGCGAGGTAGCGCTCTTTCTCGGCAATCTTCCGCCCGCCATCGGTCATATCCGTAACGGCCGGGTCCGTGCACTGGGCGTGACGACGCTCAGCCGCTCCCCCATGCTGCCCGAGGCGCCCACCCTGGATGAGGCCGGACTGAAGGGATTCGAAACCGTCGCCTGGTTTGGCCTCTTCGCGCCTGCCGGAACACCCGCCGCCACGATCGGTGTGATTCAGCAGGCGGTCACGCGCACCCTCGCCGACGGCGAGGTTCGTAAGCTGATTGACACGCTCGGCGGCGAACCGGTGGGTAGCAGCCCCACCGACTTCCGCGCGCTGGTGAGCGCCGATATCGCCAAGTGGCGTCGCGTGGTGGCCTCGGCCGATATCCGGGCTGAGTAAAACGCTAAGGTTTGAGCGGGGGCTCGCACGGGCCCTTGTCGCTACGCCGCAGGCAGGTGCACACCAGGCTGAACTGCTTCGCCTCTTCTTTGCGGAGCGGCCGGGTACCGGTGCGACGCAGCTGGTTGGCCGGCACCCACACCGCCGGCTCGAGGCCTCGGACCGCGCGACCACGGTCGCGCAGTTCGAGCTGAACGCTCGCGCAATGCACTGGCGCGGCCAGCGGATTGCGAATTTCGCACACCATTCGTTCGGGTGCGCCGTCCACCCAGCCCGCACGAATGTCAAGCCGGCCAAATTCTGCGGCATGTAGCGGGTAACTTTTCAGGTCGGGATCCAGGCCGGTCAAACTGGACGCGCTTGCTGTGTGGGCGGCAAGCCCAAGACCCATCGAGCACGGAGCTGCCAACGCGATACCGCACGTCACCCCACCCTTGTGCTGACGACCGAACACGCTCGCAACGACCCAATCGGGCGGCGCGATCCCTCGGTACGCACGCGCGACGACCGACGCGGACGGCGCAACGCCTCGCAGCCCCGCCGGCGACGCGTTCAGGCGGCGGGGTTCAGCGCCTCCCATACACGGGCAGCCGTAAACGGCGTATCCATGGCCGCTACGCCCTGGCGGCGCAGCGCATTCATCATGGCGTTGGTCAGTGCGGGAATGGAACCTGTGCAGCCCGCTTCACCCACGCCCTTGGCGCCCACACGATTGAGTTCGGTGCGAGCCTGGATCTGCTCGGCCTGCACGGCGGGCAGACACCCTGCCTTGGGCAGCGCGTAGTCCATGAGCGAACCGGTGCTGAGCTGACCGCGTTCGTCGTAGATGGCGTGTTCGCAGAACACCTGGCCCCAACCCTGCACCACCCCCCCCTGGAGCTGTCCGAGCACAAGCTGCGGAGAAATGACACGACCCAGGTCGTCGACCGCCACATAGCGGACCACGTCGGTAATGCCCGTCGCCGGATCGATTTCGATTTCCGCCACATGCGTGCCATTCGGAAAGGTGGAGCCCGACTGTGCCTTGCCCTCCGCGGACAGCCGCGCGCGTTGCGTGGCGTCAAGTCGGGGGATCCAGCTGGCCAGATCGGGCGAAGACCCAGGCGCCCCGCCGAGTTCGGTCCAGAGCGCCTGCGCCTGCTCGCGAATGCGCGCGCAGAGCTCAACAATTGCGCTGCCCGCACCGTAGAGCGTGCGCGAGCCACCCGTGCCGTTACCCATGAGCGCACGTCCGTGATGGCCGGCCGCATAACGCACGCGCTCGGCGGGCAGACCGAGTTCCTGCTCAACGATGGTGGCAAACGAGGTTTCGTGCCCCTGACCGGAAGCGCCGGTGACACCATAGATGGTGAGCTGTCCCTGCTCGTTGAAGTCGCCCTGAACGGTATCGGCGGGAACCGCACCGGCACCCGAGGCCTCGAGATAACAGGCCAGACCAATACCCCGAAGCTTGCCCTGCTGGGCCGCTGCTTCGCGACGCGCTTCGAACCCCGACCACTCCGACAGCTCCAGTGCGCGGTCGAGCGTACGATGAAATTCGCACAGATCGTAGAGCGTGCCGTTGGCGGTCTTGTAGGGAAACGCCTCGGGCGGGATGAAGTTGATCCGGCGCAACGCTACCGGGTCGAAGCCGTGTTCGTGGGCCGCGTAGTCCAGCAGCGTTTCAATTGCAAACGCAATATCCGGCCGGCCCGCGCCGCGGTATGCGGCCATGGGTACCGCGTTGGTGTAGACCAGCTTCGAATTCATGTAGAGCGCTGGAATACGGTAGGAGCCCCCCATCGTCACCGACAGATTGCGCGCGCCGATCAGCGAGCTGGGGCCGGCACTGAAGGCCCCCAGGTCGATGATATCGTCGAAGCGGATCGCAAGGATGCGGCCGTCGCGGTCCAGCGCGATCGAGCCATCCAGCGTCAGCGCACGACCCTGGTACTCACTCACGATCACTTCGGACCGCGTGCCGGTCCAGCCCACCGGTCTGCCGAGGTGCCGGGATGCGAGCACCACCAGCGCATGCTCGCTGTAGGGGTTGGAGCGCAATCCGAATGAGCCGCCCACATCGTAGGTGAGCACCTCGATCTGCTCGGCCGGCACGCCACTTGCGATCGCCACCGACTTGAGCATGCCGGTCACACCCTGCGACGGGGTGAACAATCGGGTGATGCCGGTGGCAGCATTGTGCGAGGCAATGACCGCGCGGGGTTCCATCGGGAAGCCGACCAGTCGCTGGGTGTGGACGCGATGCCGGCTCTTGAGCGGCGCACGGGCCAGCGCTTCGGTTACGGCCTGTTCGTCGCCCGACTCAAAGTGCAGCGACAGATTGCCCGGCACATTGGGGTGTAGTTGCGCGGCCCCCTGCGCAAGCGCCTGATCGGGGGTGACCACGGGTTCGAGCTCTTCGTACTCAATGTCGGCGAACTCGGCGGCGTCCTGCGCCTGGGCGGCGGTATCGGCCACCACCATGGCCACCGGCTGGCCCACGAACAGCACCTGCCCAAGCGCAAGCACCGGCATGGTGGCCACCTGCTGGGTCGTGCCGCCTCGACCCGGGAAGGTGAAGCTGTTGGGGAGGCTTCCTCCCCCCGCCTCGATGACCTCATCGGAGGTCATGACCCAACGAACACCCGGCGCTGCGCGCACCGCCGACAGATCGACACGCACGATGCGGGCGCGCGCATGGGGCGATCGAATCACATGCCCGTGCAGCATCTGTTCCGGTCGCAGATCGTCGGTGAATGCGCCCGTGCCGGTGATCAGGCGATGGTCTTCTCGGCGAGCGTAGTGCACGCCCGGCAATCTGGTTTCCGAAGCGGGGACGGCGCTCATGCAGCACGCCCCGCCATGGCACTCGCCGCCTGCCGTACCGCGGCGATGATGTTCGCGTAACCCGTGCAGCGGCAAAGATTGCCGGCAAGTCCTTCAATGATCTGTTGGTCGGTGGGATTGGGATGACACGAGAGGAGCGACGTGACCGACATGATCATGCCCGGGGTGCAGAAGCC
>SYIM01000256.1 GCA_005798775.1 Burkholderiales bacterium
AACACCCACGAACAATAATGCGACTGGACCAGCAAGGCGCTTCATGGCGCGCTATATGCCTAGGCTCGAATCGTTTTTTCACTACCGTAATCTCGATGTAAGCACGCTCAAAGAGCTATGCAGGCGCTGGCGCCCCGAAGTCGCGCGTAAGTTTGGCAAGCGCGGCGCGCATACGGCGCTGGCTGATATCTTTGAGTCCATTGATGAACTGCGCTTTTATCGCGAGCACTTCATCGGACAGGCTGCCGTGCCAGCAAGCCAGCTCGCCAGTTCCTGATACGCAGACACGAGCGTCCCGGGCGGCGGGTGTCTCAGAGTTGGGAGCTTCAAAGGCAGGGGCTGCAGCGGTAGGAGCGTCCGGGGCAGGGGATGCAGAGCAGGAGCGTCCGGGGTAGGGGCCGCAGCGGTCAGGGCTTAAGCGGTCGGGGCGCAGGCGGTTGGGCTTCAGCGATGAAAAACCGATGACCGATCGTCCGAACGCAAAGCCTGCCACAGGATGGCAGCCACGCCGGCAGTAGCGATGGCAAGCGCCACTGCACCGGCCACCCAGAATCCGGCTGCGCCCGACAGCCACTCGCTCCATGGCCCGCCGCTCTCGGGGTACGCATAGGTGAGCCACCAGCCGCCGCCCAGGCCAATGCCCCAGAGCGCCGCCAGATGCACGAACATCGGCGAGGCTGTGATATGCCATGCTCGCAGAACCAGCGTGATCTGTGTCTGGGCGCTGTCGAAGAAGTGAAAAAAGCAGACGACGGCGACCAGCGGTACGGCTATGGCCACGACCGCCTGATCGGTACTGAAGAGCGCCGAGAGCGGTTCGCGCAGCCCGTAGAGCACTGTCATCGCAGCAAGGCCTGCCCACGCCCCCAGGCGCAGGCCCGTGAGCGCAACTTCGCGGGCGCGCTGCGTGTGACCAGCGCCTATTGCCTGGGCGGCGAGCGTGCTGGTGGCTGTGCCCAACGCGAGTCCGATCATGTAGGTGAGACCCGCTAACCGGGCGGCGATTTGGTGACTCGCGCCCACGACCGCGTCCTGGCGAGCGAGAAAGATCGCCATGAATGTGAACGAAGTGACTTCAACCAGTTGCGTGGCCCCGATCGGCAGGCCGAGTTTCAACACCCGCTGCATCCAGGCGAGTGATGGCGCAGCCGGGACCAGCGCGCGATAGCGCCGAAGGCCCGGTTCGTAGGCGAGCAGCAGTGCTGCCGCGCCCGCCGTGACCCAGGCAAGCAGCGCAGTCGCTACTCCACAACCTGCGCCCCCCATGGCAGGCACCGTCAAGAAGCCGCCAAGCGAGAACCCGTGCATGAACAGCAGGTTGGCCGGGATCTTGAGAACCAGCATCGCGAGATTGAGCCCCATGACCAGGCCGGGTCGTGAGGTGGCCACAGCAAGCGCATGAAAATTACGAAAGAGGAGCGCAGCCGGTAGTCCCACCGCCGCGGCAGCCAGGTAAGGTCGCGTCACCTGAGCGACCTCGTCCGGCGGGCTGGCAATCGCCAGCCAGCCGTCAGTGAAGGCGAGCAGCAGGCAGCCTGGCACCGACAGCAACAGGGCGAGCCAGTATCCCTGGCGAATCTCTGCCCCGATGGCATTTGAGTCGTTGGCACCGTGGTGTCGCGCGCAGATGGGCAAAAGTGCGAGTTGCACGCCCATCAGTCCGATGTACACCGAGAAATAGATGCTTGCGCCCAGCCCGATACCGGCAACATCCTCGGCCGACAGACGGCCCGCCATCACTGTATCGATGATCCCTTGCATCATCAGCGCGATCTGCGCCACAAACAGCGGCGCGGCCATCTTCAGGAGCTGCAGGCGCAGGCGCAGTCCGCTCAGCGGTTCCGGGTGGCCGCTCAATGGGTGCGCCGATAAAGCATGAAGCGCTCGGTGCTGTCGAAGGTGCGGCGGCCCTGCCAAACTGGCTGCCATTCGTTGCTGGGGGACGTGTGGCGGGCGCGCGCGTCGTCGCGAATTAACAACCAGTCGCAGCGCTCGCCGGGGCGTCCGAACCGGACGCCGCCGAAGTGAGCGAGGTTTGCGCGCTGGGCAGCGTCGAGTGGCTCCCCGCGTACGCAGCCGTCGGTGCTGCCAAGCGCCGTCGCGAGGTCAGTCGCCACCCCGCGATAGCTCACCCGCGCGTTGTAAGCAGGAAGCCAAAGCACGATGAGCAGCACCCATGCGAGCAGCAATCCACCCGAGGAGAGCGCCATCGGGCGCCAGATCGCGCGCGGCCGTTGCGACGTCCGCCACCACACCAGTGCCAGCCAGGCGACGCTCGCGATCAGCCCCGCCAGGGTCTGCAGGCCGGCCGTATCGAATGCGAACCCCGGTGCAAGCCGGATGGCGCTGTCTGCCATGCGGGGCGGAAAACCAGTGAGGAGCGCGAGCCAATAGGCCCAGATCACCGCGCCAATCAGCGAGAACGTGGCCACGGCAATCCAGTCAAGCAGGCTCACCAGGCCCCGCTCAACCACCGGTAGCGCGAGTGCGGCCAACATGGCGGCGGGCACCACAGCGGGCAGCATCATGGTTTCGGCCGGCACTGGGGCGAGCAGCATGAATACCCCCGCGGCGCCAGCCATCAGCAGAGGCAGGCACAGCGCCGGGGTTCGCCATTGCTCGCGCCAGCGCCATGCCGCCCAGATTGCGAGCGGCCAGGCGGGCCAGAGGTACCAGGGCAGATTGCGGGCCAGGAAAACAAGCGAACGAAGCGACCCGGTGCCGATTTCGGCCGCGTTCCATCCCAGCCAGACGCGTAACCACGCATCGCCGTCGGGATGCTGACCAAGCAGGGCGATCGGCCAGGGTAGAGCGAGTACGACGGCGCTTGTGAACGCGCTGCCCAGCATGGAGCGCGCGACCAGTCGGTAGCGCTGCGCGATCACTGGTAAAAGGATAAGGACGGCCGCCAGCGCCGTTGCGATGGGCAGGCCCCGCGTGAGGGCGCTGGCTGCGATGGCGGCCCCCGCAATCAACCCGCCCCGAAGCGGTCGTTCGATTGACATGGCGGCACCCAGCGCAAAGGCTGCCAGCCAGGCGAACTGGAACGCGATGGATGAGGTTTCATGGACGCGGGCGATCAGCCCACAGGTGGCCACGCACACCAGCAGCGCGGCGTCTGCGACGGTGCGTCCGATATCAGATGCGCGAGCCGAGGCTTCGAACGGGTCAGAGGGTTGAATCTCGGGGCGTACCGCGAGCAGCATGGTGGCATGCCAGACGCACAGCAGCCCCAGCGCTGTGACCAGACCACTCGCCAGGCGCGCGCCGGCAGGCTCACCCACCAGCGGGCCGAAGGACAAAATGGCGAGTGCGCCCAACCAGCCGGGCAGCGGCCCTTCTTGGACAACGGGCAACCCGAAAACATTAGGCGCGAGCCAGTCGTTGAATGTGCCACGAGCCATGGTTAGCGCGAGGCCGAATCCTTCGGCATCAGCCCGGCCCCAGGGATCGCGGCCCAGCAGTCCGGGCAGAATGTAAAGCGCGCCCAACAAAAACAGCAAGAGGCCGGGCAGGCGCCGGGCCTCTTGCTGGGTCACGATAAAGGCGGGGGGGGACATGCGATGACGCCTGGTGCCCCGCTGAGCAGGTTTGAACCTGCCTGAGGATCAGGAGGGCTTGGCGGTGCTGCGAGCAAATTTCTGGCGGAACTTCTCCACTCGGCCGGTCTCGATGATGCGTTGCTGCGCCCCGGTGTAGAAAGGGTGCGTTTCGGAGGTCACGTCGAGCTTGAACAGGGGATATTCCTTGCCATCGTCCATTTTGATGGACTCGCGTGTGTTGATCGTGGAGCGGGTAATGAACTTGAAGCCGTTCGACATGTCGAGAAACACGACGTCTCGGTAGTTGGGGTGAATGCCGTCTTTCATTGGATATTCTCTACAGGAAGTGGCTTGGCTGGAAAGCGCGAAACCGTAAAGTGTAGCGTCGGACGGGGGGGCGAGGCAAGTCGGGACTGTCGGCGCGCCATCCAACAATCGTAGGAGCTTATTTGCGACGCGTGGATCCGACGCGGATTGACCCTTAAGTGTGGGTTGCGCCCGGAGGCGCTCAGGGCGTGCTTTCCTCGCGTGGCGGTGCGGCTGGCCGCACCGAGATTTCGAAGGGCATGGGCCGTTGGGGTGTCACCTCGATCCTGACCCAGGACCCGGTGAATGGACTGCCGAAACATTCCACGCGAGTGAGTCGGGGAAGGATTCGATCGACCCGAAAACGATGGGTGTCGCCGTGCATCACCAGAACATGACCGCCAAAACGGGCGTTGAGTTGCGCGAGATCGTGGCGAAAGGTCGCGTAGCCGTCGTCGCCCAGAATTCTGGACGGGTCGATGCCGCGACCGAAGCCGGGATTGGCGTGGATAGCCAGGGCGATAGCGGGCAGGTTGGCCCGCTCAGCACGCTGGCGTGCCTGATCGAGCCAGCGCCGGTTATGGGCGTCGCGCTCCAACCGGTCAGCATCATCGAGCGGAGAGCGCCGACCGTTATCAGAGCCAGGCAGGTTCAGGGTGATAAAGAGCACTCCCCCTGCTGTCCACATGAGATTTTCGGGCGGTCCGCCCTCGACCTCCGACTGGCGCACGGGACCCTTCGAAAGCAGCGGCTCGGCGGCCGGGGTTGCAAGTTGCCGCCAGATCGCGCGTCCCGGGGGGCCGAGCCAGGGAGCCTCGCGGAGAAACACGCGGCGACGTAGCCAAGCCAATCGCTCGGCAGGGTCGTGGTCGCCTGCCGCGGGTCGCCAGCAGTCGGTCCATTCGTTGTCGCCAGGGGTGTAGACAAGCGGGATGCGGCTTTGCCCGAAAAGCGCGAGCCGGGACTCGAGCAGTTCATCGGAACAGGGTTCAGAGCCGCCCTTCAGGTCGCCCACGTGGATGCCGAAGGCGCATTGCTCGGCCATCTCACCCAGCAGTGCGGGCACATTGGTGAGCTCGAAGCGCCAGTAGGGAAGGTCGCCGATCAGGGCGAAGCTGGTGCGGGCACCCGGCGGGCTGGGCGGGCCGGAGGCAGCGGAGGCAGCGGAGGCAGCGGAGGTCAAAACGCCGGCGGTGGCGGGGAGCGCAGGGTGGGCGGCGCTTCCAGGAAGACCCCGACGGCTGACCGGCCACACTACGGCTGACAGACTTGCGGTGAGTAATTGGCGGCGGCCAGGCGAGACGGTCGTGGTCATGCGGGTGCGAGGCTCAGTCGCTCACTCAGTCGCCCAGTCGCGCGCGAGCTGCGCCCGCAGGGCGTAAAGCTGCGCAAGCGCTTCTCGAGGGGTCAGTGCGTCGGGGTCGATCTCGAGCAGCTGTTCGCAGAGCGCAAGCGCCCGCGTGACCCGGGTCGGGTTTTCCTGATTGGGCACCGCCGTTGCCGCGCTCTCCTGAGGATGACCAGGATCGTGCAGCGGGCCGGTGGCTGCCGCCCAAGAGCCGTCAATCTCGCCATCGGCAGCAGGCTCGGCTGCAAACAGGTCGAACTGCTGCTCGTCGGCGTGCGCACGGGCCTCAAGCTTGGCGAGCAGGCTGCCAGCAGCGCGGATGACCGGCGGGGGCACGCCTGCGAGTCGCGCCACCTGCAGGCCGTAGCTGCGACTCGCCGGTCCGTCGCGAACCTCATGGAGGAACACGATACCGCCGCGATGTTCAGCAGCCGACAGATGCAGGTTGACCGCGCCCGGGTGCGTGGCAGCGAGCTCCGTGAGTTCAAAGTAGTGGGTGGCAAACAGCGTGAAGCTGCGATTGTGCGACAGCAGCCTTGAAGCGATGGCGTGCGCGAGCGACAGCCCGTCGAAGGTAGAGGTGACGCGGCCGATTTCATCCATCAGCACGAGCGACAGTTCGCTCTCC
>SYIM01000257.1 GCA_005798775.1 Burkholderiales bacterium
GTAGGCAAAAGCGTTCTGCTCGGCATGATGACCCGCTTCACCAACGCCGATATTGTCGTAATCGGTCTGATCGGGGAGCGTGGTCGCGAGGTGCAGGAGTTCATCACCGAGTCGCTGGGTGAGGAGGGGCTGTCGCGCTCGGTGGTGGTGGCGGCACCGGCCAACGTGTCAGCAGTCCAGCGGCTGAAGGCGGCCCATCTGGCGCACGTCATTGCGGAATATCACCGCGACGCAGGTCGCCATGTGTTGCTGCTGCTCGACAGCCTTACCCGGGTGGCGCACGCGCAGCGTGAGATCGGGCTGGCGATTGGCGAGCCGCCTGCCTCCAAAGGGTATCCCCCGTCCGTGTTCAGTCTGCTGCCCAACCTGATCGAACGAGCGGGCGTGGGGCGGGGTGGGTATGGTTCGATCACCGCAATCTATACGGTACTGGCCGAGGGCGATGACCGCTCGGATCCGATCGTTGATATCGCCCGCGCCTCGCTGGACGGGCAGGTGATGTTGTCGCGGGCGCTTGCCGATGCGGCGCATTACCCGGCAATCGATCTCACCGGGTCGGTGTCACGGGTTGCGCAGAATATTCTTCCCCCAGAGCAGATGCGGATTGTCAATCGATTTCGTCGGCTCTGGACGCTTTATCAGCAAAACGCCGACCTGATTCAGGTGGGGGCATATCAAGCCGGCACCAACCCTGAACTTGATGAGGCGATCCGAATACGGGGTGAATTGGAGCAATTCCTTCGTCAAGATATGCACGAACGTGCCGATTACCTCAGTACTCAATCGGGGTTGCTCAAAGTGATGGGAGGCTAACGTGGATCGGCGTCATTGCTGGGGAGTTTTGCTCGACCGCAGCGCCAAAGCGCTGGAGCTCGCCCGACAGGGCTGTCTGCAGGCGGCAGCGCGCGTGTCGCAACTGGAAGCTCAGATGCAGCGCCTTCAGGACCTCTATGCCGACTACACGCGACGGTTGCGCGATGGCCAGGACAGAGCGCATGGGATGTCACAAACGGTGTCGTACCGGAATTTTCTGGTTCAGATCGGGGGGTTGATGGAGCGTACGGTTCAGGATATGAATGCAGCGCGGGCGGTGCACGCGGCTGCGCTTCGCGATCTGCAGCGTACCGAGCAGGAGCAGAACAAATACGAGGCGCTCATCGAGCGTGAGGAGCTGAAGGCGAACGACGCTGCAGAGAAGGTGGAGCAGCGCGCCTATGAAGAGTTGGCGATCAATCGTTATAACCAGCAGCAACGAGCAGCCTGAGGCACTTCGAGGCAGAAAACGAAACGGGCCCCGCGGGGCCCGTTTGCTTTTGGTCGGCGATATCGCCAGCCGGGCTGTGATTACGCGGCCATACGGGAAATCGAGGCATCGACCGGGGGCTGGATGGTGGCCCAGGCTTCCCGGATTTCACCCATCAGCCCACGAAGCTCGGCGATGATGGCTGGATCGTTGTTGGCATTGGCGTGAATGAGGCGCCGCGAGACGTAGGCGTAAAGCTCGTCGAGGTTGGAGGCGAGTTCGCCGCCATTTTCATGATCGAGCGACGCTTGAAGGCCCAGTACGATGCGGCTTGCGCGAGAGATGCTTTCCCACTTGCCGTTGATGTCGTTGCGCTGAATCTGGGCCTCGGCCATCACCAGCGTGTCGATCAGAGCGTCAAACATCATCTTGATCAGCCCGACCCGGTCGGAACTGGCGACGTCTGCCTGGACTTTAACCGCTCCGTACTCGCCAAGTGCCCGCTTGTTCATTCGCATGTTGTCTGCTCCAGCAGCGTTGTCCGACCTAAAAGAGGTATCGGCCTTAACTCGTCCGACTTGAGGCGGGGGTATGCGGGTGGTGACCACCTGACCTGCCCCCATTAAGGTATCGGTCGATCACCAGCGAGCTTGAGTCCGGTCAGGGGACAGTCCGCTGGTCCTCGCGAAGTGGCCGTTCGGAGGGAAGTCGCTTGCGGATTCGCGGCACCGGGCGCCAACTGCGGCTCTGTTAATCCATGAAACGGTGACTGACTCGTGAATGCACCCGACTTGCCCGTCATGCCCCGCCAGCGCGGCGTGCCGGGTGAGCGGCTCCGCCTCAGCGATCCCAGGGGGGGATGGAAACCGCCTGCGTGGTGTAGCGCTGGCGCGCAGCCTCGAGGTGGGTTGCCTCGATCACGCCAGCGCGTACCAGCTCTCTGATGGCGGCCAGTACGACCTGGTAGCGGTCAACTTCGAAGAATCGGCGTAGTTGCTCGCGGGTGTCGCTTCGCCCGAATCCGTCCGTACCTAGTGTGACGTAGCAGGCACCGATATATTCCGCGATGAGCTGTGGCCATGCTCTTACGTGATCCGTGGCGGCAATGACCGGGGCGTTGCCTGGGAGCAGGCGATCGAGGGTGGTGGGCGAGGCGGAGGCGGCGCGAAGCGCGTCGAGGCGGTCGATACGCTGAGCCTCGCGGGCCTCGCGAGCGAGTTCACCAAAACTGGTCACCGAGAATACTTGGCTGCCAATGCCCCATTCAGTAGCGAGGATCTCTGCCGCGGCGATGACCTCGAGCAGGATCGTGCCCGAGCCGAGAAGGCGTACAGACGGTGCTGTACGACCGTCGGCGGCGGAGCGGCCTTCAAAGGTCTTGAAGCAATACATGCCGCGCAGGAGATCAGCCTCGACCCCCTCGGCAAGCGATGGCATGGGGTAGCTCTCGTTCATGAGCGTGGCGTAATGGAACTCGTCGCGCTGCTCGGTGAGCATACGTGTCATGCCGTACCGGAGGATGACCGCCAGCTCACCGGCGAAGGCCGGGTCCCAAACGCGACAGTTGGGCACCATGGATGCCATCACCAAGCTGGACCCGTCCTGGTGTTGGAGGCCTTCACCACCCAGCGTGGTCCGTCCCGCAGTCGCCCCGAACAGAAAGCCACGTGTTCGTTGATCTGCCCCGGCCCAAATCAGATCGCCCACCCTCTGAAAGCCGAACATCGAGTAGTAAATGTACACCGGCAGCATGGGAACACCATGCACGCTATAGGCTGTGCCTGCCGCAATCCAAGACGACACGGCGCCTGCTTCAGTGATGCCCTCTTCCAGGAGCTGGCCATCGCGGGCTTCACGGTAGGCCAGCATCGAGCCTGCGTCTTCGGGCTCATAGGTCTGGCCATCAGGCGAGTAGATACCGATCTGGCGAAACAGGCTTGCCATGCCAAAAGTACGCGCTTCGTCGGCAACAATAGGCACAATTCTGGGGCCAAGTTCGCGGTCTTTCAGAAGGCCTGACAACATGCGAACCGCAGCCATGGTGGTGGACATTTCCTTGCCGGCAGCTTCAATCGCGAATGTGCCCCAGTTGGCGAGCGGCGGCACAGCGAGCGGCGGCGCGCTTGAACGTCGAGCTGGCAGTGCCCCGCCAAGGTCGGACCGACACGCCTGCAGGTAGCGCATTTCGGCGGAGTTTTCGTCGGGCTTATAGAAGCGAAGCGCCGCCACGTCTTCGTCGGAGAGCGGCAGTTGAAACCGGTCACGAAACGCTTTCAGCGCGTCGATATCGAGTTTTTTTGCCTGATGCGCAGTCATGCGGGATTCGCCTGCGCCACCCATGCCAAACCCCTTTTTGGTCTTGGCAAGAATCACTGTGGGGCGCCCGGCGTGAGAGCGGGCTGAGGCGAACGCGGCGTAGAGCTTCCGGAAATCATGGCCGCCGCGCTTGAGCGCATCGATTTCGGCGGCACCCATGTGAGCAATGAGCGCCTGTACTGCAGGGTCGCGGCGGAAGAAATGTTCGATGTTGTAGGCCCCGTCTTTGGCCCCAAGGTTCTGATACTGGCCGTCAACCGTGCTGGCTAGCGCGCGGAGCAGCACATTGTCGCGATCGCGGGAGAAAAGCGCGTCCCAGTCGGATCCCCAGAGCACCTTGATCAC
>SYIM01000258.1 GCA_005798775.1 Burkholderiales bacterium
CGCTCGCGCCGCTCTTCATCATGTGGCTGGGGATCGGTTCGCAATCCAGGTTGGCATTTTCGGTATTCATCAGCATTTTTCCGATCATCATCGCCACGACCGCCGGCCTGTCAGCAGCCGATCCCAACGCGGTTCGGCTCTGCCGTTCGCTCACCGCGAGTGAGTGGCAGATCTTTACCAACATACGTTTCCCAAGCGCCCTGCCCTACATCTTCAGCGGCATGAAAATCGGCATCACGCTGTCGATCATCGGCGTGATCATCGGCGAGTTCATCACCTCGCAGCGGGGCCTTGGCTACCTGATCATTTTCGCCACCTCTCGGGCTGACACGGTGGTAGCGATGGCGGCCATCGTTGTCCTCTGCGCAAGTGGCCTCCTGCTCTACGGCGCCGTCGCGCTTGCTGAAAAACTCACCGACCGTCGCTACGGCGTGCCGCGCGGCTGATTTCTCGAACGGAGACTCCACCTTGGATCTGCAACTGACCGGCAAGACCGTGCTGATCACGGGCGCCTCAAAAGGTATTGGCCTTGCGGCCGCCCGCGCTTTCGCAGCTGAAGGCTGCCACCTGCACCTCACCGCGCGAAGCGGCGATGCGCTGGCTCAAACCCGGGACGAGCTTCAGTCCCGGCATGGTGTACGGGTCAGCGTGCATGTACTCGACATGGCTGACCACGCCCGCCTGGGGCAGTTGGCCGCCGACTGCGCCGACACCGACATCCTGATCAACAACGCGGGCGAAATTCCTTCGGGGCCAATCGAGTCGCTCGATGAAGCCATCTGGAAGCGCAGCTACGACGTCAAGCTCTTTGGCTACATGTTTCTCACCCGTCACCTTTACACGCGGATGAAAGCGCGCGGCAGCGGCGTGATCCTGAACGATATCGGTAATTCCGGCGAGAACTGGGACGCCAACTATGTGGCGGGCAGCACCGCAAACGCCGCTCTCATGGCTTTTACCAAGGCGCTGGGTGGCGTCAGTCTTGACTATGGCGTGCGCGTACTCGGTATAAATCCTGGTCCCGTGGATACCGAGCGGATGATCAAGATCAACAAGCGGCGCGCCATCGACGTCTATGGCGATGAATCAAAGTGGGACAGCCTGCATCAGCACTACCCAGGCCAGCGCGCTGCAAGCGCCGAGGAAATCGCTGATCTGATGTTGTTTCTGTGTTCACCACGCGCAGGCTACATAAGCGGCGCTATCGTCACGATCGACGGCGGCATTGCTGCCAAAGGCTCGATCATCAAGCCCAGGTTTGAACTTAAATGAATGCGCCCATGGCTCCCCGCGGATTTGATATCCGCAATCGTCACTTCGATACGCTGTTCAACACGCCGGGCCTGATGTGGCTGGGCCAGAACACCAATCACTTCCCGACAGCACCTGAAGTCCGGCAAGCCATGCTCGACTCAATCGCCGCCGAGGAGTATCACGCCTACGCCCCGCCTGCTGGCATGCAGGAACTTCGCGAGGGCATCCTCGACGATGTCGGACTGCCTGATCACAGCGTGATGGTGACCGATGGCGGGGTTGAAGCCCTCTATACGGTGTGTCGCAATCTGTGCCGGCCGGGCGATGAGTTCGTCACCACCGACCCGGGCTGGAAGTGGCCGATTCATTTCTCGCAGGCCGCGGGCGCCAAGGTGATCGAGATTCCCATCTATGATCCGGCGCGCAACTATCGCCTTCACGCCGAGCAGCTCGCCGCTGCCGTCACCGAACGTACACGCGCCATTTACCTCGTCGATCCGAACAACCCGCTTGGCATCTGCTACACCGATGCCGAACTGAAAGCGTTTACCGATATCGCTCGCAAGGTGGGCGCATATTTCATTCACGACACCACTTACCGGCATTTCGCGGACGCGCCTGGCCTGGCTGCGCGTCACTACCCCGAGCGCACGCTCACCATTTACAGCTTCTCAAAGTGGCTGGGACTGGCGGGGCTGCGGGTGGGAGCCATCATTTCCAATCCCGACCTGATCGAAGTCATGGCCGCCGCGCCGCCCAACAATCTGGGCTGCAATGTTATTTCACAGCGAGCGGCTATCGCTGGTCTTGCCATCAAGTCACGCTGGATGAACGACATTGGGCCGCGTCAACGCCGGAATCAGGCAGTCATCAAGGCCGCGGCCGACAAGATCCCTGGCCTTCATATTCCTGTGTATCCCTCGCAGGCAAACTTCATCGTGCTCGAGGTGATTGAAGCCGGCATCACGCCCGAAGCGTTGTGCATGGCCTATCGCGAGAAAAACATCATGATCCGCCAGGGTTCCTATCACACCCCTGCCTTTGGTCATCGGTTCGTCAAGATCAGCACCACGGTGCCTGAGGAGTGGGCCGACGCGCTCGCCGAGGCGCGTCCCGAAATGGTCGCCAAGGCCCGAACGATCAAATCGGTCGAGGCGCTCTTTTAATTGTCGCCCGGCCTCGTCTGACAGGAGATTTGCATGCCACGCATCACTACCACCGACGGCGTCGAGCTTCATGTCGAAGAAGCGGGACAGGGAACGCCGATTGTTTTTGTCCATGAGTTCGGCGGCGACCACCGCAGCTGGGAACCGCAGCTGCGATATTTTTCGCGTACGCATCGCTGCATCACTTATTCCGCGCGCGGCTATCCGCCCTCCGACGTACCGGCTGATGTGAAGGCCTATTCACAGATCCGTGCGGTCGAGGACATTCTGGATGTAATGAACGCCATGAGCGTGGATCGCGCGCATGTGATCGGTCTGTCAATGGGAGGCTTTGCAACCCTGCACTTCGGTCTTCACCATCCCGACCGTGCTCGTTCGCTGGTTGTGGCGGGCGCAGGCTATGGCGCAGAAAAGCAATACGAAGATTATTTTCGCGGGGTCTCACTCGAGGTGGCGCGTCAGTTTGAGGTGCAGGGGGCCGAGCAGTTCGCCCGTACCTACTCGATCGGCGCCTCGCGGGTGCAGTTTCAAAACAAGGACCCGCGTGGTTGGGCCGAGTTCGCCCGCTGGCTGGGCGAGCATTCGTCCCTGGGTTCGGCCAACACAATGCGAGGCGTACAGGCGCAGCGTCCCTCCATCTATGATCTTAAAGATCGACTCGCAGCGATGCCGCTTCCGACGCTCGTCGTGGTGGGCGATGAAGACGACCACTGCATTCAGCCGGGGGTGTTCATGAAAAAAACCATTCCGGCCTGTGGCCTCCTGATTCTCCCGAAGACCGGGCACACGCTTAATCTCGAAGAGCCTGATCACTTCAACCGGTTTACACTCGAGTTCATGCATGCGGTCGAGGCGGGTCGCTGGACCCCACGCGACCCACGCGCGCTGCCCTCCGAAATCATGAAGACCAACTGACCCACGCCGCCCCACCATGGCACTCAGTCAGGCGCCCAGCCAGGCGGTCAGCGAAGACCGACTGTGGAATCGCCATATGGCGCTTGCGCGTCACGGCGCCACCCCGCGCGGCGGGGTGAACCGGCAGGCGCTTTCTGCTGAAGATATCGAGGCTCGGCGAACGATGGTCGGCTGGGCCCGAGACATCGGCTGCTCAGTGTTTGGCGATGAACTCGGCAATTTTTTCATCCGTCTGGAGGGAAGTCGTCCCGACCTGCCACCGGTATTGACCGGTTCGCACCTAGACAGCCAACCCACCGGCGGGAAATTTGACGGTGTGTACGGCGTTCTCGCCGGGTTTGAGGTGTTGCAGGCGATCCGAGATACCGGGCAGGTACCACGCCGATCAATCGAGGTGGTGGCCTGGATGAACGAGGAGGGGTCACGATTCGCGCCCGGCATGATGGGATCAGCCGGCTTTGCCGGCGTCCGAAGCGTGGACGAGATCATCGCAGTGCACGACGCCCGGCAGCAGTCAGTCGCCGAGTCGCTCGCCGAGCTCGCTCTGGCGCTTCCCGATGTGCCCATGCGGCCCCTGTGCACCCCGGTTCACAGCTACATCGAGGCCCATATCGAGCAGGCGCCCGTGCTTGAGGCGCATGGGGTTCCGATTGGTGTCGTCACCGGTATTCAGGGCAAACGAACCTTCCGCGTCACCGTGACGGGCGAAGAATCTCATGCGGGAACCACGCCGCATCGCAGACGCCGCGACGCCCTGCTATCGGCCACCGGCATGGTGCAGGCGCTTGAGCGGCAGTGTTTCGACCCGCTCGACATCACCCGTTTTACCGTGGGTATGTTTCGTGTTGAACCGAATGCGCCGTCAGTGATTCCTGCGAAAGTCACCTTCTCAATCGATATTCGTCACGAATCTTCTGCAAGACTGGTTGAACTGGGTGATGCGGTTACGCCGTTGTGCCTCGCGCATGCCGGTCCGTGCGAAGTCAGGGTCGAAGAACTCTCGACCGCCATGTCGCTTGAGTTCCCGGAGTCGATTCGCAGCGAAATCGAGGCGGCCGCAAGTCGTCTTGGGCTCGGCCACATGCGGCTCCTGTCGGCTGCGGGACACGACGCCCGTTACCTGAATGATCACTGCGAAACCGGCATGATCTTCGTTCCGTGTCTGAAGGGCGTCAGTCACCACGAATCGGAGTCCGCCACGCCAGCCGATCTGATCGCGGGCGCGCGCGTCCTCGCCGAGGTGGTCTGGGCGCGCGCCAACGACGCCGACTGATCGATGGGTCTCGCGCATCGGCTCGCCTACCGAGCGCTGCGCCCGTTTTTGTTCTCGCTGGATGCTGAGCAGGCGCACGACCTCGTGATGTCGTGTCTGGCGAATGTCTCCCCCCTCGCCCGCAGACTGATGTCGCTAGCCCGGATCGATGATCCGGTGACCGTTGCTGGCCTATCCTTTCCTAACCGGGTGGGACTGGCGGCAGGTCTGGACAAAGAGGCGCGCGCCCTGCCTGCCCTGGCTGCGATGGGGTTTGGCTTCATCGAGGTCGGCAGCGTCGCGCCAAGAGGCGAGGTGTGGTCCGAGTCCCCCAGGATTCATCGTCTGCCGCAGGCGCAGGCACTCATCAACCGGATCGGTCTTCATCGCGGCGGGCTAGAACCATTCTGCGCGGCGCTCGCGCAGTGTTCCTGGCCGCTTGATCCGAGAGCGCCGGTACCGGTGCGCCTGGGTGTGAACCTGGCCTGCAATGCGGCCACCCTCGCCAGCGAAGCGGTCAGCGATTATTCGTCGGGACTGCAGGCCACCATCGCGTGGGCCGACTACTTCACGATCAATGTCTCGAACCCCAATGCGTCAAACCGGCATGTTCCTGACGCACGCCTGGCTCTGGAGCGGTGGCTGGAGGCGATCGACGAGGTGCGAGTCAACCTCGCCACCCAGACTAGCCGACGCCCCCCCGTATTCATGAAGATTTCGCCAGACTTGAGCGAGACGGCTGTTTATACACTCTGTGAGGCACTGCGCGCGCGCAGTGATAGAGTCAGCACGAACGGACTTCAGTGGGGCGTGATCGTTGCCAACACCAGCACCCGGCGCGACGCGGTCCGCGGTTTTCCCCAGGCGGAACGGGCGGGCGGGCTATCGGGGGCACCGTTGCGCGAACCGGTGAACCGATTGGTGGCACAGATGCGACGACAACTCGGGGGCGATATCGCGATCATCGGTGCAGGAGGTATTCTGAGCGGCGACGATGCACGCGAGCGAATCGAGGCAGGTGCTGATCTCGTACAGCTCTACACCGGACTCATCTATCGTGGCCCCGATCTGGTACACGAGGCTGCGGCTGCTCTGTGCGCGGTCCGATGACTGCAGCCGCACTCCGCCTTCTGGGACACCATGCGCGCTGGACGCTCCCAGTAGGCGTCTGCACCGGGATCGTGTTGCCTGCGCTCGCCGAGGCGTTACAGTCGCTGGTGCTGCCCGCCATGATAGGCATGATCACCGTGTCGCTCCTCAGGCTTGAGTGGAGCGCGTTGATGGCCGCATTGCGTCAGCCAGCCAAACTTAGACGCGTCACGATCTGCACCATGCTGATCTCACCGATAGCGGTGTGGCTGCTCGCGCGCACGGGTCTGATTCCCGAGTCGTTCACCGTGCTGTCAGTCCTGCAGGCGGCCTCCGCCCCAATCGGGTCAGCTGCTGCATTTGCCCTGTTTCTGGGTATCCCCGGACACCTGTGCATGGCGGGCACCGTGGTGATGACGCTGATGCTACCCCTCACGCTCACCGCGACCGCATCAATCCTGTTACCGAGCTTTGGCATTGAGGTGGACCTCGGTCAGTTTTTCGTTCGGGTCACCTTGTCGGCGCTTGCTCCGTTCGTCATCACATGGCTCGTGCGAAGGCTCGCGGGCGACGCGAGGCTTCGCGCGGTTGATGCTGAATTGGCTGGACTGAATGTGGTGCTGCTCGTGTTGTTTGCGATCGCAATCATGAATGGGGTCACCGAGACTTTCCTCGAGCGGCCTGCCTTCATTTTGGGACTGTTTGCGTGGTCATGGTTTGCAGCGGTGTTCTGGCATGGCGTGGGATATCTGCTGCTCCGAGCGCGGGGATTTGAGCAGGCGCTCTCGTCTTCGCTGTTGATGGGCAATCGCAATCTGGGGCTCACGCTCGCGGTGACAGCCGGCACGGCAGGCGAGGCGTTTCAGATGTATGCGGGGCTCGCGCAGATTCCGCTGTTTTGCGCACCGCTGCTGCTGTCCGGGGTGCTGCGCTTGCGGGAGGGTCGGCCGGGGCGGTAACCGGGGGCTTCGCTTTTTTCGGATGCGCGTCGGCCGGGGCGGGAGCCGTGCGGCGGATCGACTGGCTGCGCCGGCGCGTTCGCGCCGGTGCCCTCGGCGAGCAGACGCCGGGCGGAGGCGGACACAAACTCGCTCGCTGGCGCTCGCTCAAACATGTGTCCGCCTGGTGGGAAAGCGCATGCGCCTTCCCTCCCGCCCGACGCCCGCTCACCTCGGCTGGCCAGACTCACCGCCACCCGGCTCCCGCCCCGGCCTCGGCCACCCGCGTGACTTCGCGGTGGGAAAAGAAGCAGGGAGTGGCGTGCGAGGGCGGGGAGGCTGCGATGTCGTTCGTCGGGGAATTCGGGGCGTTTGCGCTCAAGGGTAATGTGATTGATCTGGCTGTTGGCGCGATCATCGACAGTACGTTCGGCAAGATTGTGGATGCCGCGGTCGGTGACCTGATCATGCCGGTTGTCGGCCTGGCGCTGGGCGGAATCGACTTCTCCAGCTACTATCTTCCGCAGATGAGCCGCCTGATCGCTTCGCGCAGCCACACACCGGCACACCCCACCCCCGAAGGCACACTCCTGCCGCGCGAAATTCGCGACCCCCTCACTCGTACCCCATGACCCCCTTCCCGCTTGCGCAACCCGTCCTGTCCACTATCCAGCGCGCAGCCCTTCCTGTCTTTTCCCACCGAGCGAAGCCCCCGGCCGACACGCATCCGGACAAGCGAAACCCCTTAGCGGTCGAGCGTAATCGCGATCTTCCCCACATGCGTATCGGCCTTCATGCGCTCGACCGCCTGCGGCAACTGCGCGAACGGAAACACCGCATCGGTCAAGGGCTTGAGCCGCCCGTCGCGAACCAGCGGCAGCATGTCGCGGATAAACCCGTCGATGGTCTGCGCACGCTGCTCCGCAGTCCGGTAGCGGTTGCTGACACCGAACAGCTTGAGGCGCCGGCTATGCAGATCGTCAACATCGATCTCGGCGCGCTTGATACCGTCAACATGCCCCACCTGGGCAAGTCTGCCCATGTAGGCAAGCGACTGCATCAGGGCATCGAACACCGAACCGCCAACATTGTTAATCGCAAGCTGAACGCCCTTGCCGCTGGTGAAGCGCTTGACCGCTTCAACAAAATCCGCCCCCCGGGTCACGATGCCTTCATCGAGCCCGATCCTACGTAACGCTTCGAGCTTGGCCGCCGAGCCCGACGTGCCAATGACCTTCGCGCCCAACGCCTTGCCGATCTGCAGACAGGCCACACCCACTCCGGATGCCACCGCGGTCACTAGCATGGTGTCGCCGGCTTTGAGCTCCCCGTTGGGGACGATCATGTCGTAGGCAACCGCGTACGCGATCGGAATGGAGCCCGCGTCGACCCAGTTCACGTTATCAGGTACCGGCATGGAATCGCGCTCATCAAGAATCGTACGCTCGGCGAACCCACCCGCTGCCCGGCCCATCACCCGATCACCCACGCGGTAACGTTTCACGCCCTCCCCCAGCATGCTCACCACGCCTGCAGCCTCCATGCCACAGCGCTTGACCTGAGCGGCGCCCTTCACCGCCACCACCCGGCTTCCGCCATGCAGAAACTCGCCGCGGTTGAGCGACGCTGCCATGACATCAATCTGTACCTGACCCGGTCCGGGAATAGGATCGGGTTGATCGGCAAGAATCAGCGCGAGCGAGCCCGCTTCAAGCATCCAGGCCTTCATCTCTCAAACTCCCTTGAATTGAGGTTTACGCTTTTCAGCAAATGCCTTTCGCCCTTCCTGATAGTCCTGGCTCGCGAAACACGTATCGGTCATCTGGCGAACACGGGCAACAGCCTCCGGCGCTTCACCTGCCGCCCAGGTCCGCATCGCAGCCTTCGCGGCGCGCACGGTGAGCGGCGCGCTCGCCGACAGCCACTGCAGATACTGGTTAGCCGTTTCATCGAGTTGTTCATCGGCCACCGAGCGATTGACAAACCCGAGCCGTGCAGCCTCGGGACCGTCGAACTGTCGGCCTGTAAAAACGATGTCGGCAGCGTGAGCCGAGGGCAGCACTTCCATCAGTCGGCGAACACTCTCGTAGCGAACGCCCAGGCCCAGCTTGGCTGCAGGCATGGCAAAGCGCGCCCGGTCGTTACAGAACCGCAGATCGCACGATGCTGCGAGGTAGAGCCCGCCCCCCATGCAAATTCCGCGAATCTTGGCGAGGGTGGGCTTGGCGGCTGCGAGCACAGCCGCGTAAGCGGTGTCTACGGCTTCGTTGTAGATGGTTGAAGCATCAAGCGTACCGCGCTTTTTTTCGAATTCGGAGATGTCGGCGCCGGATACGAACGCTTTCTCGCCGTCGCCTGCGAGCACGATCGCAAAGACTCCTGGATCCGCATCGAACCGCGCAATCGCCTGGGGTACTTCACACCACATTTCATAGGTGACCGCGTTGTGGCGCTCAAGGTTAGAAAAAACGATCCAGCCGATTCCGTCGGCCTGATGCACTTTCAAGGCTGCAGCCATTTGCTTCTCCAGTCATCACCAACAGGGAATACCGCCAATTACCGCACCCGGGTGGCCGGGTTTCAAATCATCTCGCAGCCAGTCCCGCATCCTTGACCACCTTGGCCCAGACCGCGGCTTCACGACGCATGGTGGCAGCCAGCGCATCCGGACCATCGGGCTTCGGCTCCATTCCATGGCCATGCAGCTGTTCAACCACATCAGACGACTTGAGCGTTGCCACCAACGCCTCGGTAAGCCGAACCCGGATGGGCAGGGGTGTTTTGACCGGCGCTACAAACGCATACCAGTTCACCGCGTCATAGCCTGCATAACCGCTTTCGGCAACCGTAGGCGTATCAGGAAGATCGCGCGCCCGCACGGCGCCGGTGGTGGCGAGCGCCCGAATACGGCTGCTACGGATATGCGGCAGCGCGCTGGGAAGCGATGCCATCACAGACGGTACCTGACCGCCCAGCAGGTCAGTCATCGCGGGGCCGCCTCCCTTGTAAGCAATATGCGCAATCTTGGTGCCCGCCATGGCATTCAGCAGTTCCCCCGCCAGGTGGCCCGCGCTGCCAATGCCCGAACTTCCGTAGCTGAGCCGGGTGCTGTCACTGCGAGCGAGCGCAAGGTACTCGGCGAGGGAACTGACCGGCACGCTGTTGTGAACCACCACAACATTCGGAAACACCACACCCATGGTGAGCGGCGCGTAATCACGCTCAACGTCATAGCTCACCTTTTGCATGTGAGGCGTGACGGCAAACGGCCCTACCGCTCCGAGCAGGATGGTGTAGCCATCAGGCGCGGCGGCGGCAAGCAGTTCCATCGCAACCACACCCCCACCGCCCGCGCGGTTTTCGACCACCACCTGCTGGCGAATCTGGTCTGCGAGCCGCTTGGCCACGATGCGCGCCGTAATATCGGTGCCGCCCCCAGGCGCGAATCCCACCAAAATTCGCAAGGTCCGCGATGGAAAGTCAGTGACGGCCTGCTGGGCTGCCGCCGAACCCGCAGCGCCTCCCAGCGATGCTCCCAACACCATCGTGATAAGGAATGTCAAAAGCTTTGAACCCGACATGCTCCCTCCGTTCTCCAACTATGGCGGCTACCGCCTGGCTCCAGGCGGAGTCAGGCCACGCTGCTATCCGATTACTTGTGCGGACGCCCCAATCGCCGCGCAAGACTCCACCGATGGACCTCGGAGGGCCCGTCATACACCCGGAAGGCCCGTACATCCCGGAAAATTCTGGAGACTTCGGTATCGGTGGTGAGCCCGAGTCCGCCCATGGCCTGCATGGAACGATCCACGATCCGGTAGATCGACTCCGAGCAGAGCACCTTTGCCATGCTGCTCTCGCGATTGCCGCGCCCGCCCTGATCGAGGAGCCACGCCGTGTGCCAGATCGCGAGGCGGGCGCTGTGCAGATCAAGTTCGTTATCGGCGAGTGCGAACCCCACGCCCTCATGATCGATCAGGCGCGATCCAAACGCCGTGCGGCGATTCGCATAGTCGACCGCGATGTCATGCGCCCGGCGCGCAGCCCCCAGCCAACGCATGCAATGGGTAAGGCGTGCTGGAACCAGCCGGACCTGCGCATACCGGAATCCACCCCCCACCTCGCCCAGCACGGCTGATTCGGGCACACGCAGGTTGTTCAACCGAACCTCCGCGTGACCACCACAGAAACTGGAATCGATCGAATCCAGCAGGCGCTCGATCGAGAACCCGAGCGCCGGCAAATCAGTCATGAACATGGTTGCGCCCACGTCCTGACCGTCGACGAGCGTGCGTGCCATGATGATCGCCATGCCGGCGCCCTCGGCGCCGGTGATCAGCCACTTGTGTCCGTTGATGACGAAGTCGCTTCCCTCGCGCTCTGCAACGGTCTGAAGCAGAGCAGGATCGCTGCCCGCACCTGGGGCAGGCTCGGTCATGCAGAAGCAGGACCGGATCTCGGCACTTGCGAGCCGCGACAGCCAGCGCGACTGCTGCGCCTCGGTGCCAACGATGCCCAGCAAATGCATATTGCCTTCATCGGGCGCCGCACAATGCATGGCGATCGGGCCCAGCATGGAGTAGCCCGATTCCTCGAACAGCACTGCGCGACCCACATGGCTTAGCGCCAGACCGCCCCAGCGCTCCTCGACCTGGGGTGCGAGAAGGCCCGCTTTTCGGGCCAGCGAATTCAGTTCGCGCCGAAGGCCGTCGGTTGGACCGTGCGCGGTGCGACGTTCATCTTTTTCGAACGGGATGACCTGCTCGCAGACGAAGTCACGCGTTCGATCGCGAAGCTCGGCGAGATCGGCGGGAATCGAAAAATCCATTCGGGGCTCCAACTGTCGGTACGAACGCGCACCGACCCCGAATCTATCGCAATGTGGGCCGGGAAGTCAGTTGACAGTCCTGATCCCGACTCGAACTGCCTGATCGACCGGTTGGCAAGCTACCCGTCTATACCGCGGTCAGCGCGGGCTCGCGCCCAACCGTGGATAGCGCTCAGGGTCGAAGAAGCTGCTTCCGGCAGCGTATATGCGACCAGGCGTCATGTCGGGCGGCGGCCCCGCTTCAGCCGAGCCCTCGAAGGTGAGTTCGAGTTGTACGCCACTGGGGTCATAGACAAACAACTGCCAGAG
>SYIM01000259.1 GCA_005798775.1 Burkholderiales bacterium
GGTTCGTCCATCAGCAGGAATTCAGGCTGCGCAGCATAGGCACGGGCAATGGCTAGTCGTTGACGCATACCGCCTGAAAGCGTTTTCGGAAATGCCTGGGCAAAATCGGCGAGCCCCATCAGTTCAAGATACTTCTGACAGACGCTTTGCTGCTCGGAGGATGGCACCCGGCTGCTCTTTAACCGCAGGCCGAACAGGATGTTGTCGTGCACGGTCAGCCAAGGGAAGACGCCATATTCCTGAAAAATCACCCCGCGGTCGCGTCCCGGTCCAGTGATTGGCTGACCGTCAAGCGTGACCCGTCCTGAGCTCGGTCCAACGAAGCCCGCCACAATATTCATGAGGGTCGTCTTGCCACAGCCCGATGGCCCCACGATACAAATGAATTCCTGGTCGTGCACCGCGAGCGACACCCGGTCGACCACCCGGAGTGGTCCGCGCTCAGTTTCAAAATTTACCGATATGTCTTCAAACACGATTCGCGGGACGTTCACGATGCGATTTCCTTCACTGCGCCTCGACCCGGTCCTGCCAACGGATCAGGTGACGCGTGAGCGCGCGCAGCGCGAGATCCATGCCGAGTGCAACGGTTCCAATACAGACGATCCCGACGTAAATCACATCGATCTGAAAGAACGATCCCGCACTCTGGATGAGCGCGCCCAGCCCTTGCTGCGCAGCGACCAGTTCCGAGGCTACCAGCGTTGCCCAGGCGACGCCCAGGGCCACCCGCAGCGCAGTCAGGATATGAGGCATGGTGAGCGGAACGATCACCTTGAAAAAAATCTCGAGGTCGCTCGCGCCCAGCGTTCGCGCCACCTTGATGAAAATCGGACTGATCTGGGCGACACCCTCATACATGACGATGACACCTGCAAAAAAACTCGCGTAGAAAAGAATGATCACCTTGGCTGGTTCATCGATACCGAAGTACACGACCACCAGCGGGATCAAGGCGATCGGCGGCAGCGCCCTGAAAAAATTGATGAGCGGATCAAGGAAAGTCCGCGCACTGCGATACCAACCAATGAGAAATCCGACCGGGACAGCAAGCAGAATGCCCAGCAGTACGCCCAAGGTCACACGCTGGGTGGAGCGCAGGATGTCGATTGCGAGCCGATCCCCGAAAAGCAGGCTCACGAGCTTGCTGCCGACCTGCGCAGGTGTGGGCATGAGGCCTGGATTCACCAGACCCGATACGGCGACTGTGTGCCAGACCGCGACCAGCAGGCACCAGGGCAGAACGAGAAGCGCGCCATGGCGAAGACGCTTCAAAATGATTGTCTCCGGGATTGTTGTGATTGCGCATCGAAGATACACTAGACGCGCTCGCAAAACATCCCGCTTATTCAAGTTTTGAAGGCCCGCTGCGTGCCGCGAATCGCGCTTCAGGTTCACCCCTCGGACAACGTCGTCACGCTGATCGACTCTCTGGCTGACGAAACGCTTACGCGTTGCGGGCTTTCGCTGCGCGAGCCGATCGCCTTCGGCCATAAAGCTGCTTCGCGGGACATCGCTGAAGGCCAGCCCGTCATTAAGTACGGTGTTGTCATCGGGCTCGCCACCCGATCGATCGCACCTGGCGACCATGTCCATGTCCACAACTGCCGCTGAATCATCGCCGGGGTTTTCCGGCTACCGGCGGGCGGATGGCCGCGTGGGCGTTCGCAATCACCTTGCACTCGTATCCACCGTGGCGCTTGCCAATCGTATCGCTGAGCTCTCGGCGGCGCGGTTTGACGCATCGCAACCCCCTGGCAACGATCCGGTTCTGCTGGTGCGAGGCGAGTTTCAGCGTGGTCTGCAAACGCAGGATGCGCTGCTGCAAGACGAGGTGCTGCAAAGACTCATCACCCACCCCAACATCGGTGCGGCGGTGGTGCTCTGTCATGACCGGAGCACCGCGCAACGCTGGACGCAGCGACTCGCGGCCGGCCACACGCCAGTGCGGGTCATTGCGGTGATGAATCATCACGGCATCAACGATGCGATCACTCAAACCACGATGGCGCTTGTCCAACTCGCATCGGTTCTTCAACCCATGCGGCGGGCGTGGTGTCCGTTTTCCCAGCTCACGTTTGCGCTCGAGTGCGGAGGCTCCGATGCCTCGAGCGCAGTGTGCTCCAATCCGGCAATTGGCCGCTTCGTAGACCGTGCAGTCGCGCTCGGCGCAAGCGTTATCGTTTCCGAAACCGCAGAGTTCATTGGCGGCGAAGACGTGGTGCGCGAACAGTCAGCGAGCGCCGATATCGCCCGAAAAATCATCGAACGGATCGCGCTGACCGAATCGCGCATGACTGGTGATGGTGACCGCTACCGGGGTACCAACCCGACCGCAGACAATATCGAGGCGGGACTCACCACGCTTATCGAAAAGACCATGGGTGCGCTCTGCAAGATCGGTCGTGCACCGTTTGTAGACTGCCTGGATTTCGGGCAAGCGCCCTCGCAATCCGGACTTTCCTTCATGGACACACCGTTTTTCAGCCCCTGCTCGATTACCGGTATGGTGGCGGCCGGTGCGCAGATCACCCTGTTCTCGATGGGCGTGTTCAACCCATCGGGTAATCCGCTCGCCCCTACGCTTAAAGTTTGCGGTAATCCGGATACCGTTCGGCGCTGGTCAGATGGAATCGACGTGGCGCTGGTCGATCTGATCGAAGGTCGGATCAACCTCGATCAGGCGGGTGATCGCGTACTGGAAGCGGTTCTCAAAGTGGCCAACGGTAGCCGATCCCATACCGAGTCTTGGGGTGAGGGGCAGTTCATCATCCCGCGTCTGCTTCCTACCATCTGATCCCGGGTTGATGGCAGGCGACGTTATCGCGGCGCGGTAGCGACTGCGCGCCGCACCAAGACCCATGCCCATAGCCCAATGGGGGCAATCGCCCGAGCCGAGCCCTGTGCCGGTTAGCCTTCATTTTTGACTGGAGGTCCGTCGTGCGCCGTTTCATTCTCATTGTTGCGAGTCTCATCGGTATGTCTTCAGCCGGGCCTGCGATCGCGCAGCCATTTCCCAACCGGCCGATCAGTTTGGTGGTTCCTGCCCCGCCCGGCGGCATCGTCGACTCGACAGCCCGCATGGTGGCCGACCCCATGGGACGAATTCTGGCCCAGCCGGTTGTGGTGGATAACCGGGGCGGCGCGAGCGGCAATATCGGCTACGCGCACGTCGCACGCGCTACGCCGGACGGTTACACGCTGCTGACATCTTATTCGGCCTTTCACCTGGCCAACCCGATTCTGATGCCGGGGCTCAACTGGGCGCACAAGGACTTCGCACCAATCGGCATGGTGGCGGTGGCAACCAATGTGATTGCGGTACACCCATCGGTGCGCGCAGAAACGCTCGGCGAATTGATCGAGCTTCTCAAGCGCGAACCCAACAAGCTGAACTATGCGTCGCAGGGTAATGGCTCGCTGGCCCACATCGGAACCGAACTCTTCAAACTCCAGACCAGCACCCAGATGCTGCATATCCCGTACCGCGGATCTGGCCCCGCCATGCAGGATCTGCTCGCCGGGCAGGTTCAGCTGTTCATCACCACGCCGCCTTCGGTGATGCAGCATGTGCAGAGCGGAAAGCTTCGCGGGCTTGCCATCACGGGCAAGAATCGCCATCCGGGTCTGCCTGCGGTGCCCACCACGGCGGAAGCAGGTCTGGCGGGCTTCGAGCTCGACGGCTGGGTGGCCCTGTTCGCTCCGGTGGCCACGCCGGCCGACGCACTTGTGCGACTCACGGCTGCGCTGCGCGAAGCGCTGGAGCAGGATGACACGCGTAAGCGCGCCGCTGCAGCGGGTGTTGAAATTCGATTTCTTGGCCCTGAAGCGCTGGCGTCGCTGGTACGATCCGAATCAGAATCCTGGACCCGGGTCATCCGGACGGCCAACATACGGGCTGATTGACACGCCAACCATATTTCGTAACAGGGAGCCCTCGTTGAACGCCAGCCAGACCTCTGTCCGTTTCAATGCCGCGCGCCGGCGCGTTGCCAATGCAGCGGCAGCCTCCGCGACCATTGCCGGTTTCCCGGCCATCGTGAGGGCGCAGACCAAGACCATCACCACTACCGCGTTCGGCGGTATCTATGAAAAGCATTACCGCACCCATGTTATCGAACCGTGGGAAAAACGTTCTGGCTTCAAGGTCAACCTGATCACTACCGGCGGAGCCGATCAGTGGCTAACCAGTGCGATGGTCAACAAGGCGCGCCCAGAAATCGACTTGCCGTTCTTGTCGCTGCCCGTCACCCATACCGCCATTCGAACTGATGGCGTCTTTCTTGATCTGGACGATCAGCTCATCCCCAACGCCCGCCAGGTCGATCCCCTCTTTTTCGACTACTTTGATCGCAAGGCAATCGGCTTCAACTACGCTCCCTATGGCCTTTTTTATCGTACCGACCAGATCCGTAATGCACCCAGCAGCTGGAGTGACCTCTGGCGGCCTGAGCATGCGGGCAAGATTCTGCTGCCCGACACCACCTCGGGCGGGGCCGAGGAAACCGTTGTGATCGCTGCAAGTCTCAATGGCGGCGGCGTGACCAACCTCGACCCGGGCTGGGCAGCGCTTCGCAGGCTCAAGCCTGCAGTTCAACGCTTCTTTAAAAACAATAACGAACCCGTTCCCATTCTGCAGCGGGGCGAAGCAGCCATCGGCGCGTGGTACAGCGCACGCGTTTTCATGCTCAAGGACACTGGCGTGCCGGTCGAGTTCGTGACACCGAAGGAAGGGGCTCCGATCGGTGTGCTGAGCTTTCATGTGGCGCGCAACGCCACGCAGCGCGACGCAGCGCTCGACTTCGTCAATTTCGCACTTTCCAGGACGCCGCAGGAAGGCTTTGGCAATGCGATCGAATATGGCGTGTGCAACCGCGAGGCAGTCTTCACGGGCCGGGCCCGGGGGCGTATCACGCCGCACAGCCAATTGATGCGTATCGACTGGCGAAAGGCCGATATCGCAAAAATCAGCGAACGTTTCCGCCGGGAAATAACCAGCTGACCTGAGTATGGCCGTAAAGCGGATTGCAGCCCCCGAGTCCACCTGGCTTGCGCTACCCGCGACACTGCTGATTGCAGCATGTGTTGCGGTTCCCTGCCTGGGGCTGCTGCTTCTGAGTTTGTCCACTGGCTTCCGGCCAGGCGACGGCTGGGAGACACTCCTGTCCGGGCCGCTGGGATTGGATCACTACCGGCGAATTCTGGGCGATGAGTTCGTGCTGGGCAGGCTGGCGCGCACCCTCGCGCTGAGCGCAGTCGTCACTGCGCTCACGCTCGCCATGGGTGTCCCGCTTGCGCTGGCCTGCTGGCAAACCCGCGGCCCGCTTCGTAACCTGTTGGTTTATGCGTCAGTCATGCCGCTTCTCATCAGCGTGGTGGTGAGCGCCTATGGCTGGAGTGTTTTGCTCGGTCGCAAGGGCCTTGTCAATGAGGCCCTCGCAGCCCTCGGTCTCATCAGTCAGCCCCTCAAGATGATGCACTCCGATCTGGGAATCGTGATCGGCCTCACGCACATCTTGTTACCGTTCATGGTGCTAAGCGTGCTCGCGTCCCTCGAGCGCATTCCACGGGCCTTGCTCGAGGCGGCCTCCACGCTTGGGGCCAACCGCTGGCGAACGCATCTGCTCATCACCCTCCCGCTGGCCCGCGCAGGTCTTCGAAGCGGTATCTTGCTGGTGTTCACGCTTGCGATGTGCGCATTCGTGACGCCCGCTGTACTCGGCGGGAACGGCACACCGGTTTTCCCGATGGTGATCTATGAGCAGTTTTCAGCATCGTTTCAATGGGCCTACGGCGCAGCCCTCTCGATGATTCTGCTGATCGTGATGGTGCTGCTGGTGACGGGTTTTCTGGCGCTGTCGGCATCCAGGCGACCTGCATGAGACAGATCGCCGTATTCATCGGGATCATCTGGCTGAGCGCGGTAGTAGGCTTTGTACTGTCGCCGCTTCTCATCGCACTGGTCGTGGCGTTTTCGGACAGCGAGTTGATCAGCTTTCCCATCAGCAGTTACAGCGTCCGATGGTTTGCCAGCGCGTGGTACAAGGAAATTTTCTGGCGCTCTGCACTCAACAGCCTTTGGCTTGCTCTCGCAGCGGTTGCCGTAGCCGGGCCACTGGGCTTGGCTGCAGCCCTTGGGATTCGCCGCGCGCCTGCGCGCATCGGTCAGCCGATCGAAACGATTCTCATGTTGCCACTTCTGGTGCCTGCAATCGTGCTGAGCCTCTCGCTCCTGGTGGCCTCGGTGCTCACCGGCCTCACCGATGCGCCGCTCCGGCTTTGGGCAGCCCACAGCGTGGTGGTGCTGCCCTACGTGGTCAGAACATGCTTGGCAAGCCTTGGCAGCATGCCCCGCCAGGTTGAGGAAGCCGCCCGCACATTGGGGGCAGACAGCTGGCGAGTGTTTCGTCACATCACGCTTCCGCTGATCAGGCCAGGGCTCTTTGCCGGATGCGCGTTCGCGTTCATTTTATCGTTCGACAATGTCTCTGTATCCATGTTCCTTGTGAACCAGAAAACACCGACCCTGCCCCTCGCCATCATGAATTACGTCGAGTACAACTTCGACCCTGGCGTAGCGGCAGTATCCGCCACCATGGTCATCCTGTCGCTGGCGGTCGCCTGGCTGATCGAGCGATGGGTTGGTATCCGCAAGGTGCTCGGGTGACCGCGCCTGCGCTCAGGCTGGAGTCCGTAACCAAACGCTTCGGCAGCACCGAGGCAGTCAGTCAGCTATCGCTCGAAGTCGCGCGCGGCGAATTCGTATCCCTCCTCGGACCCAGCGGCTGCGGCAAGACCACCACACTCCGTATGGTTGCAGGGCTTGAGCGACCTTCATCGGGAAGCATCCTGATCGCAGGTCATGATGTCTCCACCGTTTCGCCCGAGGCGCGCGACATTGGCATGGTTTTCCAGTCACTCGCGCTTTTTCCGCATATGACGGTGGCTGACAACATTGCATTCGGACTTCGCATGCGCGGGCGTGCCACCGATCGGTTGGTTGATGTGATACGGGCGGCGCTCGCAAGGGTTCGCCTCCCGGGCTACGAGGACCGCTATCCCGAATCGCTGTCGGGCGGCCAGCA
>SYIM01000260.1 GCA_005798775.1 Burkholderiales bacterium
CGTCATCGGACCCACCCGCGCGGGCAAGACCACCATGCTGAACGCGCTCTCAGGCTTTTATGCGCCGACCGAAGGCAGTGTCACGCTTCTGCAGGATGAGGTCGGAGGACGTTCGAGTGACTGGATCGCGCGAAGCGGCCTCACGCGTACGTTTCAGAACACCGAGTTGTTTGGCGACATGACGGTGGAGGAAAACGTCCTGATCGGATTTCATGCGCGCAGCACCGCGGGCTTCCTGTCCACCCTGTTCCGGCTGCCCGGCTTTCATCGAGAATCACGCCGGCAGCGCGAACGCGCAGTGCTCCTTCTCGACTATGTGGGCTTATCTGCGTATCGGGATGAGACAGCAGGCAATCTGGCCTTCGGCCACCAGCGGCGCCTGGAGATTGCACGAGCGCTCGCCATGTCCCCGGAAATCCTGTTGCTGGACGAACCCGCCGCGGGGCTGACCCACGCCGAGATCGATGAGCTGATCGCGCTGATTCGCGATCTGAAGCGCCTCGGCGTCACAGTGGTGCTGGTCGAGCACCATGTCGACATGATCATGGCGGTGTCCGACCATGTCACCGTGCTTGACTACGGTGAGGTGATCGCATCAGGCGCGCCCGCTTCAGTGCGCGACGACCCGAAAGTAATCGAAGCCTATTTTGGGGCGAGCCTGACAGTCTCCAGGGAGTCCGCATGAGCACGCAGTCCGCCCCGAACAGTCCGCTTCTGCGCGTGACCGACCTCGGGGTCGCATATGGTCGCGTCCGGGCGGTACAGTCGGTTAGTCTCGAGGTGGGTGCGGGTGAGTTCGTTGCCGTCATCGGCTCAAATGGCGCGGGCAAGTCATCGACCATGAAGGCAATCTCGGGCGTGCTCGCACCCGTGGCGGGCAGGATCGAATTCAACGCTACCGACGTGACGGGTCTGCCTTCCCATCGCCTGGTTCGGGCGGGTCTCTCCATGGTTCCGGAAGGGCGTCAGGTGTTCGCCGAACAGACCGTCGAGGACAACCTGCGCCTGGGCGCGTTCGTGTTCGCAGCCACACCCGCCCGTATCGACGAGGCGGTCGAGCGCGGCTTCACCCTCTTTCCCAGGCTCGCCGAGCGCCGCGCGCAGGCAGCGGGATCGCTATCGGGCGGAGAGCAGCAGATGCTCGCGCTCGCGCGCGGTCTCGCATCAAGCCCGAAACTGCTGGTCATCGATGAGCTCTCGCTGGGATTGGCGCCGCGCGTACTCGAAATGCTCTTTCCAGTGCTCGAGTCCCTCAACCGTGACGGCCTTGCCATCCTTTTGGTTGAGCAGCTCGCCACGCAGGCGCTTGCTGTGTCACACCAGGCCTATGTCATGCAAACCGGCAGGGTCACCCTGAGCGGTCGCTCGGCCGATCTGGCGCGCGACCCCGCCGTGCGGCAGGCCTACCTCGGGCGGGCTTGACTCACCGCAGCCGCCAGTCACGCCGACCCTCGGCGTGCGCTTCGATCCAGGCCCAGTCATAACCGACCCCCAGGCCTGGCCCGGTCGGCACCGGCATGCAGCCGTCGGCAGGCAGATCGGCTTCATGATCGGAATACCCGCAGGTGTAGACCGGCGCGATCAGATTGGGCATGCCGGGGCCGGTAAGCGCAAGCTCATAGAAATGCGTGTTACGCGTAGCTGCCACGCAGGCGCGGTGCGCCGGACCGCAGGCATGAAACTGCACATCGATGCCCAGCGCCTCAGCGAGGTGTGCGCATTTCATGGCGCCGGTGATGCCCAGGTCGTATTCGGGATCGAGGTGGAACATGTCGCAGGCGCCCGCCACCGCATAGGCCGCCTTCATCTCAGCGCCTCGGATGTGCTCGGTGATCATGAGTGGCGTCTTGAGTTTTTCGCGAAGAATTTTGGAGCCGGTGATCGAGCGCGCTGAATCGCGATACGGATCCTCATACCAGAAGGCACCGATTTCATCGCACACATGACCCAGCCTAAGCGCATCGAGGTGCGTACGCAGTTCGCAGCCGGGATCAACCATCACTTCCATTCGGTCGCCGATCGCTGCACGGACTGCACGAAGCGTCGCCGATTCGCGCCGCACGTCGCCGTCATGCCAGCCATGCACCTTGAAGCCATGAAAGCCGCGCTCGGCGCAGGCCACCGCATAGTCTGCAAAGGCCTGCGGCGAGTCGAGTCCGCCAGGAGCATCCTGCCCGTGATGCGTGCTCGCATAGGTGCGAAGGCGGGTTCGCCAGGCCCCCAGCATGGTCGCAACCGACATGCCGTATTTTCGGCCCACCAGGTCCCACAGCGCGATATCGATCGGCCCGTGCCCCATGCCGTCATAGGCACGAAGCTCACGCTTGAAATCATCGTAGATCTGCTCGCGGTGCTCGGGATCACGCCCCAGCAGATGCGGAGCGAGCATGAGGGTCTGGCCGAGCGCTCCCTGCGTGCCGACCCAATGGGTGACGTAGCCCCCCTCGTGCCCATCGTCGGTGCGGAGGTGCACTGCATAGCGCATCACCCGAAGCCTTGCGCCCTTTTCATACTGCAGGTTGCTCACGCCCATGGCGGCATGCGCGCCCAGGCCCAGATCCGCAACCTCGAAGTGGAATGGAATGACCGAGACTTCGGTGATGCGCGACATAATGCCTCCGATCAGTTGTTGAGCGTGATGCCAGCCGCCTTGATGACCTGCCCCCAGCGGGCAATCTCGGCCACCATGTACCTGCCGAATTCGTCCAGCGTCATGTTGGGCGCACTTGAGAGCCCAATCTGGGTGAGCCGCTCCTGAAACTCCTTGCTCGAGGTCACCGCATGCACACCCTTGTAAACATGTTCAAGCACCGCCTGCGGCGTTTTCGGGGGCGCAAGAATGCCGACCCAGGCATCGGCGTTCACCGGAAAGCCCTGCTCGGTCATGGTCTGCACCTGCGGCGCCCCCACGTGGCGGTTGGGCGATGAGATGCCATAGGCGGTGACCTTGGAAAGCGCCGGGATCACCACGACGGCCGGTGCCATCATCACGTCGTTCTGCCCGGCCATGATTGCCTGGAAGGCCGGTGCAGCGCCTTGAAAGGGCACGTGCAGGATATCGAGCTTACCGGCCTGGGCCTTGAACATTTCCATCGCAGCCTGCGACGTGCTGCCCACGCCCCACGACGCGAAGTTGAGCTTACCGCCGCGAGCGAGCGCGACCAGCTCCTTCAGGTCCTTGGCGGGTAATCCTGGACGCCCTACCAGTATGAAGTTGACCACCGCCACCGGCGCGACCGCGCGGAACTCGTGCGCCTGATAGCTCATCTTGGTGTAGACGTTGGGGTTGATGGAGTTGGTGTCCGCAGTGGCCATCAGCATCGTGTAGCCATCGGGCGGTGAATTGAACACCATCTCGGAGGCGATCATGCCGTTGGCCCCGCCGCGGTTTTCAATCACCATGGGCTGACCCAGCGCGTTCCCGAGCTGCGCCACCATCGCGCGTGCCGCCACGTCGGTGGCACCGCCCGGCGGAAACGGAATCACGAGTTTGATGGGCTTGGTGGGGGCCCAGCCCTGCGCGACCGCAGCCAGCGGCGCAGCGCCCAGCAGCGTGGCCAAGGTCA
>SYIM01000261.1 GCA_005798775.1 Burkholderiales bacterium
CGGCCCCTGGTGCTCGGCACCGCCAGACACGAAGATGCGGGTATCACCCAGCACCCCTGCAACCAGGCCACCCAACGCCCCGCGGATATGGCGTTGGGCGTGAATATCGCCGTCCTGCCACATGGTGTGACGGTGGCCGCGCACCATGCCGCTCGCATCGGGCTCACACTTGACCAATGCACAGGCGATCCGACCGAGCGCTGGCGCCCGACTGTCGCCGCGACAGTCAATGCCGAGTTCATCGAGGCACGCGTAGACCCCGTTGATATCGAGCGCGTCCGCCATGGTGTGGTGCGCGATGATGAGGTCGCTGTCCCAGCCTTCGGCGTTCCCGAACACCACCACCTCGTTCATCGTGACCTCGATGCCCGATGACACGCTCGCGCGCCCACTCCAGATATCGGGCCGGGCAAGAAACAGCGATTCATCGATTTGCGCGGCATCTCGCTCACCAAGCGCCTGCATGACACCGAAGGCGCCTGCGACCCGCGACAGGGTCATGGAGCGATTGGGATCGGCGCTCGCGGGGGTGACGCCCCGTGTACGGGCGTCATGCGCGCCCTCTGCGGTCACGCAACCGCCCTTCACCTGAACAAAGTGCACATCAGAGGGATCGGTGATTCGAGCCTCGGCCATGGCGCGCGTGACCGCGTCGGCCACCAGGGCGACCTGCGCGCGGGTGCCGATTTCCTCGGGGCGCGGGATGCGGGTGAGCGCGCGGCCGATGGCAAGCCGCTTGCCAACTGGCGCTGTTGAAACGGGGGACGGATCAACACAGAACACGGTGTAGTGCGGCGAGAGCACGCCTTCGGTGCCGCCCGAAAACACAAAGACGACTGACTGAGCGATCTTCTCCGGGTGCGTGCCAAGTCGATTAGCGAGGAGGAGCGAAAGCGACTGGACCAGGTAGCCACGGGTGAAGTCGTTAACCAGGCCGTTACCTTCGGTTTTGCCGACGAAGGCCACGATATGCGCGGCGTCTATCTGACCGGTATCGATCGCCGCCGCGAGCTGCGACACATCCGAAGGATCTCGCAGGGTAAAGCGATGAACACTGGCTCGCATGGTGGCGCCTCAGACGCGGGTGATGTCGCGATACAGCCTTTCCAGCTGCGCAAGAAATGCGGACTCGGTCTTGGCAAGGGTCCCTGCAACAGGGTCGGCGCCTGCCATCAGGGTATCGCTCGCTTCAAGCGAAAACTGCATCACGAACCGGATCCGTTCATCGCGAAGCGCTGCAAAGCGGGTGATCAGCGTGGCCACCTCAACGCGCGGTTCGCGCAGCCCCGCTTCCAGGAGGCGCGCCGCCACACACGCATCCTCGAGCGCCTGGGTCGCACCCTGTCCGAGCGTGGGCACCATACCGTGCGCCGCATCGCCCAGCAGCAGCACCGGTGCATCGGGCAGCGTGTAAAGGGGGGGCGACTCCTGCAGACGGGCCCAGTGAATGGTGTCGACGTTGTCGCGGATCTGCTCGATCATCCAGGCGCATTGCGCCGAGGGTGGGCGGGTTCGGGGCGTATAGAGCGAGGCCAGCCACGCGCCATCACGGGCGCTGTCGGGAACCGGCGCTCCGGGCTCAATCGGAAAGGTCCCTGCAATGTAGACCGCCTCGCCCGGCACCCGAAAGCCGAGGAGCCGGTTGGGGCCATTGAACCACTGCTCATAGTCGTCGACCAGGCCACGGGAAGTGTCGGGTACGAGCAGGCGAAAGATCACCACGCCATGCGGGGTGACCGCAGGCGCGCCAGCCAGAATCTTCCGGACCAGCGAATAGCGACCATCCCCGGCAACCAGCAGATCAATATCGTCAATACGCTCGGGCTTGCCTGAGGCATCGACCTCGAGGCTCAGTCGGCCATCTGCGGCGGTAGGGCCAACGGCAGTGATCCGGGTGTCATAGCGAATCAGGCCAGCGGCCTCGCCCCTGAGCGCGGTGTAGAGCTCCGACCAGCGAATCCGGATCCCTGGATTATCCGCCACCTGCGAGAGGGGCAGGCGAAACAGTTCCGTGCCATCGGTGAGCGAAATGCGCCACGTGTGCCAGGGATAGCTCCTCGCGAGCACCGCTGCGTGCAGTTGCGGGTCATGCTCAAGCAACGCACGAACTGCATTGGGGCCGACATTGAGACCGGTGCCCGACTCGGAATGATCGCTTGCCACGACCTGTTCCAGGCAGATCACCTCCAGACCCGGCACCCGGGCGAGGGCCCGCGCCACGATGCAACCCGCCACGCCCGCACCCGCGATCACGCACTTCACACTATCACCTTTCCGCTGAGGGTTGAGGGGCTGGAAGAAGCGCATGACGATACCGCAAATCGGGCTTCGTTTTTGCCGGTACGCGTCGACGCGCCCCTACCTCGTAGCCCCGGCGAGCACTTCGACTCGCACCGCCTCGGTGAGCTCCGCCTTCAGGCTTGAAAACTCGGGCGCGGTTTTCACCGAATAATGCCGCGGATGCGGCAACAGCACGGGCCGCTCGAGTTTGATGCGCCCAGGCCGTGCGCTCATCAGCACAACCCGACTGCCAATGAAAACCGCTTCATCAATATCGTGGGTGACAAACAGAACGGTCTTGGCTTCAGCCTCCCAGATGCCAAGTAGGAGCTCCTGCATCAGCTGGCGGGTCTGATGGTCGAGCGCGCCGAAGGGCTCATCCATGAGCAACATACGCGGCCCATTGGCCAGCGCCCTCGCCAACGCGGTACGCTGCTGCATCCCACCCGACAGTTGCTTCGGGTAGTGGTGCTCGAAACCACTCAGCCCCACTTTCGCGATGAAGCCCTGTGCAACTTCAACCTGCTGCGCCCTCAGCCAACCGCGTTCGCGCAGCCCGAAACACACGTTGTCCAGCACATTGAGCCAGGGAAACAACGTGTAGCTCTGAAAC
>SYIM01000262.1 GCA_005798775.1 Burkholderiales bacterium
CCCGCAAACTCAACTGAACGAATTTGTAAAACTTTTGAACCTAAACTAGCCATTTCTAGCATTTCTTCAAAAGTGATTTTGTCTAAACGGCGTGCATCTTCACAAACACGTGGATCCGTGGTGTAAACACCATCCACGTCGGTGTAAATGAGGCACTCTTCGGCCGCAAGCGCCGCGGCCACCGCTACCGCAGAGGTGTCCGATCCGCCTCGGCCCAGCGTAGTGATGTTGCCGCTCGAATCAACCCCCTGAAACCCGGTAATGATCACCACCCAGCCCGCGTCCAGATCAGCACGCACGCGAGAATCGTCGATCGATTCGATACGGGCTTTGGTGAACGCGTTATCGGTGCGAACGGGCACCTGCCAACCCGCATAACTCACCGCGGGCACGCCTATGGCCTTCAGTGCCATGGCAAGCAAGCCCACCGACACCTGTTCGCCCGTGGAGGCCAACATGTCGAGTTCGCGCGGATCAGGCTGAGATTGGATTTCCTTGGCAAGCCCGATCAGCCGATTGGTCTCGCCCGACATGGCAGAGGGCACCACTACCATCTGGTGCCCGGCCGCATGCCACTTGGCCACCCGCTGGGCAACAGTCTTGATACGCTCAACCGAGCCCATCGAGGTGCCGCCGGATTTATGAACGATTAAAGCCATGGGTGTTGCGGCCCAAAGCCGCTCGACGCAAAGCTTTCAATTATAAGCTATTACCCATAGGCGGCGAGGGTCGTCAGCGGCTGAAACACGCACCGACAGCCTCACTATAGCGGGTGCGCCGCACGCCCCCAGGGCCATGCAATCGGCTGCCGCACCCAGCCCCGCTACGCCCAACGTAACCTCCCCCACCCTCACCTCCGGCAGCCAGCCACGCAGCCAGGGTGGCACCCCGAGCTCCTGCCAGCGCTTTCGCACCTCGCGCGAGCGCGACTTCGCGGCTGGCCTCACCCGCAGCCGCGCTGAGGGCGCACAAAGCACAATCGGTCCCCGTTCGAGCAGAGCGCGATCCACCATCAACCCGGCGTCTGCATCTTTCAGCTGACTCACGCACAGCTCAAGCCCCCACTGGGCAACCCCAAGCACCGACTCACCTGCCCAGCGCCCTTCCCACTCCCCCGGTGCGGGCCGATCGGGCCGCAGAACAGCTTGCGGTGAAAGCGCCTGCAACCGATCGCGATACCGCACCACGCACCAACCGGTATGGCGCAAGAGCGCATACGCCGAGGTGGAATCGAACACTTGGACGAGAAGCGCCGAAAGCCGCGCCTGCGAGGGTACGGGCGCCCCCCGCTCGCGCAGCCAATGCCGGACCGCGTTCGCCTGCCGCGCTCGCGACAGCGTCTTGAGCGCGGAGAGCCGCAGGACGCCCCCCGCATCCACCGCCTCCGCCAAATCGATCTGCGCCCACTCACGTGCGAGCTCAGCCGCCTCGGCGATCAGACCGGCACTGCGCGCGGCATTGGCCGCAAAGGCAGGGGCCATACCGACAAGCGTGGGCATCACCTGAGCGCGAAGCGCTGATCGGAGGCGCGCAGGATCATCATTCATGGGGTCACTGATCACCGCAAGCCCATGCCGCGTGCAGTAGTCGCGAAGACTCATGCGCGACAGCGACAGAAACGGCCGGATGAGCCGTATGCCGCCGCGATCGATCGCTGGCCGCATCCCCGACAAGCCGTCGGGACCACTGCCACGGGCCAGACCGATCAGCAGCGTCTCCGCTTGATCATCGGCATGGTGCGCGGTGAGCACGGCCACCGCGCCCGCGTCCCGAGCGCAGGCATTCAACGCCCGATAGCGATGCTCTCGAGCCCAAGCCTCAACCGACTCACCACGCGCCGGGCGGCCATCGAGCCGCCGCAGGTCGAAGGGCACACCAAGCCGGTGCGCGGCGCTCGCACAGTGCGCGGCAAACTCATCAGCCGCAGCCTGCAGGCCGTGATGAACGTGACAGGAAATCAGCCATTCAGGGGGAATGGCCGCTGCGCAGGCATGAAGCAAAGCAGTGGAATCTGCGCCGCCGCTTGCAGCGACTACCAGCCGCGCGTCAGCAGGCAGCGCGGCAAGCGCCTGACAGACTGCCTGAACGACTGGATCGTCGGAGGTCATCAGGTAACGCGCGCTCAGCTTGCCCCGAGTTCCTTGAATTTGCCGTAGGCGAGGATGCGGTCGTGCCGCTGACGAAGCAGCGTCTTGACATCGATGGCCTGTAGTTGGCGCAGCGCATCCGAAATGGCACGCCTCAGCAGCTGCACCATCTGCTGTGGATCACGGTGCGCGCCGCCAAGCGGCTCGCTCACGATACGGTCGATGAGGCCGAGGGCCTTGAGCCGGTGCGCGGTGATGCCGAGTGTCTCGGCCGCATCGGGCGCCTTCTCCGCGCTTTTCCATAGGATGGCCGCGCAACCCTCAGGCGAAATCACCGAGTAGATCGAGTACTGCAGCATAAGCACCGTGTCACCCACTGCAATGGCGAGCGCACCACCCGAGCCGCCCTCACCGATCACGGTGGTGACAATTGGCACGCGCAACGCCGCCATCTCGATGAGATTGCGACCAATCGCCTCGGACTGATTGCGTTCCTCCGCACCAATGCCAGGAAACGCGCCCGGCGTGTCCACGAAAGTGAGCACCGGAATTTCAAATTTTTCCGCGAGCTTCATGAGCCGCAAGGCCTTGCGGTAACCCTCGGGCCGCGGCATGCCGAAATTTCGATAGCCGCGCTCGCGCGTATCACGCCCCTTCTGGTGACCGATCAACATCACGGGTTGTCCGTTGAAACGAGCAAGGCCGCCCACGATGGCCGGGTCATCGCCAAACGTACGATCGCCATGCAACGGGTGGAAGTCGGTACAGAGCGCCGCAATGTAGTCGAGCGTGTAGGGGCGCTGCGGATGCCGCGCCACCAGGGCCACCTGCCAGGGCGAAAGCTTAGCGTAGGTGTCCTTCAGCAGGGTCTGGCTTTTTTTCTTGAGGAGATCGACCTCCTCGGCGATGTCGATCGCCGAGTCTTCCTGCGCAAAGCGCAGCGCCTCGATCTTCTGTTCAAGATCGGCGACCGACGCTTCGAAATCAAGAAAGGTTGTCTTCATCAGTACTCCACTGGCAACGGATCGAGGCTGCGCCACAGATACCAGGTAGCCACCGTGCGCCAGGGGCGCCAGCGCTCGCCAAACTGGCTGGCATGCGCCCGGCTGACTTTTTCACCATCGCCATATGCACAGCCGATTCCGCGAAGCAGCCCGATGTCATCAACGGGAAAAACATCAGGACGGAGCAGATTAAAAATCAGAAACATCTCTGCTGTCCAGCGCCCGATGCCGCGAACGGCCGTGAGCTCCTCAATGATCGCCTCATCCGGGAGATCAGGCCAGCGCTCCGGATCGACCCGCTGCTCGACGAACCCCGCCGCCAGGTCGCGGATGTATTCAGCTTTCCGCTCGGATAGGCCGCAGCCACGAAGCGTGGTCATACGCATGCGCGAAACCCGCAGCGGCTCCACCGTGCGCGCCGCCTTGGAAAAACGGTCCCAGACGGTCTGCGCAGCCTTCACCGAAATTTGCTGCCCCACCACCGAGCGCGACAGCGTGACAAATGGGTCGCCTCGCGACACCAGATGGACCGCTCCCGCCGAACGAATGATGCCGCCCATGACCGGGTCGGCGCGCCCGAGCTCGCGGCAGGCCTCATCCCAGTAGACAGGTTTCACGCGCGGCGCCAGCTCGTGCCGGCGGGGGTGTCCTCGAGCACGATGCCTTGCGCAAGAAGCTCGGCCCGGATGCGGTCGGCGTCCTGATAACGCTTGGCCTTCTTGGCAGCAGCCCGCTCGGCAATGAGGGACTCGATCAGTGCGCTGTCCGAGGCGCCCGCCGCGCCCGCTTCCGAACCGCCGAGCCCGCTCCGACGCACCGCCTGGGGGGCTCGCCCGAGCAATCCGAGCACCGAGGCAAGCGCACGCAACTGCTCGCGGGCGCCCGCCACACCGCGGTGAATATCGGCCGCAAGTTCGAACATCACCGAGAGCGCAACCGGCAGCGTGAACAGCGGCG
>SYIM01000263.1 GCA_005798775.1 Burkholderiales bacterium
GATTGAGGAGCATGCTGTCATGGCCAGCTACTGGGATGACCTGCATGCGGGTGACGATCGGGGTACGCGTCATGGGGAGGGTAGGATTGGGGGTTGAGTCAAACGCAACTGCCGGCATTGTGCCTTGCCGGCGCGTATCGCTGAAAGGAGCACGCATCATGAACCGTCGTCAGCTGATCGCGGTTGGCGCTGCACTCGCCTGCAGCCCGGTGGCTTCGCCCGTATTGGCGCAGAGCGCCTGGCCCGCGCGGCCGCTGCGAATGGTGATTCCTTTTCCCCCTGGCGGGCCCACCGACGCGTTCGCCAGGCTCTATGCCAGCGCCCTGGGCCAGCAGCTTGGCCAGCCTGTGGTGCTCGAGAACAAGGCCGGCGCATCGGGTGCGGTTGGGGCGTTGGACGTTCGCCGCAGCGCGCCAGACGGCTACACACTTCTCTTTGGAACCGCGTCCACGCATGTGCTCTACAACCTGATTCAACCAAAGCCGCAATTCGATGCGCTGGCCGACTTCGCGTGGGTGGGCGTCCTGGGCGGCGCGCCGCTGGTGTTTGCGGTGCATCCGCAGATGCCTGCCACGCTCAAGGAGCTGGTGGCACGCTCGCGCGCGCAGCCGGGAAGCCTGAGCTACGGCTCGCCGGGCAGCGGCACCATGATGCACATCGCCGCCGAGCGGTTGAAGCAACTCACCGGCGCGCAAATCGCGCATGTGCCTTACAAGGGCAGTGCACCGGCGAGGCAGGATCTTCTGGGGGGCACGCTGCAGATGGCGATCGATACGCTTGGGCCGATGCTGCCGCAGCATCAGGCGGGCAAGGCGCGCATCGTCGGCCTTGCAGGTGCTCGTCGTGCAGCCGCGGCACCTGATATCCCCACAGTGGCTGAATCGGCTAGTCTCTCCGAGCCCTTCGAGGCCATGCTCTGGAATGTGGTGACCGTGCCGCGCGAAACACCGCCCGACCTGGTTCGCACGCTCGCCGAGGCGAGTCGTCGTGTGATGACCGACCCGGCGCTCCGCTCTCAGCTCGAAGCGCAGTCGATGTTTGCCGATATTCATCTTGGTGCGGAGGCTGAGCGCTTTGCCCGCGCAGAGGTGGCCAAATGGAAACCGATCGTTGATCAACTGGGTGACCAGGCCCGAGGCTGAAACCATGGCTGAACATCTGATCCCGATTCGGTCAACGCTTGCGCTCGAGATCGCCGATCGGATCTGTATCGAAGCGCTCAAACTGCGGCGGGCCAACGGGCTATTGCCGCTCACCGTAGCGTTGCTTGATGCGGGCGGCAATCTGGTGAGTTTCAGACGCGAAGACGGTTGCGGGGTATTACGCGCCGACATTGCCATGGGCAAGGCCTGGGGCGCGCTTGGCATGGGCATGTCAAGCCGGCAGATTCGCGACCGGCTTGCCAATCGGCCCACCTTCCAGTCGGCGCTCGCTGCGGCCTCCGGCGGACGCTTCATCCCGACGCCCGGGGGCGTGCTGATCATCGATGCGGACGGCCAGGCGATCGGCTCGGTGGGTATCAGTGGTGATGCCTCGGACAAGGACGAGTTCTGCGCGATCGGCGCCATTCGGGCGGTGGGCCTCGCTGCCGAGCCGCCCGAGCCGCAGACCGACTGGAATGATGCGAAGCTCTGACCCGATCGCGGGCCGTTAACGAACGCGCGGTTCACCACCCATCAAGGAGAGACTACCGATGAGCCTCAACGGAATCGTAGCGCGCATGCGCCGGCTGCTCTGCATGATCATGATCGCGCCCTGGGCTGCGGCAGGAGCGGTGGGGGCGAGTGGGTTCACAGGTGGGCTGGGTGTCGCGCTTGCGGGCAGCGCGCTTGGCCTCGGCCTCGCCCCTATCGCCGTCGCACAGCCAGCTGCGCCACCCCCGCCAGCCGCCCGCGACGAATTTCGTGTCACGCTGCTCGGCACCGGCAGCCCTGCCCCCAACATGCGTCGCTTCGGCCCTGGCGTGCTGGTGCAGGCGGGTGGCAAGGTGCTGCTGATTGACTGCGGGCGCGGCGTCACCCAGCGGCTGCGCCAGGCCGGATTGAAGCTTGGGCAGGTCGATGCGCTGTTCATCACACATCTTCATTCCGATCATATCGTCGGCATCCCCGACCTCTGGCTCACCGGCTGGCTCGAAGCCGAGTATGCGCAGCGTCCCGGCCCGTTTGTGGTCTACGGACCGGTCGGTACGCGTCAGCTCATGGATGGGCTCACCCGCGCGTTCGACTGGGACATCAAGGCCCGGATCGCCGATCAGAATCTCAAGCCCGATGTGATCCGGGCTGACGTCACGGAATTTCAGCAAGGTGTGATCTACGATCGCGATGGGGTCAAGGTCACCGCCATCACGGTTGATCACGGCGAGCTTCTGAATCCGGCGTTTGGCTTCCGGGTTGATTACGGCGGCCGTTCGGTCACGGTATCGGGCGACACCCGCTTCAGTGAAAACCTCATCTCACAGGCCTCGGGCAGCGATCTGCTCATTCATCAGGTTGCAGCGGTGCGGCCCGAGCTTCTGAAGAACCCGGTCATCAAGGTTATTCTTGCGCACCATACCAAACCCGATGAAGCCGGCGTGGTGTTCAGCCGTGTAAAACCCCGGCTCGCGGTGTTCTACCACTTCGTGCTGCTGGGCATGCCCGGCACGCCGCCAGTCAACGAGAAAGATGTGTTCGAGCAGGCGCGGCAGACCTACGACGGCCCGCTTCTGATCGGCGAAGACCTGATGGCCTTCCGGCTTGATGCCGGCAGCGTGGTGCAGATCGCGCCTCGCGCACCCTGATAAAGGATCAGATCTTGAACGCGAGCCCGCTCGATGGAATCTGGCGCCTGGTCAGGGCCCGCGCCAGCGATCAGCATGGCAGGGCTCTGCCGCCGCCCTACGGGCTTGAGCCGATGGGTATGGTGCAGATCCAGAACGGCCGGATGCTCGCGGCGCTTTGCAATGGCGATTCGTCGCTCGCGTCCGACCAGGCCCGGGAATTCGTATCGTATGGCGGGCCCTGCGCGTTTGACGGCAAGTGGCTGAGGACCGATGTCGAACTGTCCGCTCGCCCCGACTGGCTCGGTACACCGCAGGTTCGAGAAGCTGATCTCGAGGGTGATCGGTTGGTGCTCAAGCCCCCGCTACGCGAGTACGGCGGCGTGCTGCAGCAGCGTGAACTGATCTGGGAGCGAGTCTGGCAGCCTCAGGTCTGAGCTCACAGACCGCTCAAACCGCTTTCGCGCCGGGTCATGCGGGTCAGGCCCTGTTCCAAAAGCCCCGGCTGCTCCGAGATCAGTGTGAACGCCTGCCGCGCGCGCGTGATGCCGGTGTAGAGCAGTTCACGGGTGAGCACAGAGCCGCTGTGTGCTGCGAGCACTAGCGCAGTGTGCTCGAACTCGGAGCCCTGGCTCTTGTGAACCGTTGTGGCAAAGGCGGTCTCCACTTGCGCGAGCCGGCCGGGCGATACGGCGCGCACGCCTTCGGGGTGCGGGAAGTACACGCGCAAGCGGTCGGCTGCATGCGCACCGGGCAATGCGATGCCGACATCGCCATTGAAGATGCTGATGGCTGGCGCGTTACGGGTCACCATGACCGGACGCCCCGCGTACCAGACACCGACCGGGCTGAGTAATCCTGCCGAAGCGAGTGCGTTTTCGATGGCGCGGTTGAGGCCGCTCACCCCCCAATCGCCTTCGCGGACTGCGCACAGTACCCGAAACCGGTCGAAGGCCTCGAGGATGCTGCGTACCCATCGCTGATGGGCCTCGATATCACCGTCGGCGGGACACGCGCGAAGCTGTGCGAGGTAGTCGCGATACGAGTCGCGCGCGCCCGGCCTGCCGTTCACCGCCAGCGCCAACACCTGTGCCAGGCTGCCGCGGCTCGCGGCAAACACCGGCGCAGTGTCGTCCGCACCGATGTGCGCAGCCATGCGCTCGGGATCGACGGCGGCATTGACCGCGCGGGCGAGCGCAGCGATCGGGCCTGAAAAGCGATGGCTATGCTCAAGTACGATGGTCTGTCCCGCTAGGGCGGTGGGTGCTCGCTCGTCGGGGAAGAGGCTCAGGCTCGCCTGTGCGCTCGATGATTCGGCCGGCTGGAAGGTGGACTCGGATGGCAATGTCTCACCGGTTGCGGCCTCGATGAACCGGGCCGTATCGCGGTCATAGCGCGCCGCGAGCAGCGGGCCGCAGAGATCGCCCAACACTGCGCCAGCCTCCACGGAGGCGAGTTGATCCTTGTCGCCGATCAGGACCAGGCGCGCGGTCGGGGGCAGCGCCTGCAGCAGGGCCGCCATCATTTCGAGGTGAACCATCGAGGCCTCGTCAACGATCACCAGGTCGGCTGCGACGGGATGCGCGGCGTGGTGGCGAAATCGTCGCGTGTGCGGGGAGGCGCCGAGCAGGGCATGGAGCGTACTAGCCGGACCTATCTGATGGTTGAGCGCAACGATATCGAGCGCTGGTCCCAACACACCGGACAGCGTCTGGAGCGAGTGATCGATCGACTGGCGCAGCCGCGCGGCCGCCTTGCCAGTGGGGGCGGCCAGGGCGATGCGAAGCGGCGCAGGCCCCGGGTGCAACGCGGCGAGCAACGCGATGATCCGGGCAGCAGTATGCGTCTTGCCAGTGCCAGGTCCGCCGGTGAGGAGGGTCAGTCGCCCGCGGGCAGCGATTGCGCACGCGACCCGTTGCCAGTCAGGCGCGCGGTGCGACCCGCCGGCAGTCGTTACGGTCGTCCTCGGGACAGGAGGCGCCGTCGTCGCAACTTGCGTCCGTGGCCCGGGCGCAGCCTGCCCGAACAGGAGCGTGATCCAGCGTCGCAGTGCGGGTGCATCCACCGGATCGCGTACGCTGCTCCGCTCGCGGATCGCGCCCGCCACGGCTTTCTCGTAGTGCCAGTAGCGGCGCAGATAGAGCCGGGGCACCGGGCCTGAGCAATCGAGGACAAGCGGCTCGCCCTGGTCGTTCGCAGCCGTGGCCTCCCAGACCGTGCGGCTCGCGCGCAGTACCTCGAGCCAGGCCGCAGGATCGGCGGGCAGGCTACGCCAGAGTTGCAGCGCGCTCGGCTTTGCCTCCGGAGGCCAGTCAAACAGTGGAGCCTCTGCCTCGCAGAGCGCACTGATGGGCAGGCAACTGTGGCCCATCGCCTCCACCCGAGCGAGAAGCGCTGCGGCAGTCGCAAGCGCGGGTCCTGCTCGCGGGTCAAGGGATGCAATGAACGCGGCAAAGGCGCGATCGAGCTGGCGCAACCCCCCGGTACGCATCAGCTCGCCGAGCGCATCCCGCGTCATGACGAGACCTCGGTCTGCAGCAGCTTGTCGAGCGCGTCGAGAAGCGCCAGGACATGAGCATCGGCTGGCATGGCATATTCGCCCTGCACCGGGCCGTCGATGCCGCGCACGAACCAGTAGAGTGCCCCGCCCAGCTGGCGAGCGGGCTGGTAGGCTTTGCCCAGTCGCGATCGGAGCAGCCGGTGGAGCGCGAGTAGATAGAGCGCGGCCTGAACATCGTAGCGGTGGCGCGCCATCTCCGATTCGAGCGCCGCGCGGTCATAAGCGTGGCCATCGCGCCCCACCTGATTGGTCTTGTAGTCAAGCACCCAGAATCGACCCTGATGTTCGAAGACCAGATCGGCAAAGCCCATCAGCATGCCGTTCAGCTGACGGCTGGCGAGTGCCGGGCGTGGCTGATCACCCAACACGTGACGCCGGCACAGCGCGTCAACCGCGCCCGCCTGCAGATGCGCAGCCGGCATCCAGAACTCCATTTCTGGCAGGCGCTCGCGCAGATCGGTGAGCGAGGCACCGAGGCTGGGCAGGCGGGTCTCAAACAGCGCGCCGAGCCAGCGCTCGACCGCTTCACGCCAGTCGCCGCGGTTTGCGCGCTCGCAACGGGCGGCGAGCTGCGCTTGAAGCGCGGGGCGGTTGGCGAGCGCGAAGCCCTCGCAGTCGAGCCACTCGAGCAGGCCGTGAAAGAAGTCGCCCGATGCCCGTCCACCCGGGAACCTGTGCCAGGGCGCCGGATCGCCGCGAAGCGGGCGAACCGGTCCGATCGCGGGGGCCGCATCGTCTTCGTCGGCCGCGCGGTCGCGGATCCAGGCAGGCGAGAACGCTGCATCGTCAAGATCGCGTGTGAGGAGCGAGTAGCTGGCTGGCGACCAGTGCCGCTCGAAGTTTGCGGTGTAAGCAGGGCGAGCGGCGAGTGGGGAGCGGGAAAGGCTCGCGTTGACCTGCGAGCAATCGCTTTGCACGGGCGCAGCTTCAAGCGCGATCCGTGTGTTGAAGCGCGCCCGGGCGTCGTGGGCAAGCGCCTGCAGTTGCGCGAGCCAATCGTCCGGTGCCCGTTCCATTTCTCCGCCAAGGAGCCGTCCAGCCGCACTCTGATGCGTGGCGGCGCGCGTGTTCCGGCCGACTCTCTGCAGTCCGAACCCCATCCAGATCGTATGCCGGGCGCGGGTCATCGCGACATAGAAGAGCCGCAACTCCTCGCGTAAGTGCTCGAGCTCAGCATAGACTCGGTCGTCCGCGTCGGGCTCGAGATGGAGCATTCGCTCGCCCTGCGTATCGATTCGGTTCACAAACGAGGCGACGCGCTGGCCTGTCGATTGAGTGCTACATGCGAAGGGCAGACACACCACCGGATATTCGAGGCCCTTGCTTTTATGGATCGTCACGATCTGTATCAGATCATCATCGCTTTCGAGGCGCAGCAGATGCTCCTCGGTGCGCGCGTCGTCGGCCTCTGCAATCCGGCTTGCGAGCCAACGGATGAGCGCCTGTTCGCCATCAAGCTCGACGCTTGCGTGCTGTAGCAGGTCCGCCAGGTGCAGCCAGTTGGTGAGCCGCCGTTCGCCATCGGCAAGCGGCCGCCAGCGCGCCGGGAGGCCGATCTCATGAAGGCTCCTGCGCATCATGGCGAGCACACCACGCTCGGCCCACACCGTTCGGAGCTGCCGCAGCCGGTCGCACTGTGCGTCGAAGGCCTCTTCATCAACCACAAGTCGCTCAAGCTCGGCAAGGCTGAGCCCCGCTGTGCGCGTGGCGAGCGCCGCCCGGACCAGCGCGAGATCGGCGGGGGCTGCAACCGCGCGCAGCCAGCGCAGCAGATCCCTGGACTCGTCGGTGGCGAACACCGAATCTCCCTCTGATAAATATACTGAGGCGATGTTGCGGCGCCTCAGTTCACGACGGACCGCCTCGGCCTCGCGGCCGGTTCGTACCAGCACCGCAATGTGGCGCGAGCGAAGGCGAGTCCATCCGCGGTCTGGATCCGGAAAACCTGCAGACGAATCGTTGAGCCAGTTGGCAATGCGCTCGGCACAGCGCCCGGCAAACAGACGACGACTCGATTCGTGCGAACGGACCGTGCAATCGTATTCGAGGGTGATGGCCGCTGCAGGGCCCGCGGCTGTGACAAAGGAGTCAGCGCGGCCGTGGGCGCCAGCGGGTTGAAACGGGACCGGCTGCTCGCCTTGGGAACCGAACAGGAATGCGCCTGACCAGGCATCGGTCGCGCTCACTCGGCGCTCCTCTGCGCGCTGGAACCAGCTGTTCACCGCGTCGACCAGCGCGCGCGTCGACCGGTAATTGGTGTCAAGCGAATAGTGCCGTCCGGCGGTGGCGGCGCGTGCGCGCAGATAACTGTGAATGTCGGCGCCGCGGAACTGGTATATCGACTGTTTCGGGTCTCCGATGAGCAATAGCGCATGCTGAGGGTCGTTGTCGGCGCAACGATAGAGCGCGTCAAAGAGCCGATATTGCGCGGGTGAGGTGTCCTGGAATTCATCGATCAGTGCGACCGGATAGCGCGCCAGAACGGCCTGCCGCAGGGCGCCTGCGTGGTCGCCCTCAAGGGCCTGCGCGAGGCGATCGACGATATCGCTAAAGCCGAAGGTTCGTGACTGGGCCTTGAGCGCTTTGAGGCGGCCGGCCACCGATGCTGCCGCATGGATGCGGATTGCTGTGTGTGGTTTGGAGAGCCTCTCGACTGCCTCCAGGAGTTGCGCCAGTGCCGCAAACTCACCAGGTAATTCGAGCGGGGGCGCTCCGGGGGCGCGTCGCGAGAGCAGATCGGCGGGGCTCAAGTGCGACCGCGCTGTCTCGCTTTTCAAAAGTTTTGCGCCGACCGGATCATACGCCCAGCTGCTGATGTCGTCGAACCAACGTCTGAAATCGGCTCGACGAAACGCCTTGGGTAGCCAGTGATTCGAATGCCGGTCGATCTGCAGATCGACCCAGTCGCGCATCGACTGCACGCGCACTGCCCAGCCCGCGCTCAGGGCAGCGAGCGCCTCCGCGTGCTCGCGGGTGGCGTGCGCGATGCACTCGCTGAGTGACGCGATGGGATGCGGCCAGTCCTGCCTTTCCGCGAGGAGACGCGACACATCGCCGAACATCGAATCAGGGGTCGGAAAGTGTGCGAGGAGGCTTTCAAGCGAAGGCCCTGCAAGCGGATAGCATTGCTGTCGCCAATAATCCTGTACGGCTTCGCGCACCAGCGCCTGCTCGTCTGCGATCAGCGTTTCATCAAAAGGATGCCCGGTATCGAAAGCGAATTCGCCCAGCATGCGCTGGCACCAGGCATCGATAGTGAATACCGCCGATTCATCCATGGCCTCGGCTGCGGTCGCGAGTCGCCAGGCGGCCAACGCCCGCGTATCCGGATCGCGATAGCCCGCCAGCAGATCCAGGAGAAAGGGGTCGTGGGGCGCGGGCTGCGCCAGCCCCCGGAAGCAGCGTGCCGCCTCGATCAGTCGACCGCGGATCCGGTCCGATAAGTCGCGGGTGGCCGCCCGGGTGAAGGTCATCACCAGGATTTCGGCGGGCATCAGCGGTTTTCTGAAGCCCGTAGGTTCCGGGCTGGTCTCGCCATGACCCAGGACCAGCCGCAGGTAGAGTGCCGCAATGGTCCAGGTCTTACCCGTACCGGCACTCGCTTCGATCAGGCGGCTGCCAAAGAGCGGCAGGCGATAGGCGTTGAGTACCTGGGTCATTCGCCGGACCGCCCCGATTGTGGTTCCGTCGCGCCCTGGGCCTCGGTCTCGGCATGGGGCAGGGCCGTGACATGGGTACCGATCCAGCGGACCAGTTCGGCATAACATCCGTTGGCAAGGCCTGCGAATCGGCCATCGTCTGCGAGGGCCTGGAAATCGGGGAAAAGTCGCGCGAGGACTGGGTCGGCGACTTCACCGCGGACATGCTCGCTTCCTTCATAGACTGCGGCGGCGTTGTCTTCGCTTTGCGTATCGCAGTATTCGATGGCGGTTTTGGCGGCGACCGGCAACGGTTCGACGCATGCCTTACGATACAAGGCAAGCAGTTCAAGCAGGCGCTCGCGTGCGTGATCAGGAGCCGGCGGGCGGGCCCAAAGGGTTGCATCGCGCCCAACGAGGACCAACTGATCGGACAGGCCCAACGCTCCGAGCAGCAGGGCTTGAACCCAGGTCTCTAAAAGACGATGCGGGATCGGCCTGCGCTTGCCAGAGGATTCGAGCAGCGTATTCGCACTCACATGAAGCTGAATCGCCGGCTGCGCCGTGTCAGAGGTAGAAAACCGGCTGGGCGTGAATGCTTCGACCAGAGTGCCGGCCAGCTCGATTCGCAGCGGCAGTCGCTCAAGCGAATGCGGGTGCCGGTCGCGCTCAGCCATCCAGGCGCGCACGGGCTGCGCAGCAAGCCCCGCCATGGCCTTCCTCTGGGCCACGCCGGGACCGCCCAACGGCAGCCGACCCTCGCGTTCGAGACGCAGAAGGCGACCCGTGATCAGGTGCTCAGGATCGGTGCGATGGCTGTTGCCCGCAGGTCCGTCACGTAGATCGGTGAGCACCCCCTGGGTGATCGAATCAAGCAGCTGGTAGGCGTCAAGTGAATCAAGCGTGAACGGCTCGTTGTCGGCCGATACGGACTCGTCCTCGCTCAAAAAAATACCCAGCGTAGATTCGAAATAGGTGCGGGGCGGATTTCGCAGGAGCCTTACGAGTACGGGAGGGCTGAGCCGTGGCGGAGCGGGCGTGGGCGCACGCGCGGGCGTGGGCGGAGGAGCGGGCGGCTGCGTCGGATCGGCGGCGGGATTGGCGGCGGGATTGGCGGCGGGATTGGCGGCGGGATTGGCGGCGGTTGATGACGCGGAGCGCGCTGACAGGTCGCCCGCCTTGCCTGGCGCAGGCTCGCGCGGGTCGCCGGAGGGGTCCGGATCCTCATCAATGGCTGTGCGCCACTCATGGGCGTGAGTGAAGAGCTCACTTCCCACCTCGAAATACCGGCGACTGAATGGCTGTAAGGGGTGGGTGGTCGTTCGATTGTCCAAGGTCTGGGCGGACCAGCGCGCACTCAGGTAATCGCGCAGTTGCGCGACCAGCACCGAGGGCGGCTGCTCGCTGTCGTCCCGGGCGCTTCTTCCGGTCCAGCTCAGATAGAGCACACGCCGGGCAGACAGAAGCGCCTCCAGCATCATCTGACGATCATCGTCACGCCGGGAGCGATCGCCTGGTCTGCGCTGGCCGGCGAGTGCGATCAGATCGAAGTCGGGGCGCGCGGCGCGGCGCGGATAGTCGCCATCATTCATGCCGATGAGGCACACGATGTCGAACGGAATTGCGCGCATCGGGGTGAAGGTGCAGAAAGTGATACCCCGACCGCGGAAGGCTCGGCCGAGTGTGGGCGCATCGAGCGCAGCGAGCCAGGCCTCGCCGGCGACTGCAAGCGGAATCGTCTCGTCGAAACCCGCTGCCTCGCAGTCGGCGCTCCAGCGCTCGAGGGCAGTTTCAAGCGCTTTCAGGACACCGAGATCGGCAGAGCTGTTAGCGCGAACCAGATCGGAGAGCAGGCGCTGAAACCGATTCGCCCAAGGCGCTGGGGCGGTCGGGACGGCACATGTGTGAAGCCACGCGCCGAGCACCTCCAGCAGACCCGCGAGCGCGCCCACGAGCTCGGCCTCGAGCCCGCCGACCTCGTCAAACGGTTCGATGCCATCAAAGGGCTCACCGGATGCGGCGCGGGCCTCCCCCACTGCCCAGCCGAGCAGCATTCGCCGCAGGCCAAATGCGGCGGTGTTGACCTCGCCCGCTTCGCCCAGGCCGAGGAGGCTACGCTGCTCGTGATCGAGGCCCCACCGGATACCCGCCTTTCGCATCCAGCGCATGAGACGGGGGATGCCGTCGGGCTCCACGCCAAAGCGTGCAGCGATCGCCGGTACTTCAAAGAGCGCGCAGAGCGCCGAGAGCGTGCAGCGCTCATCGCGAATACGCAGTACCCACTGCAGGGCTACCAGAAGCGGGCTACTGCCGCGTGCTGCGAGGTCAGCGATATCAAAAGGAATATGACGGCGATCGCTGTCGGCGTACTGCCCGAACACTGCACGGATCGCGGGTGCGAAGCGGTTGATGTCGGGCACCATCACAATGATGTCGCGGGGCCGCAGCGCGCGCTTGCCAGACGGCCCTGCAGGAGGCTGGGCGAGTAGCTCGAGCAGTTGGTCGTGCAGCACCTCAAGCTCGCGCACAGGCCCGTGAGCAATGTGAAACACGATCGATTTGTCGCACTCGGGAACGGGCGGGCGCGCCTTGCCGTCAAGGGGCTCCAGATCCCGAATGTCCTGCTGCACCTGCGACAGGAGTGATCCGCCGGACGGCTCCTCGTCGTCGAACAGGTCGATACGATTGAGGCCAAAGCGCGATTTTGCCTGCTCGGCATCATCAAATTCGTCAAGCAGCCGCACAAAATCCCGGGACTGCCGCCCCCAGGCTGTGAGCAGCGGGTTGCCAAAGCGATGCATCTGATCGAACCCGACTTTCCCAAGATCCCGGCCATCACGAAGCCGGTGACGCCGCTGCGCGGCGCGCAGAAGCTCGCGTCCCTCGAGGATGTCAGCCCAGTGAAAGCGGCATGGGTTGGGAACGGCGAGCAGCACCTGCGCGTATCGGGCGAGTGCGGCGAGGAGGCGAAGCGTTGGGTACGGAAGGCTGGACAGCCCGAAGACCACAACCCGGCGTGGTAGCCCAATCGTTCCGGCATCGCCCGGCGCGCGCCGGGCAAGTGCGTCGACGACCCGATCGTGAACGTGTGGCCGGATCAGTGCACGCTCATCGGGTGCGAGGTCTGCAAGCAGGCGTTGCCACACCAGCGCCTGCCAGCGCTGCGCGGGCTGCAGTCGCTCACGGGTGCCTCGTACGGTGATGAGCACGTCCTCGCCGGCCGTCCAGCAGTCCAGCCAGTCCGGGCGGTGGACCTGGTACTGGTCGAAGAGGTCGGCGATCTGGAGCGCGAGCTGATGGCGGCGGCGCGGCTCGCCCTCGCCCAGGTAGTTGGCAAGCGGTGCGGTCACCGCTGCGGGGTCGGTGCGGCGGCCGAGATCGGTCAGCACCCGCATCAGCCGCCAGGCGAGTGTGGCGCGGTCAAGCGGAGACCGCTCGGGCACACTGTCCGCACCCAGCACCTGTCGGTAGAGCCGCCACTGGAATTGCCCTGGCAGTTGCAGACCAAGGGCTGCACACACACCGCGACGCTGCGCAAGCGCCATCTTCAGCCACTCCCCGGTGCCATTGCTCTGTACCAGAACGATTTCGGATTCGAGCGGTGCGAGCGGGTAGCGGCTCATGAACTCACCCACGGCATCGAGCAGTATCTCGGTCCGGTTACCGTGAAACGCTACAAAACCAGGAAGAAGCGCAGGCGTGTGCAAGGCGGGCAAAAACTTTCGGAAAGTGCGTAGCGGGTAGCGGTGTGGCGCGCTGTCCGGGCACAATCGACCTAGGTCAGTCCCCGCACAATAACCCCGTGAACCACCCGTCATCAAACCTGTCGCGAACCCGCCCCGGAGAATGCTACCAGCCCGGCTCGCGCACGTCATGATTGCCCGCCGGGTTCTTGTGCTCGGAGCAAGCGGAACCATCGGCCGGGCGGTGGTTCGAAGCCTCCTTGACCGCGGCCATGATGCAGTGTGCCTGGTGAGGCCTCGCGCGGCACCCCCGCGCGAGTCGCGCCCCGTCCCCGACGCCGCCCGCGCGCCCGTGCTGAGCGATATTGCTGATGCCGCACTCGCGGGGGCCGAGATTCGCTACGGTCTTGCCACCGACCCAGCGAGCCTGCGCGAACAGGGGCTTCGCGGTGAACGCTTTGACGCGCTTATTTCATGCCTTGCCTCGCGCACCGGTGCGCCTGCGGACGCGTGGCGAATCGACTTCCAGGCCCATGTCGATGCACTATCCGCAGCGCGCGAGGCCGGCATTGGTCAGATGGTGCTGCTGTCTGCGATCTGTGTGCAAAAGCCGCTTCTTGCGTTTCAGCAGGCCAAGCTCGCCTTTGAGAGGAAGCTGGCCGACTCAGGGCTTTGCTACAGCATCGTCCGCCCCACCGCATTCTTCAAGTCGCTATCCGGACAGATCGAACGCGTACGGGCGGGTAAGCCCTTCCTGATGTTCGGTAACGGCGAACTCACGCGCTGTAAGCCGGTGAGCGATTCTGATCTGGCCGACTATCTGGTGCGCTGCCTCACTGACCCGACTCTTCACAACCAGGTGCTGCCGATTGGCGGTCCCGGCCCTGCGCTCACCCCGCGTGAGCAGGGCGAAATCCTGTTTCGGCTCCTGGGTCTTGAGCCCCGATTTCGCTCGGTTCCGGTGGCCATGCTCGATGCAATCTGCACGGGCCTGGGTGCGGCCGGGTGGTTGATCCCGGCGCTTCGTCAAAAGGCAGAGCTTGCGAAGATCGGGCGCTACTACGCGACCGAATCCATGCTGGTACTCGATCCGGTCAGCGGTTGCTACGACGCCGAGGCCACGCCCTCGACCGGGAGCGACACGCTGGCGGCCTACTACGAGGCGGTACTGGACGGGCGTGCGGCAGCGCCCAACCTGCGCGAACACGCGGTGTTCTGAATCAGAACCTCGCCTTGACCGCTTCTTCGTGTGCGAGCAAGGCCTTCACGCTCGGGCGTGACTCCACGCGGCTTCGATGTGCCATGCAGTTGGCAAAGCGCGAGAGATCGGCGCCAAAGGCGCCGCCCCGGCGGAAGGTCCAGTAGAAGTAGGCGTCGGCGCAGCCGAAGCGCTCGCCAAAGAACCAGGCCTTGCCTGCGAGCATCTGCTCGGCGAGTTCGAATTGTTCGACCATGCCCTGATGGCCCAGGGCCTTCACACGCGCAGCCGCACCGGAGTCGTCACAGTAGCGCTCGGGCCGGGCCTGCTGGGTAAGTTTGGGATGAATGCCCGATCCGCACCAGCCAAGTACCGACAGGGCCTGGATGTACTGCATAGGGTCAGACGGCATCAGCCCAGCCTGCGGAAACTGCCGGTCGATCCAGCTCTGGATCGCGACGTTTTCGGTGATGACCGTGCCGTCGACGATGAGGGCAGGAACTTTGCCCTTGGGGTTGATCTTCAGGTACTCCGGTTTATGGTGTTCGCCTGCACCCAGATTGAGATCGAGGGTGTCGAACGAAGCACCGGCTTCCTTCAGTAAGATATAGGGAGCGATCGCGCAGGCACCAGGCGCAAAGGCAAGGGTGATGTTCATGGCTGTCTGTCCTTTCGGGATGGGTCTGAAATTTAGCGCCGAACACCCTATGACCAGCCGGTTACCTTGGGCAGCCAGGTGCAGAGCGCCGGAAACAGGGTGATCACCGCGAGCCTCGCAACATCGGCGAGCACGAAGGGTGTGATGCCGCGATAGATGCTCATGAGCGGAATGTGAGTGGCCATTGACTGCACCACGAACACATTGATTCCGATGGGCGGAATGATCATACCCATGCTGATGAGCACCACATTCACCACGCCCCACCACAGGGGGTCATAGCCCAGTCCGATAATGAGCGGATAGACAAAGGGAAGTGTGATCACCATGGCGGCGATTTCATCAAAGATCGCGCCAGCGATCAGATACATGATCTGCAGCATCACGATCACGAGGAGCGCGGAGACGCCCAGCTTTTCAATGCCTTCAACCACAGCCTGGGGCATGCCCGAAAGCGTGACGAAATAGCTAAATACCGACGCCCCGATGATGATCACGAAAATGAGCGCGGTGGAGGTGACCGTATCACGGATCGATTCGATGAAGCGCACCATGGTGAGCCGCTTTCTTGCCAGCGCAATGGCAAACGCAAAGGTGGCGCCCACCGATGCGGCCTCATTCACGGTGAACATGCCGGAATAGATACCTACTCCCACCGCGATGGCAAGCAGCACCACCGCCCAGCATTCGCGAACCGTGGCCATTCGAGCGACCCAGTCGCTCCGTGGACCGGCCGGAGCTTCGTCTGGTGCGAATCGCGCGTAGACGGATACAGCTACCATGTAAAAAACCACGGTCAGAAGCCCGGGGATAACTGAAGCAACGAACAGAGCGGTGATTGAATTTTCAGTGAGTACGCCGTAAAGCACGAGGATCACAGAGGGCGGAATGATGATGCCAAGCGTGCCACCGGTGGCAATCGTGGCGGCGGCAAAGCCCTGCCCGTATCGGTGAGAGAGCATCTCCGGCAGCGCAATGCGCGACATCGTGGCCGCGGTAGCGACCGACGATCCGCAGACCGCGCCAAAGCCCGCGCAGCCGAGCACGGTGGAAATCGCAAGTCCGCCAGGACGATGACCGAAAAACGCGCCGGCAACCCGATAGAGTTCGGTTGACAGGCCACCCGCATGCGCGAAGTTGCCCATCAGAAGAAAGAGCGGAATGACTGCGAGCGCGAGGCTGCTGAGCGCGCTCGAGGGCTCGGTGGAAAGAAGCGAGAGCGCGGGCTCCCAGCCGATGATGAAACTGCAGCCGACGAGTCCCGCGACGCCCATGGCGACACCGATCGGCACATGAAGCGCGATCAGCGCAAACATGAAGCCGAGACCGAGCAGTCCGGTGAAAAGTGAATCCATGCGGTGATTCAGTGTTCGGGTTCGTCGGTGTGGCCGCCCAGCGCGCGGATCCATCGGTGGATGACCAGCATCTGGGCGGGAATTGCCACTGCGATGACGATTGTGGCAAGCAGCCACGCCGGCGCCACCGGTACCTCGATGGTGCGTGTGGTGGCGCCTCGTCCATATTGATCAAGGACGAACAAGAAAAACTGCCAGGTGACGAGTGCAAAGAACACCAGGGTGACCGAACAACCGAAGATCTCCAGCATGCGATAGCCGCGCCGTGGCAGCGCTTTGCCAAGAAACCGGATGGTGACATTCGATTGGCTGAGGAGCCCAGCCGGGAAGGCTGTTGCGATGATCACCGCCATCACCAGGCTCAGGATATCGGTGAGGCCAGGCAGGCGAGACCAGCCCAGATAACGTGCGGCGCCCTCGTAGGTGGTGAGCGCCGCCGCTACGCAGAGGCCGGTAAAGCCAAGAAGCGCGAGCTGGTCGGTGAGTCGCGCGAACCGGACCGCAAAGGATTCCGCCACGGCGGATCCTTCAGCCGCGGATTTTTTTCAACTGCGCGACCGCCTCGGCATAGATCTTTTCGCCGTTGGGCGATTTCTGGATCCACCATTTGTGCACCGCCTGCGCCTGCTGGGCGTAGCGCGCCTTGTCGGAGGGTGCGAGTTCGGCGAGCTGGATCTTGGCGTCTTTCTCGACGGTGGCCCGGATTTCCTGGCCCACGCCCTCGTAGGCCTCACCCGCCCCGCGCGCAAGCGTGGTGCCGCCGTGCTTCATGACAGCGTCTTGGACGTCCTTGGGCAGGCTATCAAAGGTTTTACGATTCATGAGCAGAAGAAAGGGGATGACGCCGATCGGTGCCAGCTGATTTTGGCGAACCAGGGGCAAGGTCTTGAAAGTCCGCATACCGGACCAGCTCTGGATCACGCCGTCGAGTGTGCGGCGCTGCAAACCCTCGTTCATTTCCGGGCTGTCCATGGTCTCAGCGCTTGCGCCCATCACCTTCAGCCACTCTGCATGAACCGCACCCACCGACCGGATCTTCTTTCCCTTCAATTCGTCAAGAGACTTGATCGGGTTGGTCATCCAGAGGTTTGAGACCTCCGTTGCGAAAAAGCCGACCAGATGAACATCTTCGATGCCACGGAGCATCTTCTTCTCGCAAAGATGCCAGCCCACCAGGGCCGCTTCAGTGGCGCTCTCGAAAAGAAACGGCAGTTCGAAAATCTGCATGTCCTCGAACTGCTTGCCGTGATAACCGGGCAGCACCCAGGCGGCATCGGCGACCCCGGTTCGCACCAGATCGAACTGCTTGAAAGCGTCCTTGCCCAGCGAGCCACCCCAGAAACCCTGAAACCGGGCGCGGGTACCAACCTCCTGCTGGGTAGCAAGCATCCAGGGCTTGATGACCTTTGCGACGCCGACCGACTGCTCGGGCACAAACGTGGCGACCTTGACTAGCGGGCTGGATTGGGCGCGCGAGGGTGAAACCAGAGAGCCGGTAGCCAAGGCGCCGGCGGCGCTCAGGAGGTGTCGACGAGTCGGGATCATGGGTGTCTCCGGGTTTGTTTCAGGCGCCATGTCTGGCGGGCGGGTACGCCGTAAGGCTGGTGAGTGTAATTCGGCCCGATGATTTTGTGCGCGGCCCAGTGAGCCGTTGCCGAAAAAATCATCGCCGCAGGCGTGTCTGTCGTGGTCACTGAGGCGGGACGTGCCCCAGGACCTGTTTAATGAGCGGCTGGACTGATTCGGGTAGCGTATCGCCACGCCATGCGACATGACCGTCGGGTCTCACCAGGACCCAGCGCCGCTCGTAGAGCCGGTCCTGCGCAGGGCTGGGGAGCGTGCGGTGGCGGAGTTCAACGCCGTGAGCACGGCAGGCCGTATCGATTACGGCTCGCGCAGGGGCCACCGTGTCCGCGGTCGTGTCCGATGTGCCCACCAGCACCCAATCGCGGCCGAACCAGTCAAGCGTGCTGGCGCCGCGCAGGCTCTGATCCGCCGTCAGCCAGGCATGCGGTGCGCGCGATCCGGGCCAGGTGCTCGGCACGACCTGTGCCGGATCGTCGGGCGGCTCGGGGCTGCCATCGGCCGCCACTACTGGCGAGTCGATGTAGCGGTAGCCGAGGTGCAGGCCTGCCGAATTGAACTGCCGGCTCATCCACCGGATGCGCGGAATGAGCCGCGCGCGCGCTGCCTCACCCGCAGGGCTGTCCTCGTCGATCTCGGGCGGCACCTCGTCCATCACCATGTCGATCTTGTCCGAGTTGTTGGCCGAGACCACACTGTTACGCACAGCGATGGGCTTACGCTCTATTTCGTAACTGTCGAGCAGGCGCTCGCCGGCCTGGCCAGCTTCAAAGGCTGCGAGCTTCCAGCCCAGATCCATTGCATCGCCGATACCGGTGTTCATGCCCACGCCACCCGTGGGCACAAACAGGTGGGCGCTATCGCCTGCAAGGAAGACGCGCCCGCCCTCGGAGCGCCATTGCCGCGCCACTGACTGGTGGTGATGCCACTGCGTGCTCGCGCAGAGCTCGAATGAGAACGGCCGGCCGACCGCGCGCGTGAGAACCTCACGGGCGTCGATCGTCTCGGTGTTCCTTGCGTGATCCAGAAAATAATATTGAAAGCTCCACAGCTCGACACCGTCGATTGCGGTGAAAACGCCGAAGCTGTCGGGGGCAAACACGAAATAGAGATTCCCCAGCCCCTTGCCGTGAATCGCAAGGAACTCTTTCGACCGAAAATAGAAACTGACATTGGCGCGCATCTTCCCGCGGCCGTTGTAGCGGATGCCGAGCGTTCGCCGGATTGAACTGGTCCCCCCATCGCAGGCCACCAGCCAGCGACTGCGAATCCGGTGTGAAGTACCGCTTGCCAGATCGGTGGCGACCGAGGTGATGCCGCTGTCATCCTCCTCAAATGACTCAAACCGCCAGCCGTGGCGAAGGCTCACGCCCGTTTGTGACTGCGCAAAGCGCCACAGCACGGGTTCAAGCGCCTGCTGACCAATCTGTGTCTTGTAGAACGGAGACCACTGTAGCTCCCGCCAGCGCGCCATGACTTCTGGCGGACGTTCGATGGTCTGGCGGATCGAGGGCGAGGTGATCCGGTAGAGCTCGTGTCCGGCAAGCCGGCTCGAAAAAGTGATGAAGTAGTTCACCTCGGGCGGGAGCGCGGCACGGTAGATGTCATCGGTGATGCCCCAGCGTCGGAAATATTCCATGGACCGGGCGCCGAGGAGTGTGGCCTTCGGATGCTCGGTGGGTGCCGTGCGGGTTTCAAGCAGCGTGCAGGGCAGGCCGCGCCAGCCGAGTTCGCCGGCAAGCGACAGACCGACCGGCCCGCCGCCCACGATCAGCACCGGGGTTTCGATCACAGATGACTCCAGACTTGGGTTGCTTGTGCTGATTCTAGAACGTCAAAGGCGGATAGCGGGCGCCCGTGTCTCAGGCTGAGGTTGGCGGGCGAGGCATGCTTCGCGACCGGCGCCCCCCGGGCTAAGACGCCAAGGCGTCCGCCTACCCGCGCCTTCGCCGCCTCCCTTAAGTCGAAACCCGCCGTGAGTGATGTCGTCGTCATCGGCGCCGGTGTAGCCGGCGCGTGTACAGCGCTTGCCCTGCTCGCTGATGGCCACTGTGTGACGGTTGTTGATCCCCGCGCTGCTGGCGGCGATCATGCGGCCAGTTACGGTAACGGGCGCTGGCTTAGCACCGCGTCGGTGGTGCCAATGTCGTTGCCCGGGCTCTGGAAAAATATTCCGCGTTATCTGCTCGATGCCGACGGTCCGCTGGTCATTCGCGCGGGCTCACTGCCGCGGCTTGCACCCTGGCTCGTCCGCTTTTTGGCGGCGGGGCACCGTCTCGAGC
>SYIM01000264.1 GCA_005798775.1 Burkholderiales bacterium
AGAAGCTCGACCCGAAAATCAGGTACGTCGAGCTTCTTTGCGATCCAGCGCCCGGTGGCCGGCATGATCTGCATCAGGCCCTGTGCGCCAGCGCTTGAGCGCGCGTCCATGATGAATCGCGACTCCTGACGGATGAGGCCATAGACCCACGCGGGGTCGATGCCGCGCTCGCCCGATGCGCGCTTGACCTGTTCTCGAAAGGGCGTGACAAAGCGGAGCGCGAAATCATGTTCGCGCTGGGTCCGGTCGGCGGTGTTCACGCAGCGATCGAGCACATTGATGCTGCAGGCCCAGGCGGCGGCGGCGAGCAACTCGTGGTCGCCCATGGGCTGCAATTGATGGTTCCACTCGCGATTACCCTCTGCACGCAGGCCCAGCTCGTAGAACTTGAGCGCCCGTCGAAAACCGGCATTGCGCGAATGCGCGGCGATCTCGGCCGCAGACGGCGCAGCCGCCTGCGGCGGCACGATGGTGAGCCGGCCAAGGTCTTCCGCGGCGAGCTGTCCGTAAAAATGGAACTCATCGGCAATGCGGCGCAACAGCCAGTCGGAGTCGGCGACCCGGCCTTCCACCCGTAGCGCACGCGCGCGCCAGTAAACCCAGGCGGCATCACGCCGGCCGTCGTCGCTCATCTGGTCGATCAGCGAGGCGACCAGCGGCCAGTTCTTCGCCCGCAGCGCGGCGCGCGTCATCCAGTTGAGCGTGTCATCGCTGACCAGCGCCTTGGCTGCGCGTTGGGTCCAGCCCAGCGACTCGGGGGCAAGTCGTCGCATGCCGCCAGCAGCCACCTGGGACCATGCGAAGAGCTGGTCACCCGGCGTGAGTGAGGGCACCCCTGCCTCGAGCCGCTGGGCGGCGGCCTGCGGATCCGTTCGCGCAAGCTGGGACAAGGCAATCAGTGCGACTTCGCGCCGGCCTTTGAAGGCAGCCTCGGCAGGTGGCTTGGCGAGCGCGCCCTGGAGCGCTGCCGGCTCGACTGCGAGCAGGTCAGCGGCCACCCGGATGGCGGAAACCGACCCCGCTTCAAGTGCCCGATGAAGTCGGCGAATTGCTGCATCAGGTCCCAGCTGCTTCTGTCGCACGACTTGTTCGAGCAGCAGATTGCAACTATCGGGCAGATCGCGTGGTGCCATCAGCACCTGCTCGAGTTCGGCGCGGGAGGGCTGCGCGCGAGGGGCTGGCGCGCTCCAGGCAAAACAGTTGATCTGGGCGTCGTCGCCACGGGGGTAGCGCGCGAACTGGGCGTCGAACTGCTGCCACTCGCCGCGCCGCCCGAGGTTGAGCAGCCAGTCACGCCGCAGCATATCGCTCACGGCGCTTCCTTCGTGGCGCCCGAGCGCGCGCCCAACCTCGACATCAAGTTCCTCAGCCTGTGGTGCCGAGGCAGGCGCCCGCAGTCGCAGGTTCAGTCGCCAATAGGCGGGATAATCAGCGAGAAGGTGGTCGCGCGGGATATGCCGGGCGGCGAGATCCAGCTGCTTGAGATCGCTGTGAGACCAAGCCTTTCGCGCGTTGATCAACGCATCGTCGGGGCTGGGTGCGGGAGCCGATTGTGGCGCGGAAGCCGGTTGGCGCCGTTCGGCCTGAGCCGCGCAGGCCGACACCAGCACCGCGACGCCTACAATCGACCCGAAGGCAATCGTACGGATCATGTCGATACCGAGCTGGATGACAGACAAATGAAAACCCAATCGAGCATACCACGCGCTTCGCCGCTAACGCCGCGCGATCTCGAACGTAGGCGACTGGTCGGATGGCGCGAGTCGATCGACGCGCAGACCCGCCGCATGGCCGACCAGGCGATCAGCGAGCGCCTGGAAACGGTGCTCTCATCCCTGTCGCCCGGGGTGCTCGCGCTTTACTGGCCGATCCGTGGCGAGCCCGACCTGTCGGGCAGCCTTGATCGTCTTGCGCGAATCGGCTGGCGGTTTGCGCTGCCGCAGGTGGTCGGCCGAAATCAACCGCTAGCCTTCGGTGGCTGGCAACCCGGGCAACCGATGCACGAGGTTGGCTATGGGCTGATGGTGCCTAAACCATTTGAGGCCGTCATGCCCAATGTCCTGGTGGTTCCGTGCGTGGGCTTTGACCGGCGCTGTTTCCGGTTGGGCTATGGCGCAGGTTTTTATGACCGGACACTTGGCGATGCAGCGTTTGCGGCGCGCCCGGTGACCGCCATTGGCGTGGCCTACGACGGGTGCGAGATCACGCGCTTTGCGACGCAGGCCCATGACCGGCCGCTCGACTGCGTGTTGACCGAGACCCGTCTGGTCGAGGCCCGCCCGCCCGCGGCAACTTAAACGTCTGCTGCGGCGAGCAGTTCGAGCGTGGGCTCGGCCTGGTTCATGGTGTAGAAGTGAAGCGCAGCCACGCCTTCGGCGATCAGACGCCGACACTGCGCCGCGACCACCTCCTGACCGAACGCCCGGATGGCAGGCAGGTCTTCGCCGTATTGAGCCAGCCGCTGCCGGATCCAGCGTGGAATCTCAGCGCCACAGGCATCCGAGAATCGCGCGAGCTGGCGGTAATTGGTGATCGGCATGATGCCCGGGACGATTGGCGCGCTCACCCCGGCTGCGGCCACAGCGTCCCTGAACCACAGAAATGCGTCGACGTTGTAGAAGTACTGCGTGATCGCGGTGTTCGCCCCGGCGGCGATCTTCGCCACCAGTGCTTTCAGATCGGATTGCGCGGAAGTAGCCTGGGGGTGCACTTCCGGATACGCGGCCACCGCAATCTCAAACCAGTCGCCGCCTGCCGTGCGCACATGCTGCACCAGATCAGCGGCGTAGCGGAAATCACCCGTGTCAACCATGCCCGAAGGAAGGTCACCGCGCAGCGCCACCAGCCTACGGATGCCGTGACTACGGTAGAGCGCGAGCAGCTCATCAACCGATTCGCGCGTGGCACCAATGCACGACAGGTGAGGCGCCACCGCCGACCCGGCAGCAGCGATTTCGAGCACTGTACGGAGCGTCTTGTCGCGGGTGGCGCCACCCGCGCCATAGGTGACGCTGAAGTACTCGGGCACAGCCCGCGCAAGGCGCTCATGCACCCCGCGTAGCCGTACCTCACCCTCGGTCGTATTCGGCGGAAAAAACTCGAAACTGACCGGCGGCCTCATCAGACTGAGGCCTTAGTAGCGATAGGTGTCGGGCTTGTAAGGGCCGTCGACCGATACGCCGATGTAGCTTGCCTGCCCCGATGACAGCTGGGTGAGCATGGCGCCGATTTTCTTCAAATGCAGGCGTGCCACTTTCTCGTCGAGGTGCTTGGGTAGCACGTAGACCTTGCCGGACTCGTAGTCGTTGCGGTGTGTCCAGAGCTCAATCTGCGCAATGGTCTGGTTGGCAAACGATGACGACATGACGAACGACGGATGTCCGGTGCCGCAGCCCAGGTTCACCAGCCGCCCCTCGGCCAGCATGATGATGCGCTTGCCGTCGGTGAAGATGATGTGGTCGACCTGGGGCTTGATGTTTTCCCAG
>SYIM01000265.1 GCA_005798775.1 Burkholderiales bacterium
AAGAAAAACGCCATCATCATGTTTGACTTCGCCATCTCAGGGCAGCGCCGCTCGCGCCTGGGCCCCGGCGCTGCCATGTATGCAGCCGCCCGAACCCGATTGCGGCCCATCATGATGACCACGGCCGCTGCGCTTTGCGGCGCCATTCCGCTCGCCATTGGCACGGGCGACGGTGCGGAACTCAGGCAGCCGCTGGGCATTTCAGTGCTGGGTGGGCTGGTGCTGAGCCAGGTGCTCACGCTCTACACGACACCCGTGGTGTACGTGGGCATCGATCGGCTGCGCAGTGCTGCCAGCCGACTGGCGTCGCGAATGGCGGGGCAAATGGCGATCTTGCGACAGCATGCCCCCCATCGCGCACCCGAAACCGTCGCAGCGGAGAAGCCTCATGCGATGTAATCGCACGATCCGCCGCCGGGTGTTTCAGGTACGACCCGATCTACCGCTGCGCGTCGCTCGTGGTGCGCTGGCCGTGCTCGCGTTGAGCTTCCTGGCGGGCTGCGGGCTCACCACGATTCCACCCCCCAGCGCTACGCAGCCGGTTCGTGAGCTACCCGCCGATTTCAGGCATGCGGCGTTACTGAAGCCCGCAGCGGAGCGGGTCACCGTCGCACGCAACTGGTGGTCACTTTATGGAGATGATGCGCTCAACGCGCTCCAGCAGCGGCTTCCCGACGTAAACCAGAATCTCGCTGCCAGCATGGCCCAGGTCCAGATCGCACAGGCTGCCATCGACACCAGTCGGGCGGCGCGCCTGCCCGCTGCAGGTGCCGGCTTGGTCGCAGCCCGCAGCGACGGCGGCGCCACCACCCTGGGCCCCTCGCTGTCGGTCAGCTGGGAGCTGGATCTTTTTGGCCGACTGAGCCAGCAGGTGGACGTGGCACGGGCTCGGCTGGAGGCAAGTGAATTCGATCTCGAGGCGCTCCGGCTATCGCTTCAGGCCACGCTCACGCAGAGCTGGCTCTCGCTTCGCGCCGTGCAGACGCAGTCAGCGCTTCTTGACGATACTGTCCAGGCCTATCAGCGATCGCTTCAGATGACCCAGGATCGCTACCGCGTGGGGATCGTGTCGGCAACCGATGTCGCGCAGGCCCAGACGCAGTTAAAGAGCGCCCAGGCGCAGGTCGCCGAGCTCGCGGGCAGCCGCGCCTTGCTGGAGAACGCGCTCGCGGTTCTCTTGGGTGAGATGCCAGCTGCGGTCAGCGTGAGCGCCGCCCGGGGTCTGCCTGAGCCACCCGAGGTGCCGCTACAGCTGCCGGCCGAGTTGCTGCGCCGTCGCCCTGACATCGCAGCAGCCGAAAAACGCGCGATCGCAGCCGCCGCGCAGGTGGGGGTGTCAACCACTGCATTTTTCCCGACCATCATGCTGGGGGCGAACAGCAGTCTGCGAGCGAGAACGCTTGCCGACCTGCTCGCCTTGCCGCCCCTGGTGTGGTCGATGGGCCCCAGCCTCGCCCTCGCCGCCTTCGATGGGGGTGCGCGCCGAGCGGCGGTCGCGAGCGCGCAGGCCACGCTCGAGCAGGCGTCTGCGCAATACAGACAGACAGTGCTCTCGGCCATGCAGGAGGTCGAGGACAATCTCGCGCTCAACGCAGCGCTCAGGCGACAGACCGAGCTCCTCGCCGAGTCGCTGATCGAGGCACGCCGAGCGCTCGAGCTCACACTCAACCAGTATCGTGCAGGCACTGTCAGCTATCTGAACGTGGTGGCTGCGCAGACCACCGCCCTTTCGGTCGAACGTAGCCTGCTTGATGCGCGAAGCCGCAGGCTGACCGCCACCAACCAGCTGCTGAAAAATCTTGCTGGCGGCTGGGGACGAGCAGGAACCGCTTCACCATGACCACTGATCCCCGCGCCGCATCCGCTCTCCCCTGGCTCGGCGTCGCCGAGGGCGCCGCGCTAATCCGCGCGCGGGAACTTTCGCCGGTTGAATGGACCCGAGCGCTACTTGAACGTATCGAAGGCATTGGCCAGCCGATCGACGCATTCCTCCATGTCGCAGCCGAGTCGGCGCTCGCTCGCGCGCGTGCGGCCGAGGACCAGCTTGCTTCGGGTCGCGACCTGGGGCCGCTCCATGGCGTACCCTGCGCGATCAAGGACATCATCGCCACCGCCGACATGCCCACCACGGCGCACTCCCGGCTACTGATCGGGCATCAGCCCGCAGCCGATGCAACCATCGTGCGCAGGCTGCGACAGGCAGGTGCCGTGCTGCTGGGAAAGACGGCTACGCATGAGTTCGCGCACGGCGGACCTTCCACGGATCTGCCCTGGCCGCCGGCGCGTAACCCCTGGAATCTGGCGCACTTCAGCGGCGGCTCAAGCAGCGGTTCGGGGGCGGCACTCGCGGGGGGGCTCGCCCCGGCCGCGCTGGGGACCGACACCGGTGGCTCGATCCGGATTCCAGCGGGACTCTGCGGTGTCACGGGTCTGAAACCCACCTACGGTCGCGTCAGCCGATCCGGAATCTATGCGCTCTCGCCTGCCCTTGACACCGCGGGCCCAATGGCGCGCAGCGCACGGGACTGCGCCCTCCTGCTGCAGGCGATCTCGGGACATGACCCGGACGATCCCGCCAGCGCGCGCGCGCCAGTCGTCGATTTCGCTGCAGCGCTGGTGGGACATCTGAAAAATATTCGGATTGGCGTTCCGCGCCACTTTTTCGAGTCTGACCTGCGGGCTCACCCGGAGGCAGCCATAGCGCTGGCGCGCGCGCTCGACGTCTTCAGCAGTCTGGGGGCGCGCATTGAAACGGTCACGCTTGCTTCCATGATGGATTACGGTGATGTGCGGGTGCTGATTCAGGAGGCGGAAGTATTCGCCATTTATCACTCGGTATTGCGCGACGATGCGGGTCGGTTCGGACAGGATTTCCTTGGCCGCGTGCTGCCTGGCTGTCTGGTGCCTGCCTTCGCACAGTCCCAGGCCCACCGCAAACGGCGAATGCTGGTTGAGCAGATGGCCCGCGTGCTGCAATCAGTTGATGCGCTGATCACGGTCGGCTCGGGCCCCGCCCCGCGCTTTGATGCACGCGAAACACACGGCTTTCTCTATGGGCTCTGGAGCGATAAGCCCAATCTGCTTGCGCCCTTCTCGGTGACCGGTTTTCCTACGCTGTCGGTGTGTAACGGCTTTGCCGCCAACGGCTTACCCATTTCAATGCAGATTGCGGGCCGCGCCTGGGACGATGCCACCGTGCTGAGAATCGGTGATGCCTTTCAGCAGGTCACCGGCTGGCACCAACGCCATCCTGCAGCGCCAGTGGACCTGGGGCCGGCGAGCTTCGCTCCCCTCGAACCCGCAGAGACCCTGGACACGCAAACGATGATCTGGGCTGATGCCTGTATCGCTCACGCTGATCTCACGCTCACCCAGGCTCAGCGCTCGCTTGTATTGCAGGCAGCGCCTCGCGTCAAGCGCATGATCGCCCGCCTGGGCTCACTCGATGACCGCAGCATCGAACCCGCGGCAGTGTTCCGGCTGGATCAGACGGGCACCTGATCCACGCGCCGGCTGACGGCCCATGGCGTAACGGATCTTGGCGCGTCTCTGAACGCGCCACCATGCATCACCCCCCGCATCAGGCCACGCGGCAAGGGGCCGCCCCGCAGCGCGCGACCATCGCGTTCACACGCTGCCTTCCACCATCACTTCGATCAACTTGGTCCCAGGTCGCGCAAACGCTGACTGTAGCGTTGTTACAAGCGTAGCCGGGTTGCTGACCCGGATAGCCTCGAGCCCCAGCGATCGGGCGAGCCCGACAAAATCGACCGACGGATCGGTGAAGTCCATGCCCACAAACTGGCGGCTGCCGTGAAACGACAACAGTCGCTGTTTGATGATCCGATAGCCACCATTGTTAATGAGCACCACATTCACCGGCAGACGGTGATGCGCCGCGGTCCAGAGCGCCTGAATCGTGTACATGGCGCTGCCATCACCGGTGAAACACACGACCGGCCTGTCGGGGTTGGCGAGACTCGCACCCACCGCACCGGGTAGCCCCCAGCCAATCCCGCCTGAAGCAAGTCCGTGAAATCCGTAACGATCCCGATAGGTAAGGAGCGCTGGCACCAGCGGCGCTGCGGTAAGCGCCTCCTCCACGAAGATCGCGTTCTCGGGTAGCGCCTCAACCGTCTTCAATAGCAGCCAATCGGGATCGATCGGTGTCTGCGCGGCCTTCGTCTCGATCGTCTGGACCAGCGCTCGGCGGCGAGCACTCCAGTTGTCGGCCTTGAGCGCTTCAATGCGGCGTGCAGCGGTGTCGGCGAGCGTCGCCCCACCCGTCTTTTGCAGAAGCGTCGTGAGCGCCGAGAAAGTTTCACGCACGTCCGCGCGGATTGCGATCTCGACCGGGTAATTTTTACCGATATCCCAATCAATGAGGCCCACCTGCACAATGGGCATCCCGTCGGGTAGCGGATCAACCGGGCTGTCCACCGACATCCGGAGCGGGTCGGTGCCAAATGCGATCAGCAGATCATAGGCCGACAGTACCTGTCTCACCTTGGGCTGACTGCGCGACAGGGCACCGATGAAACACGGGTGTTCCGACCGGAAGTGAGCCCCGAACGGAATGGTCTGCTGGAGCACCGGGCAGCCGATCATCTGCGCGAAATCGGCGGCTTCCGCGAGCGCATTGCTTGAGACGAGTTCGTCGCCAACAATCATGACCGGTCGCTCGGCTGCGAGGATTCGCTGCGCAAGCCGGATCAGCGCGTTGTCGCTCGGCCGCACCGCCGAGTCGATGTCGGTACGCGCCCCCAGATCGAGCTCGGCCTCGGCGTTGAGAATGTCGCCCGGCAAAGAGATGAAGACTGGGCCCATGGGCGGCGTTCGCGCGATCTTGGCCGCCCGCCGAACGATACGCGGCAGATCTTCCAGGCGGGTCACTTCGATCGCCCACTTCACGAGCGGCTCGGCCATGCGAACCAGCGAGTCGTAAAGAAGGGGCTCACGCAGGCCATGGCCCTGCTCCTGCTGACCTGCGGTAAGAATCATGGGCGTACGGGTGAACTTGGCCCCGAAGAGAGCCCCCATGGCATTACCCAGACCCGGCGCCACATGCACATTGGCAGCGACCAGTTGCCCCGACGCGCGGCTGAACCCATCGGCCATGGAGACCACGACGCTTTCCTGCATGGCCATGACGTAGGTGAGCGAAGGATGCTCGGCAAGCGCATGCATGATCGGCAATTCGGTGGTACCCGGATTGCCAAAGAGATGCGTAATACCTTCATCTTGAAGCAGCGCGAGAAAAGCTGAGCGCCCTGAAAGTCGTTTCATCACGGAAGCCTCCTTCAAGCCGATTACGCCAACCGCCGCGACAGCACCCGCACTGGGATTCCGCTTCCAAGCACGCTGGCAGAATCGGCGGCTGCACCCTGCGCCGGGTGCTCGTTCAGCCAGCCTGCGAGCTGTCCGTTAGCCCCACCCTGCGCAATGATGGGCTGCAGCACCGGCGCCATGGGCGGCAATTGCACCAAGATGTCGCGAGTGAAATTACGCGCCTCGCCGGTCGCGAAATTCACTTCGATCGCATCACCATTTGACACCCAATCGGCGGGCTCGCCACCACCGGTGAGTACCGGTAAGCCCTTTGAAATGGCGCCCCGCATCGCCTTGTAGGGCATGGATCCGCACACCACGCCCATGCCAAGTGCGGCCATGGCAATGAAGCCTTGTATGTGCGGCTTGCCGCAACCGAAGTCGGCGCCGGCCACCACCAGGTCACCGCGCGCGACACGGCTGGCGAATCCGGGATCGATCAGCTCAAACAGGTGCGGAATCAGCTCGACCGGATCGGTGATGCGACCAATCGCGTATTTGAAAGCCATCACGCCCTCGTCAAGGGGAATGCTGTCACCAAACACATGCGCGCGACCGCGCCGGATGAGGGAGGGCGTCATTGCGAGACTCCTGATGCAGCCAGGGGTTCGAGTTCGCGAGGATCGGCAAGACAACCTGCCACCGCCGAGGCTGCTACGGTGACAGGCGAGGCAAGATAAATCTCACCGTCGTGCGCGCCAAAGCGTCCGGCGTGGTTAGTGGCCGCGGTCGCAACCGACACCTCACCTGGCCCAAGCGGGGCCATCATGCCTCCCGCACAGGGCCCACAGCCCGGAGGCAACAGCATGGCGCCCGCATCGACGAAGACCTGGGCCAGACCGTCATCGGCCAACCGGTTGGCGGTCGCCGCTGTGCCGGGGACCACGAACATTCGAACATGGTCAGCAATTTTGCGGCCTTTCAAGACCTGTGCGGCGGCAGCAAAATCTTCATACATACCCGACCCGCAGGCACCAATGGTGGCGTGATCAATCGGCTGGCCAGCCACGCGCGACAGCAATTCGGCACGATCAGGCCCACCCGGTAACGCCACCTGGGGCTTGACCGCCGACAGATCGAAACTGATACGCGCTTCGTAGGGCGCGTTGGCGTCGCTCCGGAAATCGGGCGCACTGTTGACATCGATTCCTGGCGGATCACCGTCAAAAAGCACGTTGGCCACCCCCATCTCGGTGATGGAATTGCAGAGTGCCACGCGCGCTGCGAGATCAAGTGAGGCGAGCCCTGGCCCGCCGAACTCCACCACCCGGTAGTCGTACTGCACGCCCCAGCGCCCATCTGAAAAGCCCTGTGCGAGCAGGAAGCCGACATCACGCGGATGGGCCCCGCCCGAAAGCGCGCCCTGCAGGTCGATGCGCAGCGTCTGGGGGACGGTGGTCCAGAGGCTTCCGGTGGCAAGCACCGAAGTGACCTCGGTTCCCGCCGCCATGGCAAGCGCACCCGCCGCGCCAAAATTGGTGCAGTGCATGTCATAGCAGAACAGGAACATGCCCGGGCGGATCAGTCCGGCCTCGATCGGAAAAATATGGCCGTGGCCACCACGGCCTGCGTCGTACAGCGCGCCCACGTTCCAGGCTCGGGCGATGGCTCGAATGTTGCGGCCACGCTCCACCGCACGCTGCGAGCCGTAGGCCACCTCGTGATCAGTCACGAATACGACCTTTTGCGGATCGATCACGCTGCCGTAGCCAAGCGCGTGGAGTTCGCGGTAAGCGGTTTCGACGAAACCATCGTGAATGATGACGAGTTCGGGAACCGGATAGACCACTTCACCGGGCGTGACATGCGCCAGACTGCTTGCCCGCGCGAGCATTTTCTGAACTGCGGTCATTGGAACAGCCGAACATGAGGGTGACGGTGGAAGCGACACGCGGGGTCTCCTGAAGAGGGCACGGCGGGTCTCGAGTTCAGCAGGCGGTTTCAGGGGCCGCAGCGAATCCGGGAACGAATCCGCTGATTATGACAAACTGCCGCCAGGAGGAACCCTGACATGAGCATTCTGCAAAACTTCGGTCGATCGGCCGCTCTCGCCGTACTGGCCGCCACGCTGGTCGGCCATCCCGCTGGCGAGCTTCAGGCGCAGGCCTTTCCCACCAAACCGATCACTTTCGTCGTGCCGTTTCCAGCCGGTAATGCTTCCGATGTGGCCGCGCGCGCGCTGGGCGAGGAACTCGCCAGGCGCCTCGGTCAGCCGGTGTTGGTTGAAAACAAGACCGGTGCCACGGGCACCATCGGTGCGTCGTTCGTGGCCAAGTCGGCGCCCGACGGTCACACGCTCCTCATGACCTCCACGTCTTTTGCGATCAGCACCGCGCTGGTGGCGAACCTGCCCTATCGTCCGCTGCAAGACTTCGAGCCGGTTCTTCAGGTGGGGGGCAGCGGCGGCATGCTGCTGATCGTGGCGCCCAATTCGCCCGCCAAAACACTGGGTGAGTTCATCGATCTCGCGCGGCGCAATCCTGGCAAACTCAACTATGCGCACGTAGGTCGCGGCACGATCCAGCACCTCACCATGGAGGTGTTTCTGTCCATGACGGGGCTGCAGATTCAGCCGGTCCCCTACAAGGGCAGCGTGCAGGCCATCACAGACATCATCAGCGGCCAGATTCAGGTGATGTTTGACTCACCCAGTTCAGCAGCCCCGTTCGTTGATAGCGGCAAGGTCCTCGCACTCACCAGCGCTGCCGATGCCCGCAGCGTTCGTCTGCCCTCTGTGTCCGCAGTGCCCGAGTCAGGGGTCGCCGAGTTGCGCGACTTCAGGGTGGGAGGCTGGGTCGGCCTGCTTGCCCCCGCGCGGACCCCCGAAGCAGTGGTCAAACGGGTCAACGAAGAGCTGGGTGCGATCATGAACGCGCCAGCCATGAAGCAGCGCCTGCTGCAGGCCGGGCTTGAGGTCGTCCCTGCGCACTCGCCTGCTCAGTTCGGGCAGTTCCTGCAGGCTGACATGGCACGCTGGCAGGCAGCAGCCACCGCCGCGAAGATTCCGAAGGAGTAAGGTGGCACGGCCCTGCGACCTGGCCGCCACGGAGGCGCGCCAGCTGATCGGCCGCAAGGCGCTCTCGCCGGTCGAACTGCTGGAGAGCTGCATCGCGCAGATCGAGGCGGTGAATCCAGCGGTCAACGCCGTGGTCACCACCGCCTATGAGCGGGCACGCGGCGAAGCACGACAGGCCGAGCGACAGGTGATGGCGGGCGGGCCGCTAGGACTCCTCCACGGTCTGCCGATCGGTATCAAGGACCTGGCCGAAACCGCCGGTATTCGTACCACCCACGGTTCTTTTCTCTACCGCGACCATGTGCCACTTGCCGATGATCCGGTGGTGGCTGCGCTTCGTCACGCGGGCGGTATTGTCCTCGCCACAACCAACACGCCCGAAGGCGGCGCCGGCGCCCACACCAATCACGCGGTGTTCGGGGTCTCGCGTAATCCGTTCGATCTTGCCAAAACCTGCGGTGGGTCATCAGGGGGCTCAGCGGTCGCCCTGGCGACCCACATGCTGCCGCTGGCTCACGGCTCGGATACCGGCGGAAGCCTCCGCCTGCCAGCTGCGTTCAATGGCATCGTTTCACACCGCCCAAGCGCCGGTGTGGTGCCGTCGATCACGCGCGATATCGCGCTGAGTTTTCTCGAGGTGGAAGGCCCCATGGCGCGCTCGGTGGCCGATTGTTCGCTCATGCTGGCGGCCATGGCCACGCGAAATCGCAACGACCCAATGGCCTACCCGCTTGATCCCGCGCAGTTTGAATCGCTGGACGAGATCGACCTGTCAGGCCTCAGGGTGGCGGTGAGCGATGATCTGGGCTGCGCACCGACATCACAGGCGGTCAGGCAAATCTTCCGTCGGCGAGTCGAAGGCTTCGCGCCCGCATTCCGGCGCCTTACCTGGCTCACGCCCCCGCTCGGCGATGCGCTCGATGTGTTCTGGCTGCTGCGCGGCGCCTACATGCTCGCCAAGCATTCAGAGCGATTCGAACGCCATGAAGCGCAGTTAGGTGCAAACGTGCGGGGCAATATGCTGGCCGCTCAGCAGATGGACCTCACACGGATGGCCATCGCGCACCGCGATCAGCTGCGTCTCTATCGGGCGTTTCAGCGCCTGTTCGATGAAATCGACGTGTTGATCGTGCCAACCGTCACCGTCTTTCCCTTCGCGTTTGACCAGTCCCACCCCACTGAAATCGATGGCGCACCCATGGCCAATTATGTGCACTGGGCCGGTCTGACATCGGCGCTCACGGTCGTGGGAAATCCGGTGACTGCATTGCCATGCGGGCTGGACCCGACCGGCATGCCGTTTGGCATTCAGGTGATCGGGCCGAGCCACGGGGACCGCTTCACCCTGAGCGTTGCGCACGCGCTCGAGCAGCTGTTCAGCCAGGATAGGGAGCTAAGGCAGCCTGTCGCCGCGCTGGCACGATCGCCACAGAACGCCTAGGCTGCCACAGCGCAGGGCCAGCGGTGCCGGGGCCAACCTGCGCGCGGTTTGAATCACTGCGCGCGGTTTGAATCACTGCGCGCGGTCTGGATCACTGCGCGCGGTCTGCCTGCCCGCATACGGACTGCCCTCGCCTCAGGTGCGCGGCAGCGTCACACCCTGCTGACCCTGATACTTCCCTCCCCGGTCACGATAGGAGGTGGCGCACACCTCGTCGGACTCGAGAAAAATCACCTGCGCGCAGCCCTCACCCGCGTAGATCCTGGCGGGCAGCGGCGT
>SYIM01000266.1 GCA_005798775.1 Burkholderiales bacterium
CACTTGCGCCAATCACTGCAAGAAGTTCGCCGCGCGCCACCTCGATCGAGACGCCCAGCAATCCCTGTCCGGTTGCCGGGTAACGGTACTCGAGTTGTTCCAGCTTAATGCTCATTGCACTGCACCCGTTCGCCGAGCCGAGAGGCCCGCTGCACACAAGGCAAGCCCCAGCAGCACTACGGTGGCTGCACACGCATAACCGGTTGCGCCGTAGAACGCCTGCAGCAGCACGATCGGATAGGTACGATGCTTGAAACTTGCGATCAGGTTGGACACCTGAAACTCACCGATTGAAAGCGCCGCCACCATCACCAGCCCCGCCACCAGGCTGTGCCGCATCGATGGCAGGGCAATGGTAATGAACTGCCGCCACGGCGAGGCACCGAGTGTAGCCGCACAAGCCTCGAGATCAGCCAGGCCGAGATGGCGCAGGTCAGCCACCAGCGCTTGCGTGAGATAGGGGAGCGTGAGCACCCCATGCGCTGCGATCAGAAGCGGCAGGGTTCCCAGCCACGGCGTGGCATCGCTTGAGAACACCAGCACATAGCCAAAGCCCAGGGTGAGCGCGGGCACAGCCACCGGCAACGAGGCAATCAGCCGACCCGCGAAGGCCCCGCCGCGCGAGGCGCGGTGATAGAGCGAATACGCAAGCGGCACGGCAAGCAGCGCAGTGACCGCACAGGTGCCAAGCGCCACATACAGGCTGGTCCAGAAGGCACGGCGAAACGAGCCGTCAGCGAGGAGTTCCTGAAACCAGCGCAGTGTGAAACCCGTCGGCAGGAGCGAGTTGATCCAGGACTGCCCGAATGAACCGATCGCGACCAGCACGATCGGCAGGAGCAGGTAGGTGAGGTAGAGAGGGATGACCATGGCGAGGCGCCGATTGTAGGTGCCTCCTGATTAAAAGGCGATGACGGTTTCGGAAGATGCTCTTTTGTTGCTGGAAGGCAAGCTACTTTCTTTACAAGGGCGGCAGATTTGCATACCCTTTTCGGGTGTGGCCAACCTTTCACGGCTTTTTCAGCACCTTCGAAGTCGCTATAAAAATAAGACTTGATCCGGAGACCCCTACGTGAGCTTTACCGAGAGCTTTGTCCAGATTGACGGGTGCCGCACGCGCCTGCTGCGCGGCGGTCAAGGTGTCCCGCTCCTCTACCTTCATGGTGCGAACGGCGTCGCCGGCATCCAGCCCTTCATGCTGAAGCTTGCCGAGCGGTTCGATGTCTGGATTCCCGAGCATCCTGGATTCGGCCAGTCCGACGAGCCCGAGTGGCTCGAGAACATCCACGATCTCGCTTATTTCTATCTCGACTTCATGCGTGAGCATCAACTCAGCAACGCGAATGTGCTCGGAAGTTCGCTCGGCGGCTGGCTCGCTCTTGAAATGGCAGTGCGCGACACCTCTCGCATCAAGACGCTCTCCATGATCGGTCCAGCCGGTATTCGCACGCCTGGGGTGGTGCCGGGCGACGTTTTTCTCTGGAGCCCCGAGCAACTGGTTCGGAACACGTTTCACGATCAGAGCATTGCCGAGCGCATGCTGTCGGTGCCACCCACCCCCGAGCAGCAGGAAGTGCTGCTGAAGAACCGCTTCACCTTCGCGCGGCTCGCGTGGGAGCCTCGCCTGCACGATCCGAAACTGCACAAGTGGTTGAAGCGAATTGATATCCCCACCCAGATCATCTGGGGCGAGCAGGACCGGATCCTTCCGGTCGGGGCCACGCAGGCCTTCCGTGAGGCCATGCCTCAGGCGAGCATCACCGCCATCCCGCAGTGCGGCCACTTGCCCCAGACCGAACGGCCCGATGAGTTCTGCGACATTCTTTTCACATTCCTGGCAGGGAACTAACACCATGCAAGTCATTCTCTTTCACCTTATGCCATACGCCGATCTCGACCTGCAAAAATCGAGCGCCTATGACACCGTCTGGATGAAGCTGCCCAATTCACTCTTCGATCCGGTGAAGGGCCATCAGCTCTACAACCGCTTCCTGGACGAACTGGAATACGGCGAAACGCTGGGATGGGACGGTGTGGGCGTCAATGAGCACCATCAGACCGCCTACGGCATCATGCCTTCGCCGATCGTGACTGCCAGCGCGCTGGCCCGGCGTACCACTCGGGCCAAGATCGCCATTCTGGGGAGCGCACTGCCCCTTCGCGAGCATCCGCTCACCATTGCTGAAGAACACGCGATGATCGACGTGATCACGGGTGGCCGGCTGATCAGCGGCTTCGTTCGTGGCATCGGCGCCGAATACCACACCTTTGGCGTGAACCCTACCTTTTCTCACGATCGCTTCCACGAAGCACATGACCTGATCGTTCGCGCCTGGACCGATCCCGGGCCGTTCTCCTTCCAGGGCAAGCACTACAACGTGAGCTATGTGAACCTCTGGCCGCGTCCCTTCCAGCAACCCCATCCGCCCATCTGGATTCCCTCTCAGGGCAGCAAGGAAACCATCGATTGGGCCTCGCACCCGGATCGGCGCTACACCTACCTGCAAACCTTCAGCCCTGCGGCGGCAGTCACAAAATATCTGAATCTCTATCGCGACACCGCGCGAAACGCGGGCTACGAGCCTGGCGATCACCAACTCGGCTGGGCGGTACCGGTGTACGTGGGCGATACCGATGAGTCGGCCCGCCGCGAGGCCAAGCCCCATTTCGAGATTTTCAGAAACCGCTTTCTCAAGATGCCCTTTGAGATGCTGCTGCCCCCTGGTTATACCTCGCGCGAATCAATGCGCGGTATCGCTGCAGCCAAGGGGTCGCTGTCGGGTGACATCACCCTGGAGAAGGCGGTGGAACTTGGGATGTTCCTCTGCGGCAGCGCAAGCACGGTTCGCGAAACGCTAGAGTCTTACTGGCGAGACATGCGCTTCGGTAACCTGCTCACCATGTGTCAGTTTGGCACCCTGCCCGCCGATATGACCCGCGCCAACATGGAGCGCTTTGCGCGCGACGTACTGCCCGCGATTCAAAAGCTCGGCACCGAAACCGAGGCGTTGGCGGCAGCTTAACCCGCTGCCAAGCCCCCGCCCTGAGCCGCGGATGCTTCTCGGGCAGATCACCAACGGGCTTGTGATCGGCGCGATGTACGCGCTGGTCGCGATCGGTTTCACGCTGGTGATCGGAGTGCTGGACAAGCTCAACTTCGCGCACCCCGAGGTCTTCATGTTCGGGGGCATCGTTGGCTTGGTGTGCGCCGCTTACACCTCCGTCTGGTGGGCGTTTCCGCTCGCCTTCATGATCGGGGGGCTCATGGGACTCCTCACCGAGTTCGTCAGCTTTCGCCGCTTTCAGAGCGATGACGCCAAGACCACCGCAGCACTGTCGTCGCTATCGCTCGGGTTGGTGTTGGTCGACATTACCCATAAGGTCTGGGGCTCCGAGCCCGTCGACCTCGGACTGACGTCAGGTATTTTTAAAGAGGGCTTTACTGTCGCCGGGGTGAGGTTTCTCTGGATCCAGCTCATCATTCTCGCGGTCACCTTCGCACTGATGCTGGCGCTTCACCTCGCGGTGTCGCGCACCTCAGCCGGCAGACGGATCCGGGCGGTCGCCGAGTCCTCGACCAACGCTGCGCTCCTCGGCATCGACGTACGAAAAGTGACCCAGACTGTGTTCTTCGTGTCCTCGGCGCTTGCTGCGGTGGCGGGTCTGCTCCTCGCGCTGCGCACGGGCGTGGCCAATCCCGAACTCGGCCTTACCTTTGGTCTGAAAGCGGTTGCGATCATGGCAATCGGTGGCATGGGTGATCTGCGCGGCGCAGTCATTGCCGGCCTCCTGATCGGCGTTCTGGAGGCCCTTACCTTTCAGTTTGGTCTCGGGCGCCTGGGTGAAATGACCGTCTGGGTGGCAATGCTGATTGTGCTGGTCTGGCGGCGCGGCGGACTCTTCAGCGGCATGCATGCCGGGGAGCAGCGGGTGTGATCACCGACCAGCTGTTTTTCACCGGTATCAACCTGATCCTTGCCTGGAGCGTCTACGTCGTGCTGTTAGCTGGCAATCTGTCGTTCGCGCAGGGCGCGTTCATGGCGATCGGCTGCTACGCGTCCGGCCTCCTGACAGTGAAACTGGGAGTTCCCCTGGTGCCGGCAGCGATCGGGGGAGCCGTGCTGAGTGCGGTGCTCGCCATGCTGATCGGCTGGCCTGCCCTCAGGGTACGCGGCATCTATCTGATCATGGTCACGATTGGCGTAACCTTCTGCGTGCGGGTCGGTCTTGAGAATTTCAGACTGGTCGGCGGCGTGCAGGGCTTTGGCGGCATGAGCGGTGCCGATCTCACCACAGTCCTGGGGGCAGTACTGGTGATCGGCCTCGGACTCTGGTGTCTGTCGATCAGCCCGCTGCAGCGCGTGCTCGATGCCGTTCGCGAAGACGACCGGGTGGCGGAATCGCTCGGAATCAACACAGCGTGGGTCAAGCTCGCTGCATTTTCTATCGGGGCAGCCATTGCAGCAATCGGTGGCGCGCTCTACGGCCATTTCATGAATTTCGTCCGACCCGACAACTTTGACATCCTGGTGTCGATCTACGTCGTGCTCTACGTGATTCTGGGCGGTGTCAACAATATGTTCGGACCGGTTCTGGGTGCAGCGATCATGACGTTACTACCGGAATATTTCCGGGTACTAGCCGAGTGGCGGCCCACCATTTTCGGACTGGTGATTGTGATCATGCTGCTGTTCCGGCCCGAGGGGTTGCTGTCGTTCCGGGTGATCACGGCACGACTCGGTCAAGGCCAGGGCAAATGAGCGCGGTGCTGGAGGTCAGAGCGCTGCGAAAATATTTTGGTGGCGTCAAGGCGATCGACGGCATCGATCTCGATCTTATTCAGGGCGAGATCTTGGGAATTATTGGACCCAATGGCGCGGGCAAAACTGCGCTCATCAACACCATCACCGGTTTTTATCGCGCCACTGAGGGCTCGATCCGTTTTTGTGGCACCGAGATCACTCACCTCCCGCTACATCGAATCGGCCGCCTCGGCATCGCCCGCACCTTTCAGAACATCCGGCTATTCCGGCGTATGACCGTGCTCGAGAACGTGATGGTTGCCAACAAGACCTTCTCGGTGAAGCCGCTGCGCTCGGTACTGGCCACACTCATTCCTGGTCCCAGGCGGCGCACGGCCATCGACGAAGCGATGGAGTTCATCACCCTGATGGGGCTCGCCGCAAAGGCTGACCACCGTGCCGACAGCCTCGCCTATGGCGAGGCCAGACGTCTGGAAATTGCACGCGCGCTAGCAGGATGTCCCCTGATGCTGCTGCTCGACGAG
>SYIM01000267.1 GCA_005798775.1 Burkholderiales bacterium
CCCCCGAGCCAACCCCTGCACCGACTCCCGAGCCAACCCCCGCGATTGACGCTCCTCCCCCGCGCGGGTCTGATCCCTTTTCGCCCCCGGTTCCCGCTCAGCCCTCGGGGACGCCCAGCCCTGTCACTGCGTCTCCACCAGTCGCAGCGGTGGGTCCCGATGCGCCGTCGCCACCGGTCCCCACCGTTGTCCAGCCAGGCGATGCGCCGTCGCCGGATACGGTCACTGGCGTGCCCTGGGCCGATCGACTGCTTGCGCATCCCTACGCGGACATGGGCCTGTTGATCTTGGCTGTGCTGGGGTTTGTCGGACCCTGGTTGTTGCTACAGGCCCAGCGGGGCAGGCGGGTCGCTCGCCAGCAGCGCGAGGTCGCGCCTGTCACCGTACGCGCGGCATCGAGACCCAATGCAAGCACGTCTGCCGCCGATGATCTGCAGCGCGCTGATCCGTGGCTCAAGATGTCTGAACTGGAGCGTGCGATCGGTAGTCGGTTTGAGCTTCCTGATCTTGACATGAACGCGTCGCAGCCCGCCCTGGCGTCCGCGGCGGTGCCCCAGAGGCCCCCCGAAACAGCGCCCGGGAAGCAGGCGTCTCGCCCAACGGAAGACTCGCCGAACCCGCAGCCCATAAGGCCACCCGAGACGGCAATCAACCTGCAACTTGCCCGCAGTCTGGAACTGGCTGCAGCCTGTCTGCGCAGAAACGAGGTGGATCGGGCGCGTCGCCTTCTTGAGGATGTCGTTCGCAGTGGCGACGAAACGCTGCGGGAATTTGCTCGCGCGCTGCTGTCTCGCCTTGGCTGAGGATCGCTTGCGATCCTCGTGTCGTCCGGCATGAAGCGCCTCGCGCTGGTGCTTGCCTACGACGGGAGTCGCTTTGAGGGGTGGCAGACCCAGCCCTCCGGGCGCTCGGTCCAGGATCATCTCGAACAAGCGCTCGCGGCGATCGCGGGCCATCGAGTCGCGACCTTCTGCGCCGGGAGAACCGACGCTGGTGTGCACGCATTCCGGCAGGTGGTGCATTTCGATACCGGCGCCCAGCGTCCGGAGACCGCATGGGTGCGCGGCGTGAATTCGCACCTGCCGCAGGGGGTAGCGGTCCGGCATGTCGTCGAGGTAGACACCAACTTTCATGCGCGGTTCGGCGCAAAGCGACGTCGTTACCGATACTTTTTGCATGTATCCCCGGTAAGGCATCCACTTCTCGCGGGGCGGGCGGGTTGGAGCCACCACACTCTCGATCAGCATGCGATGACCTTGGTTGCCGCCTCACTCATCGGAGAACATGACTTTTCAGCGTTTCGCTCCTCGCAGTGTCAGGCTGCGTCGCCTGTGCGGCGGCTCGAGTCGCTCACAATCGAGCGCCAGGGCGCATTGCTCGTCTTCACTCTCACTGCCAACGCATTCCTCCATCATATGGTGCGTAACCTGGTCGGCTTGCTGGTGGCGGTGGGCAGCGGGCGCTGTCGGCCTGGATTCGCTGCCGAACTCCTCGAACACCGCGATCGACGGCTTGCACCGCCGACCTTCGAGGCTGCAGGGCTTTACCTGGAGGCGGTCCAGTACGATGTGCACCATGCGCTACCCAGTTGGGGCGGCTCGCTGACCGATGACTGGCTGGCGTGAGAACCCGAATCAAATTTTGCGGTCTGGTGAGGCCTGACGACGTTGACACCGCTGTCGCGCTGGGCGTGGACGCCGTGGGCTTCGTGTTCTACGCAAAGAGCCCGCGCTACGTCACGGCGGCTGCGGCACGCGAGCTACGGCAACGCTTGCCATCCTGGGTATCGGCGGTTGGGCTGGTGGTTAATGAAAACGCGGATGCGGTTCATCGACTACGGTCCGAGGTCGGCCTTGACGTGGTGCAGTTCCATGGTGATGAGCCCCCAGCGCTCTGCATCGACGCAGCGGGTGATGCCCCCTGGTGGCGCGCGGTACGCATGCGTGCCCCAGGTGATTTGTTAGAATCAAGTCAGTTTTATTTCGAAGCCGAGGCGCTGCTGGTTGATTCGTTCCACTCGGGCTACGGGGGTAGCGGTCAGTCATTCGACTGGTCGTGGTTGCCGGCTGAACGTGCCATGCCGCTCATTCTGTCCGGTGGTCTTGACCCTTGCAGCGTGGGCTTGGCGATCGATCAGGTGGCACCCTCCGCAGTCGACGTTTCAAGCGGCATACAAGGTGCCGACCCCCGAACCAAGGATCGCGAGTTGATGGAACGTTTTGCAGCCGCGGTCATGGCTGCCGATGCTCGGCGAGCCATCCCGTTACACCCGACCCCAGACACCCCATGAAACCTTACGACCTTCCCGACGCGCGTGGCCACTTCGGACCCTACGGGGGTACCTTTGTGTCCGAAACCCTGATTGAAGCGCTTGAGGCGCTTCGCCAGGCCTACCAGCACTACCGCACAGACCCGGAATTTGTCGCCGAGCTTGAGAGCGAGCTCAAGCATTTTGTAGGCCGGCCGAGCCCTGTGTATCACGCCAAGCGCTGGTCGCAGCAGTTAGGTGGTGCGCAGATTCATTTCAAGCGTGAAGACCTCAATC
>SYIM01000268.1 GCA_005798775.1 Burkholderiales bacterium
CGGATCGCGTGCTTTACCGGCGTGTCATCCGATCGCGACTCGAAAACCATCCCAATCTGTGGCTCTTCCAGTCTGCCGTTGATGACCTCATTGTCGAGGGGGATCGGGTCGCGGGCGCGATCACGCAGCTTGGGATTCGCTTCAAGGCTCGTGCGGTCGTCCTCACCACCGGCACGTTTCTGAACGGGCTGATCCACGTGGGGCTGGCCCGCCATGCCGCTGGCCGGGCCGGTGATCCGCCCGCCATCACGCTGGGTGAGCGCCTCAAGGAGCTGAAGCTACCGCAGGGCCGGTTGAAGACCGGCACGCCGCCCCGAATCGACGGCCGCACCATCGACTTTTCAAAATGCGAGGAACAACCCGGAGACCTTGATCCCGTGCCGGTGTTTTCCTTTCTGGGCAGCGCAGCCCAACACCCGAGGCAGCTTCCCTGCTGGATCACCCATACCAATCGACACACGCACGACATCATCCGTGGCGGCCTGGATCGAAGCCCACTCTACACCGGCCTGATCGAAGGGGTGGGTCCACGCTACTGTCCTTCCATTGAAGACAAGGTTCATCGTTTTGCGCGGAAGGACTCGCACCAGATTTTCCTCGAGCCTGAGGGGCTCGACACCCACGAGTACTACCCTAACGGAATCTCCACCAGCCTGCCCTTTGATGTGCAACTCGACCTTGTGCATTCTATTCCTGGGCTGGAAAACGCACATCTGTTGCGGCCCGGCTATGCAATTGAGTACGACTATTTCGATCCGCGCGGGCTCTATCGTTCGCTGGAGTCGCGCGCGATCGGATCGCTTTATTTCGCCGGGCAGATCAACGGGACGACCGGCTATGAAGAAGCAGCCGCCCAGGGCTTACTCGCCGGCATCAATGCCGCCCGCCGCGCGCTCGACCAGGAGCCGTGGGTGCCGCGCCGCGACCAAGCCTATCTCGGCGTACTGGTCGATGACCTGGCATCGCAGGGCGTGAGCGAACCCTATCGAATGTTCACCAGCCGCGCCGAATACCGCCTGAGCCTGCGCGAGGATAACGCCGATTTGCGGCTGACCGAACTCGGCCGCGAACTCGGATGCGTCGATCACTCTCGCTGGGATGCTTTCTGCCGCAAGCGCGACGCGGTCACGGCTGAGTTGCAACGGCTTCGCGACACCTGGATCAATCCGCGCATGCTGTCGCCTGAGCGGGCCACCGAACTCTTCGGTCAGGCCATCGAGAGGGAGTATTGCCTCGCCGATCTCCTTCGCCGCCCGGAGGTGTCCTACCCGGCCATCGCATCGGTCGCCGACGGCGGGCTCACCGATCCCGTGGTCATCGAGCAGGTCGAGACTCAGCTGAAATACGCGGGCTATATCATCCGGCAGCAGATGGAAATCGAGCGCCAGTCGCGCAATGAAGCGCTGCCGCTACCGGCCGATCTTGACTACTCGACCGTTCGCGGCCTGTCGATCGAGGTCCAGCAAAAGCTTAACCGCGCACGCCCAGAAACACTCGGCCAGGCTGGCCGCATTTCGGGCGTCACCCCAGCGGCGCTCTCGCTGTTGCTGGTCCATCTGAAAAAACGGCTAGCCGCGGCGAGTGATGAACAGGCTGCCTGAACGTGAGGCGGCCCGCCGGCCCGCCAGCGCGGCCCGACACGCTCCCCGGCCGGTGAGCGGCGCGCCCGCACGTTCCGAACTCGCCGAGCGCCTGGCACGAGGTTGCAACGAACTAAGGCTGAGCCTGGGTTTGGACGAGCGTGAGCGCTTGCTCTCTTACCTTGAGCTTCTGCAACACTGGAACCGCATCTACAACCTCACGGCCATCCGGGACCCGGCGAATATGCTCGCTCAGCATCTGCTTGACAGCCTGGCGGTGCTGCACCCGCTCGAGGCGGCAGCGGGCCGCGCGGCGCCACTCCGGGTGGCGCCCGGCCCCTGCCTCCTGGATGTGGGGAGCGGGGCAGGCCTACCTGGGTTGGTGCTCGCGCTCGCCTGGCCGGCGCTTGAAGCCGATCTGGTCGAACCCGTGGGCAAGAAAGCAGCGTTTTTGCGCCAGAGCGTGGCCGAACTGGGCCTTACGCAACGGGTCCGGGTACACGAGGGCCGAATTCAGCAAGCCAAGCTTCCTCGAGCGCCGGATCTGGCCATCTGCCGGGCGTTTACGAGCCTCAACGAGTTCGCCACCCTGATCGAGCCGTTTCTCACCCCTGAGACGGTGGTGTTTGCGATGAAGGGACAGCGCGAGGAGATCGAGGCCGAGGCGGCTAGGCTTGCCCGGGGCTGGCGGGTCGCCGATGTCACTGCGCTGGTCGTGCCCGGTCTGGGTGCTGCCCGTCATCTGGTTGAGCTTGCGCAGCCCGCGAGGACGGGCAGATGAGCCGCCCAAGTGTTGGCGCCCGCGCCTGCCGTGCGGCGCGCGACCGTTCTGTATCGAATCTGGAGTAACGATGGCGCAAGTTCTCGCAATTGCCAACCAGAAAGGTGGCGTTGGCAAGACCACCACTTCGGTCAATGTGGCCTGCGCGCTCGGCCGGCTCGGGCAGCGTGTCCTGCTGGTCGATCTCGATCCGCAAGGTAACGCCACGATGGGAAGCGGTGTAGACAAGCGCACGCTTGCCGCCAGTATCTATCAGGTGCTGATTGGTGAGGTTCGCGCTCGTGAGGCGATTGTTGCCCAGACTGCAGCCGGATATGCGCTGCTACCTGCCAACCGCGAGCTGGCGGGCGCTGAACTCGACCTGGTCGATCTCGAGGCCCGGGAGACCCGCCTTCGCGACGCGCTCGCTGAAATCGACGCCGACTTTGACCTGGTGATCATCGACTGCCCGCCCTCGTTGTCGCTCCTGACGCTCAACGGGTTCTGTGCGGCAAACGGGGTGATCATTCCGATGCAGTGCGAGTACTACGCGCTGGAAGGCCTGTCAGATCTGGTGAACACAGTGCGCAAGGTCCACGCCAATTTCAACCGGCAGCTGGGAGTTCTGGGGTTGCTGCGCGTCATGTTCGACCCGCGTATAGCGTTGTCGCAGCAGGTCTCGAGACAGCTCGAAGCACACTTCGGCGACAAGGTCTTCACCACCGTGGTGCCGCGCAATGTGAGGCTGGCCGAGGCGCCCAGCCATGGGTTGCCAGGCGTCCTCTACGACCCCCAGTCGAAGGGGGCGCAAGCCTATTTAGAGTTCGCGCGCGAGTTGCTCGCGAGGCTCGCGAGCCAGCTTTCTGCCAAGCCCCGTGCGCGAACCGCCGCCCCCGACACCCCGGAGCACCGACCATGAGCAAACCAAAAAATAAGGGCCTTGGCCGTGGGCTGGATGCGCTGCTCGGCGCTGATGCGCCACCCCTGCCGGCGGCCGACCAGTCAGCCCCCACCGCCCTGCCCCTGGGACAGCTGCAACCCGGACGTTACCAGCCGCGAACGCGGATGGATGAAACCGCACTCCAGGAGCTTGCCGAGTCGATCCGGCAGCACGGATTGATGCAGCCGATCGTGGTTCGGCCGATTGCCGCCAGCCGCTGGGAAATCATCGCAGGAGAGCGCCGCTTCCGCGCCGCGAGGCTGGCGGGCCTCGCCGAGGTTCCGGTGGTTGTCCGGGATGTTGACGATGAGCAGGCGCTTGCACTTGCGCTCATCGAGAATATTCAGCGCGAAGACCTCAATCCGCTTGAAGAAGCGCAGGCCATTCGCCGGCTGATTACTGAGTTTGGCTACACCCATGAGCAGGCGGCCGAGGCTATCGGTCGCTCGCGCAGCGCCACCTCGAACTTGCTGCGGCTGCTTGCGCTTGCAGAGCCCGTTCAGACCATGCTGCTCGCGGGCGATATCGAGATGGGCCATGCCCGCGCGCTGCTTGCGCTGCCTGCGGCGCGCCAGACCATGGCAGCTAGCGAAATTCACGCGCGTCGACTGTCGGTCCGCGAAGCCGAGAGGCTGGCCGCCCGCCATGTGGCCGAGCTCGCCGCAACCGCCCCGGGCGCGCCCGCGCGGCGCGCGCGCGGGGGTGGCGACCGCGATCTGGAACGGCTACAAGAGCGGCTCGCCGACCTCCTTGGCACACGGGTTGAACTGCGACAGCGGGCACGCGGTGCAGGCGTTCTGGCAGTGCACTTCGCCGATGCCGAGCACTTCGAGGCGCTTCTTGGGCGGCTTGAACTGGCCTCGGCGCTGGAAGGCTGACTAGGGCGGTGACAGACCTGCGCAGTCTGCGCGAGGCAGGCAGGGCGTGAAGCGCTATCGTTTTACTCAGATTCCCCGCGGCTGCGTCATGAAGTCCGCTCGGTCGATCGAGCGCAGCGGCTGCTCGCGGACGTCGCCTGCCTTCAGGAATCGCAATGTCACCTCGGTGCCCGCCGGGCCACGGGCGAAGAGCTTGCGGTAGAACTCCGCCTGATCGGCGACACGCTCGCCGGCGACTGCGAGCAGAATGTCACCCGATGCGATGCCCGCCCGGTCGGCCGGGCCATCGCGCTGCACCCGCGTCACCATCAGATGTCCGCGCACCATCTCTGTGTTCATGCCAAACCAGGGTTGTGCGCCCCCACTGCGCCGCCCGCGCGCACGCAGGTCATCCAGAATGGGTTTCAGCAAGTTGGTGGGCACATAGAGATTGCCCGGTACGCCCGCCCGATCGCCGGCCGCGTCGTTGACCACCAGCGAGCCGATTCCTATCAGCTTGCCGTCCTCGGTAAAGAGCGCCGCACCGCTCCAGTTGTTGACCGGCGGAAAGGTGAAGATCGGGCTATCAAGCAGGTACTCCCAACCGGCGGAAAAGGTCTTGCGTGACAGCACCATCAGCTCAGTCAGCTCGCTTTCGCCCTGGCCAAGCGTCAGGACCCGCGAGCGCTCCTTGGCGAGGTCGGAGTCACCGAGCTCCATCGGCGCTACATCAAGGGGAATGGCGGTTCGAACCAGCCCGAAACCGGTTTGGTGGTCATAGCCGGCTAGACTGGCGGGAATTCGCCGCCCGGAGTGCGTCACCACATCAACCGTCTCACTCTCCAGCACGAGATAACCGATCGTGATGACCGTGCGCGAATCAAGAACCACTCCGGTCCCAGAGCGCGCGCGGCCAAGGGTGGCCGAGCTCGGTGCATCGCGGGGTGCCTGCGCTTCGACCCGGACCACTGCCGACATCATCTTGGCGTCTGCCGGCCCTGCCGAGCGCGGTGCGGGGGGCTGAGCCGCGCGCCCCTGAACCGGGATTACCGTATCCGGGGTAAGCGCGTGCGGCGCGGCCGTCGCCGCGCCAGCGAGCGAGCCGTTCACCAGGAGCGCAAGCCCCCAGCCGAGCACAGCCGCGGGGCGCAACAACATCGAGTGCAGGCCACGGCTGCGAGTGTTCAAAGAGGCGGTCATGGGGAGGGGCCTTGCGAGGTATTTTGACGAGCCGTCATTTTCCGTCGGCGACGCAAAGCGCGCAGTAAAATCCACGCGCCCAGAATGCTGCGTCGCAGCAGATTTGACCGGAACCGTTTCACACAATACACTTCATGAGGCCTCTCTATCGTGGCTGGTCTAAGAGTCCGGGAGGAAGCGGGTCGTTTACTGCAAGTAGGAGGGTTTGTGAAACCGGCTGGTTGCTTCACGGCAGTCGTCGCCAGCCCAGTGACCAGAGATCAGGCCAAACAGGTCCGATGATGAGCGTCATGTTCGCCGCCGTCGGTTTGCAGGCTGCAGTAGTGCTCGGTCTGTCGATCGCGGCTCTTGGGGTATCCGGCGCAATGGCGTCCTGGCACCTTCTGTTGGGGGGACTGACCGCGATGGTGCCCAACGGGCTGTTTGCGCTCAGGATGGCGTTGCATCGGGGTCGTCGCCCTGAGTCGTATCCGACGGTTTTCTTCCTTTGGGAGTTTGCCAAGATCGGATTGACTGTCGGGTTGTTGGCTTTGCTAATTCGGTATGAATCCGACTTGCAGTGGTTGCCTATGCTCATCGGTTTGATCGCCGCGCTCAAGGCACCGCTCCTGATGATGGCCTGGAGGCGCGCTTGAAGCGTTACGCGGCAGCAGGATTCAGGCGGTAAGCAATTTTTTACGGGCCGCGGGCAGGGCGGGTTATTCAGTGGTTGGTACGGCGGGCAACACGGCGGAACAAAACGGGCAGACATGACATGGCAGGCGCAAGCGCTCCCACCTCTTCCGAGTACATCGTCCACCATCTGGCACACCTGAACACGTCAGGTGCAGCGCAGAAGGACATCATCGACTTTTCCATCATCAACATCGACACGGTTTTTTATTCGGTGCTGATGGCGGTGGTCACTGGCTGGATCATGTACCGGGCGGCGCAGCGCATCACCCCTGGCGTTCCCGGCCGGTTTGTGGGCGCCATCGAGTCGTTGGTTGAGTTTGTGCACGAGCAGGCACGCTCCATCGTCAAGGGCGACATCAGCAATATCGCCCCACTCGCGCTCACTTCGTTTGTCTGGATCGTCATGATGAACGCGCTCGACCTGCTACCGGTCGATCTGCTGCCGCGCATCGGCGAAATGCTTGGTCTGCATTACATGCGGGTGGTGCCCACCGCTGACCTGAACGGTACGCTGTCGCTCGCCATTGTGGTGCTCGTGCTTTCTATTTACTACGGCATCAAGGTGAAGGGCTTTGGGCACTTCCTCCACGAGCTGGTGTCGGCGCCCTTTGGCACCTCGCGCAACCCGGTCTTTGCGATCATCCTCGGTAGCGCCAACCTCGCGATGCAGCTCATCGAGTATGTGGCCAAGACGGTATCGCTCGGGATGCGACTGTTCGGGAACATGTTTGCAGGCGAGCTGGTCTTCATGCTGATCGCGCTGCTGGGTGCAACGGCCACCTGGTGGGGTGCGGGCCTCGGTTTTCTTACCGGACTTGGCTGGGCCATTTTCCACATTCTAATCATCACGCTTCAGGGGTTCATCTTCATGATGCTCACGCTGGTCTACATCGGCCAGGCGCATGAGGCACATTGATTCTCTGAGTTTGCCACCCTTTAACGACTTACTTCCAACCCCCCACCGGTCTATTCATTAGGAGTCATCATGACCAACGTTGCTCTCGTTGCGATCGCCTGCGGACTGATCATCGGCCTGGGTGCCCTGGGCGCCTGTATCGGTATCGGTATGATGGGCGGCAAGTACATCGAAGGTGCAGCCCGCCAGCCCGAACTGATGGACAAGCTGCAGACCAAGATGTTCCTGCTTGCCGGTCTGATCGATGCTGCCTTCCTGATCGGCGTCGGTATCGCGATGATGTTTGCCTTTGCCAATCCGTTCAAGTGATTTGCTCCGGCATCCCGAACACGATCAACCTCTTAGCTGAAGGGAGCCCGCCGTGAACATCAACGCGACGCTCGTTGTTCAGATCGTGGTCTTTCTGGGCCTGTGGTGGTTCACCGCACGCTATGTCTGGCCGCCGATCACCAAGGCGCTCGATGAGCGCAGCCAGAAGATCGCTGATGGACTGGCGGCGGCCGACATGGCGCGAACCGAACTTGCTGCCGCTGAACGGCGGGTCGAGCAGGAGCTGCAGCAGGCCCGGTCGGGCGCGGCGGAAGTTCGTGCCGGCGCCGAGAAGCAGGCAGCTGCGCTGATCGATAAAGCGCGCGAGGAAGCCTCTGCCATCGTGTCTGCTGCCCGCAAGGCGGCTGAGGACGAGGCTGTGCTTGCCGCGCAGAAGGCTCGCGATCAGCTTCGCGATCAGGTCGCCCAGCTCGCGGTCGCCGGTGCCGAGCGCATCCTGCGGCGCGAAATTGACGCGACCCGTCACGCTGAACTGCTCGCCAACCTGAAGAACGAGCTGCGCTAGGCGCGGCAAAGGGAAGCGCGTCCATGGCGGAAATGATCACTATCGCCCGGCCGTATGCCGAGGCTGCTTTCAAGTTTGCGCGCGACGCGCAGGCATTGCCTGCGTGGTCCGAGGCGCTCGGTCGGCTGGCTGAAGTGGCCGCTACCGGGGCGGCGCATGACCTGATCGGCCACCCTGGCATCCCGGCAGCCAAAGTCGCAGCCATCGTCGCAGAGACAGCCGGCGGGCTCGATGCCGCCCAGACCAACTTTGTGCGGCTTCTCGCCGACAACGAGCGGTTGGCTGTGGTTGGCGCGATCGCGGGTCTGTTTGAAGGACTGCGCAACGAGCACGAGGGGGTGCTCGAGGCGGCGATTTCGTCGGCGTTTCCTATCGACGCGGTCCAGGTTGATTCCATCGTGGCCACGCTTGCACAGCGCTACGGTCGCCGCATCAAGGCGAGCGTCAGCGTTGATCCGGAACTGATCGGCGGGGTGTCGGTCCGGGTCGGCGACGAGGTCATCGACGCATCGGTGCGCGGTAAACTCGCCCAGATGGCGAGTGCGCTCACAGCTTGAAGAATTAGGGGAAGTCCATGCAACTGAATCCGGCTGAGATCAGCGAACTGCTCAAAACCAAGATCCAGAACCTGAATGTCGCGGCTGATACGCGCAATCAGGGGACGGTCGTGTCGGTTACCGACGGCATCTGCCGCGTCCACGGTCTGTCCGACGTGATGCAGGGCGAGATGATCGAGTTCCCGGGCAACACCTTCGGCCTTGCGCTGAACCTCGAGCGTGACTCGGTGGGCGCGGTGGTCCTGGGTAACTACGAACACATCTCCGAAGGCGATACGGTCAAGGCCACCGGTCGCATTCTCGAGGTGCCGGTTGGCCCCGAGTTGATCGGACGGGTGGTGAATTCACTTGGCCAGCCAATCGACGGTAAGGGCCCGGTGAACGCCAAGATGACCGACGTGATCGAGAAGGTTGCTCCAGGCGTTATCGCTCGTAAATCTGTGGACCAACCTGTTCAAACCGGTTTGAAGTCCATCGACTCCATGGTTCCCGTGGGCCGTGGTCAGCGTGAG
>SYIM01000026.1 GCA_005798775.1 Burkholderiales bacterium
CGTAATCCCTATCTGCAGGATGATCTGCTTGACAACCCCAAGCGTCGGCGAATGCTGATTGAGGCACTCGAACACCGCCTGGCCGAGGTTGAGCGCCGGCGTGCTGATGTGCAAGGCGTCGAGGGCGAGCCGTTACCGTACGCATCGACCTCTGTCAGCGACTCGCGTTCGGCGAAAGTGGGGCATCTCCTTGACCGTGCGCGAGGTGCAGTACGAAATTTTGAAGCGGCCTGTGCGCAGACGCAGGTATTGCGTCAGAAGGCGCTGCGGCGTCTGTCGCGGATTACCGCGCGGGACAACATCCGCTTCGATGCCATGTCGCGGGTGTCCCATGTGACCGATGCCACCGACTGGCGGGTGGAATATCCGTTTGTGGTGCTTACACCCGACAGCGAGCACGAAATCGCAGGGTTGGTGGAGGGATGCATCGAACTCGGCCTAACCATCATTCCGCGGGGCGGTGGTACCGGCTACACCGGCGGCGCCATCCCGCTTACGCCGTTTTCTGCGGTTATCAATACCGAAAAACTCGAGGCGCTGGGTCCGGTCGAGCGCCTGCGCCTGCCTGGTCTCGACCATGAGGTGGCCACCATCCAGAGCGGGGCAGGTGTGGTCACGCGTCGCGTCACCGACGCAGCCGAGCATGCCGGGCTGGTGTTCGCGGTGGATCCCACCTCGCTCGATGCTTCCTGCATTGGCGGCAACATTGCGATGAACGCGGGCGGCAAGAAGGCGGTCCTTTGGGGGACTGCTCTCGATAACCTTGCCTGGTGGCGCATGATTGACCCCGACGGCAACTGGCTGGAAGTGAGCCGCATCGGTCATAACCTGGGCAAGATTCACGATGCGCCCACAGCGCGTTTCGAACTCAAGTGGTTTGCGCCAAAGCAACTGGGCGCCGACGGCGGCATGCGCGGTGCGCCGATCCGCGAGCAGGTGCTTGAGATTCCAGGCGCGCGGTTTCGGAAGGCCGGGCTTGGCAAGGATGTCACCGACAAATTTCTGTCGGGCCTGCCGGGCGTGCAGAAGGAAGGCTGTGACGGCCTCATCACCTCAGCGCGCTGGGTGTTGCACCGTATGCCCTCGCACATCCGCACTGTATGTCTGGAGTTTTTTGGGCAGGCGAAAGACGCTGTGCCCTCGATCGTCGAGATCAAGACCTACCTCGATTCGCGCCCGCATGGCGCCATCCTGGCCGGGCTCGAGCATCTTGATGAGCGCTATCTACGCGCGGTCGGTTACGCCACCAAGTCGCGCCGGGGCGGGCTGCCCAAAATGGTGCTGATCGGCGATATCGTGGGTGACAATGATGCCGGCGTGGCGCTTGCCACCTCGGAAGTGGTACGGATCGCCAACTCGCGCTCGGGCGAGGGGTTTGTCGCCGTGTCGGCCGAGTCGCGCAAGCTCTTCTGGCTCGACCGGGCCCGTACGGCGGCGATTGCCCGGCATACGAACGCGTTCAAGATCAACGAAGACGTGGTGATCCCGCTCGACCGCATGGGGCACTACACCGATGGCATCGAGCGTATCAACATCGAGCTCTCGATCCGCAATAAGCTTGCGTTGGTGGTTGAGCTTGAGGGACTGCTGTCGGGTCCGCTTGCCATGGGCCGCACCAGCGAGGCGCGTGAAGAAGGGGTGTCGCCCGACGAACTACTCGCCGAGCGGCGCGCGCGGGCGTTGGAACTGCTTGCCGCGGTGGGCCGCCGCTGGCAGATGCTGCTGGCGTGTATCGATGAGCCGCTCGCCACGGTGCGCAGTGCGCTTCACGACGAGGGTCTGGCCGCGGTGCTGCCAGCGCTTGATGCGCGGCTGGTCGCTGAGCCGGCGGCCCCGCTCTTTCATCTGCTGCAGGACCGTACGATCCGCGTGTCCTGGAAGACCGAACTGCGCGAGCCGCTTCGTGAGTTATTCCCGGGGCTTGCCTTTGCGCCGGTGCTCGAGGCGGTGGAGGGCGCGCATCGCAGGGTCCTCCGGAGCCGGGTGTTCGTTGCGCTTCACATGCATGCGGGTGATGGTAATGTTCACACCAACATCCCGGTCAACTCTGACGACTACGGCATGCTCAAGGCGGCCGAGGACGCGGTCGAGCGCATCATGGCGCTGGCCCGTTCGCTCGGTGGCGTGATCTCGGGCGAGCACGGCATCGGCATCACCAAGCTGCAGTTTCTGACTGACGATGAAACTGCTGAGTTCCGCGAGTGGAAAGCCCGCATCGATCCCGAGGGGCGCTTCAATCGCGGCAAGCTCCTGGCCGATCCGGCGGTACCGGGCGATCTGCGCAACGCCTATACCCCTAGCTTCGGACTGATGGGCGCCGAGTCGCTCATTCTTCATGAGTCCGACATCGGCGCCATTGCCGACTCGATGAAAAACTGCCTGCGCTGCGGCAAATGCAAGCCCGTGTGCGCTACGCATGTGCCGCGCGCGAACATGCTCTATTCGCCGCGTAACAAGATCCTTGCGACCTCGCTCCTCATCGAGGCTTTCTTGTACGAAGAACAGACCCGGCGCGGCGTATCGGTTCGCCACTGGGATGAATTCTCGGACGTGGCCGATCACTGCACGGTATGCCACAAATGTGAAGCGCCCTGCCCGGTCGATATCGATTTCGGCGATGTGTCCATGAACATGCGAAACCTGCTTCGCAAGATGGGCAAAAAGAAGTTCAATGCGGGTAACGCGGCCGCCATGTTTTTCCTGAATGCCACCGATCCTGACACCATCCGTGCCACCCGCGCGGCCATGGTAGGGGTGGGCTACAAGGCGCAGCGCATTGCGGTTGACCTGTTTCGCTCGTTCGGTAAACGCCAGAGCGCCAAGCCTCCCGCGACGGTGGGCCGCCCGGCGATGCGCGAGCAGGTCATTCACTTCGTCAACAAGAAGCTGCCCGGCAATCTGCCCAAAAAAACCGCGCGTGCGCTCCTTGATATTGAAGACTCGCGCTACGTACCTATCATCCGCGACCCGCAAAAGGCGGCCTCGGATGCCGAAGCGGTGTTCTATTTTCCGGGCTGCGGTTCCGAGCGTTTGTTCTCGCAGGTGGGGTTGGCCACCCAGGCGATGCTCTGGCATGTGGGGGTTCAGACCGTGCTGCCGCCTGGCTATCTCTGCTGCGGTTATCCGCAGCGCGGTTCGGGTCAGTTCGACAAGGCCGACAAGATCATCACCGACAACCGGGTGCTGTTTCACCGGGTCGCCAACACGCTCAATTATCTCGACATCCGCACGGTCGTGGTGTCGTGCGGCACCTGCTTCGATCAACTGCAGGGCTATGAATTCGAGCGCATTTTCCCAGGCTGCCGCATTCTGGATATCCATGAATTCCTGCTTGAAAAAGGCGTGAAACTCGAGCAGGTAACCGGTACCCGCTACATGTATCACGACCCCTGCCACAGCCCGATGAAAACGCACCAGCCGATGAAGGTGGTGAACGCCCTCATCAATGACAGCGTCAACGGCAGGGTGGAGCGCAATGACCGCTGCTGCGGCGAGTCGGGAACGCTCGCGGTCACGCGGCCTGATATTTCCACCCAGGTACGGTTTCGCAAGGAAGAGGAAATGAAGAAGGGGGCGCTGGCGCTGCGCGCGCAGGCGGCAACCCCGGTGAAGATCCTCACCTCCTGCCCGTCTTGCCTGCAGGGGCTGTCTCGCTATTCGGAGGACGCTGGCACCGAGGCCGATTACATCGTGGTCGAGATTGCGCGTCATGTGCTGGGCGAGAACTGGCTTCCTGATTATGTTGGCCGGGCTAACGCGGGCGGCATCGAGCGCGTGCTGGTCTGAGGGCCCTCGATGAGCTATTCAGGGTTTGATCTCACCGGACGCTGTGCTGTCGTCACGGGCGGCAATGGCGGCATCGGAATGGGCATGGCGCGCGCGCTGGCGCAGGCCGGGGCTCGGGTGGCGATCTGGGGAACCAATCCCGACAAAACTGAGCGCGCGCGCGCCGAACTCGCCGTATTTGGCGGCGTGCATGCCCAGGTCTGCGATGTTGGCGACGAGCAGGCGGTCGATGCGGCGTTTGCCGAGTCGGTGGCGCACCTGGGCCACGTGGATGCCTGTTTTGCCAACGCGGGCGTGTCATCGTTTTCAGCGCCGATCGGCGCCATGACGCATGAGGAATTCCGCAGGGTGATGCGGGTCAACCTTGACGGGGTCTTCTTCACCTTTCGCGCCGCCTCGCGTCACATGATCGAGCGCGGCGCTGGCGGCTCGCTGGTGGTGACGGCGAGCACCGCGGCGGTCGAAGGGGCAGCGCGTAACAGTCATTACGGTGCCTCCAAGGGCGCCGTTACCGCGTACGCGCGAGCGCTTGCGGTCGAGCTTGCGCGTTACCGTATTCGCGTCAATTCCATCCTCCCTGGATGGATCGAGTCCGACATGACCACCGGGGTGTTTGGCGATGAGAAATTCGCGACCGCGGTATTACCGCGGGTCCCGCTTCGTCGCTGGGGTACAGCCGACGATTTCGGCGGCATTGCAGTGTATCTGGCAAGCGATTCCTCGTCTTACATGACGGGCGCCGACCTGCTGATCGATGGCGGCTACACCAAGTTCTGAGGCGCTGGCTGCGCCGTCACCTCGCAGCGAGGCTCACCATGTCTGCTCCTTCACAGGCCCCGGATTGTCCGCTCTGCTCGCAGCCTGGCGGCGAGGTGCTCGCGCGCGACGAGCGACTGCGGGTGGTGCTTGCCGACGCGCCGCAGCATCCTGCTTTTTTGCGGGTGATCTGGAACGCGCATGTCGCGGAAACCTGCGATCTGGAGGTGTCAGACCGCGATCATCTGATGCGGGTGGTGTTTGAGGTCGAGCGGGGGCTTCGCGATGGCATGCAGCCCGACAAGATCAATCTTGCGAGCCTCGGCAATGTGGTGCCGCATCTGCACTGGCATGTGATTGGGCGCTGGTGCGACGACCCAACCTTTCCGGGCTCGGTCTGGAGTGCGCCCGCCGCGCGCGACCCAGAGCTCGTAGCCGAGCGCACTGCTCGAAGTCGCGGGGCGCTTGCTTTGCTCAAGGCGCTGCTTCGCGAGCGCCTGTCGGTCATGGGCTTACGCGAATTCCGCTAACATTCAGATCTCATTTTGCCTCTGCCAGACTGGAATCCCAATGGCTGGTCTCGACCCGAACACCCCAATTCCAACGCGAATCGTGCTTCATGAAGTCTCGCGCGTGCTCGAGCTCGAGTACCCCGACGGTCGGCAGTTTCGTCTGCCCTGCGAGCTCCTTCGTGTTTATTCGCCGTCGGCTGAAGTGCGCGGCCACGGCCCCGGACAGGAGACCCTGCAGACGGGCAAAGCCGAAGTCACGATTCAGGCGATCGAACAGGTGGGCCACTACGCGATTCAGCCCATGTTTTCGGATGGTCATTACACCGGTATTTTTTCCTGGGATTATCTTTACTGGTTGGGCGATCGCCAACAGGAGCTCTGGCAGGACTACCTGCGCCGGCTCGCCGACGCAGGTGCCAGCCGCGAGGCCGCGCCGGCCCCCACCGCTGAGGCGGCATCCATGAGCAGCACTGCGGTGGCGCGCCCACGCGGTGGCTGCGGCTGAGGCGCGGTCGTGAGTGACGGCGGGCGTACGCACTTCGGGTTTTCCTCCGTTGCTGAAGATGAGAAGGCAGCGAGGGTGGCAGGGGTTTTTCATTCGGTGGCCGAGCGCTACGACCTGATGAATGACCTGATGTCGCTCGGGCTGCATCGGGCCTGGAAGACATTTACTATCAATCAGGCAGGGCTTCGCCCGGGCATGCGGGTGCTCGATGTGGCCGGTGGCACCGCCGATCTCGCTCGGGGCTTTGCGCGCCGCGTGGGCCCGGAAGGCGAAGTTTGGCTGACCGACATCAATGCCTCGATGCTCTCGGTAGGGCGCGACCGGATGGTCGATGATGGCGTTTTGCAGCCGGTTGTGCAGTGTGATGCCGAGCGCCTGCCGTTTCCCGACGGGTACTTTGACCGCGTGACCGTAGCGTTTGGTTTGCGCAACATGACCCACAAGGATCGCGCGCTCGCCGACATGCGGCGGGTGCTGCGCCCCGGCGGCAAGCTCATGGTGCTCGAGTTCTCGCAGGTCTGGAAGCCGCTTGAGCGGCTCTATGATGTTTACTCTTTTCAGGTGCTGCCAAGGCTGGGCGAGCGGGTGGCGGGTGACGCCTCGAGCTACCGCTACCTGGCCGAATCCATTCGCCTGCACCCCGATCAGGAAACGCTCGCCACCATGATGGGCGAGTCGGGCTTGCGGCGCGTGCGCTGGTTCAACCTGAGCGCAGGCGTGGTGGCGCTGCACGAGGGGTGGCGGCTCGACTGATGCCGGCCGTGTATTACCTTGAGTGCGGGTTATCAGCGATAATAGCTGTTGAGAATGCCACGCGATGCGATGGCTATTTTTGGCCGCTGAGCGGAATAACCGTAGCCGAGCCAGTTTTTTCTTGCAATCCCGGCCAGTCGGCCTGATATTAGGGGTGAGAAGTAGCCCCTCATCTAATCGCAGGAGATTTTTGGTCATGAAATTCACCCGTCTGGTGGCTCTGGTAGCTGCCTTTGTCGCAGCCATCACGTTGTCGATCGGTCAGGCAGAGGCGTCCCGCGTCGGTGGCGGCAAAAACTCTGGTAAGCAGCAGCCCAACGCCATGCAGCGCGACGGGGGTGCCCCGGCCGGTCAGCAGGCAGCGTCCGGCGCCCAGCGTCCGGGTCAACCTGCCGCAGCGCCTGCCGCCCCGCCGCAGGGCAACCGTTGGCTCGGACCCCTCGCCGGTCTGGCCGCTGGCATTGGTTTGGCCGCACTCGCAAGTCACCTCGGTTTTGGCGAGGGACTGGCCAACATCATGATGATTGTGCTGTTTGGCGTCATTGCGCTGGTCGTGATCCGCATGATCATGGCGCGGCGCAACCGGTCGGCGCAGCTTCAGCCTGCTTTCGCAGGTGCGGTTGCTGGTCAGGCGCCGGTGCAGTCGCCTGTGGCGTCCTCACAGACTGGCAACACGCTGTTTTCTCCGGTTTCACAGCCCGCGCCGGCAGCACCGCTTGCAACGGGTGCTGGTCCGGTTGAGGTAACCTCAACGACAGCGGGCAGTACAGGTCTGCGAGTCCCAGCCAACTTTGACATCGCGGGTTTTGTCCGCAGCGCAAAGGTGCAGTTCATTCGCCTGCAGGCATCGTTCGATTCCGGCAACCTCAACGATTTGCGTGAATTCACCTCCCCCGAAATGCTCGCTGAATTGCGCATGCAGATCGAAGACCGCAAGGGCGCAGCCAACGTCACCGAGGTGGTTTCGGTCGAGGCGGAGTTCCTGGGCGTAGATTCGAGCGACGCTGAGCACATGGCGAGCGTGCGGTTCTACGGCGTGATCCGCGAAGCGCTTGGCGCCCCAGCTCAGTCTTTCGACGAGGTTTGGAATCTCACCAAGCCGGCTCACGGCACTGGCGGCTGGGTGCTGGCCGGTATCCAGCAGAACGAGGCGCCGGCCGCCTGAAATGGGCGTGTCAACCGGCGCTTCGCAGGAAGCGTCGGTCTCCTCCAGGAACGCCGCAGACTGGCTGACGGGCGTTTCCAAGCAAGGGCTGCGGGCACTGCTCGCAGCCCTTAATCATTTGCTGGCCGCCAACGACACCGCGCGGGCAAGCCTGCGCCCGCACGCAGGCCGGCTGATTCGGCTGGAAGCGCGTGAGCTCGCGCAGCTTTCTCCATGGTTTTCGATGATGGTTTGTGTGAATGCTGAGGGCCTGCTCGAGGCGGCACCCATGGAGACGGCCTCGCCGTCGGTCACCATGACCATCCGGCCTTCGCTGAATGCCGGGTTTGCGGTGTTGAGCAAGGGGCCGGCAGGACTCCAGCCACATCTGCGCATCGATGGCGACGTGCTGCTCGCGGCCGCGCTGGGTGAGTTGTCCCGCACACTGCGTTGGGATGTTGAAGAAGACCTCAGCCGCCTGACCGGGGATGTAGTTGCGCATCGGATCGTGGGGCTGGCAGCCGGCGCGGTGCATGCGCTGCGTGAACTCGGGGAGCGCGCAGGCGCTGGGTTTGCCCGGCAGTGGAGTGTCGAGGATCCGGTGCTGGTTGCCCGTAGCGAGCTGTCCGAGCACTCGGCTATGCTCTCGTCGTTAGAATCGTGGCTGACGTCGCTTGAGCGGCGCACGGGTGTGCGTCGCTGAACGCGTCATCTGCTCCCGCGTGATTTCCCCGGAGAATTAGCGATGAATCTCGGAATTTCCGGCCGCTGGGCGGTCGTTTGCGCCTCAAGCAAGGGTCTGGGGTATGGCTGTGCGATTTCACTCGCGCAGGAAGGCGTCAATCTGGTGATGAACGCCCGCTCGGCTGAGGTACTGGAGCAGGCAGCTGACC
>SYIM01000269.1 GCA_005798775.1 Burkholderiales bacterium
CGCAGCGCTCGCCTCGGTCGTAGGCGCGGGCAGCCTCATAGGTAAGAAGGCGTGCAGCCTGGAGGCGCGTAGCCATTTCGCCGAGTTTGAGCTGAATGGCCTGATGTTCGCAGATGGGCTTTCCGAAAGTTTTGCGGATCTGCGAGTAACGCACTGCGTCGCGGAGCGCTGCGCTTGCGAGCCCGCAACCGCGCGCGGCAACATTGATGCGACCGAGTTCCAGGCCGCCGAGCACGGTTTGCAGGCCTTTGCCTTCCGCGCCACCGATCAGCCGGTTGGCCGGGATGCGGAAATCTTCGAACATCAGTTCGGCGCTATCGATGCCCTTATAGCCCAACTTTTCGATCTTGCGCGACACCCGGAAGCCTGGACCCTTCTCGGCAAGGAAACAGGACATGCCCTTGTGGGCCGGGTTGGCCGAGGTGTCGGTTTTCACCAGCAGTGCGAAGCAGGTGCCGTGAATACCGTTGGAGATCCAGGTCTTGGTACCGTTGATGACGTAGTGGTCGCCATCGCGTTTGGCGCGGATCTTGATGCCCTGCAGATCGGTCCCGGCGTCGGGCTCAGTGAGCGCGAGGCCGCCGCGGATTTCGCCACTCGCAAATTTTGGCAGCCAGGTCTGTTTCTGCTCGGGCGTGCCCATTCGTTCCACACATGCCGCCATGATCAGGTGGCTGTTGAAAATTCCGCTCAGTGACATCCAGGTCTCAGCAATTTTTTCCACGATCCTGGCGTAGGTACCTGCCGGGAGACCCAGTCCGCCATATTCAGCCGAGATGGTCGCTCCGAACAGGCCCATCTCTTTCATCCGCTCGACCCACTCGAACGGATACTCGTCGGCGTGTTCCAGCCGCAGCACATGAGGCCGCACGTCACGCTCGAGCCATTTTTCAATGGCATCGAGAATTTCGGATTCCTGTTCGTGCGAAGTGCTGTCTTGGGGGGCGTTAGACATTGGGGGCTCCTGCTGCAGAAGGTTCGGTGAATCAGTAGTTGGCTTTTTCTTCGTTCTCGAAACCGCGCTTGGCCACCAGAATGGTGCGGTCAAATTCGCAGACCAGTTTGCTGTTCTGGTTGAAGCCGCGGCTCTTGACGGTGACCAACCCTGCGTTCGGGCGTGATTTGCTCTCGCGTTTGTCGAGCACCTCGGATTCGGCGGTAAGCGTGTCACCCGCAAACAGCGGATACGGCAACCGGATTTCCTTCCAGCCCAGGTTGGCGATGGCCTTCTGACTGACGTCGGTGACGCTCATGCCCACGATCAGCGCCACGGTCAGCGGCGAGCATACGATGCAGCGGCCGAATTCGCTGTGCTTGGCGTATTCGGCGTCGAAGTGCATGGGGTGCGTATTCATGGTGAGCAGCGTGAACCAGGTGTTGTCGGCTTCGCTGATGGTGCGACCCGGACGATGCTCGTAAATATCGCCAATATTGAAGTCTTCGAAATAGCGTCCGAAAGATTCGCGGTAGCGGTTTTCACCGACTTTTTTGACGGTTCCGGCCATGGGGTTCTCCGAAAAAATTGAAAGGGAAGGCGTGTGTCGCCAGGACGCCGCGATCAGCGGGCAGCGCCCGTTGCATCGACCTGAGCAAGAATGCGCTGCATACGCTTAACCACTGGCAGTTCAACCAGCTTGCCCTGCCAGGTGGCCACTGCCCCGCCCGAGGCTTCGAACGCCGCGATGATGCCGCGGGCCTGCGCGATCTCCGCCGCGCTGGGGGCGAAGGCTTCATGAACGATCGCAATGTTAGACGGATGAATGGCGGTTTTTCCAGTGAAGCCGAGGGCGCGGGCCAGCCGGCTCTGGCGCTCCACCTCGGCCAGGTCACGGAATTCCACGCACGGCGCATCGAGAAGGCCCACGCCCGCGCGGTGCGCGGCCGAGGCGAGACGACCGCGGGCCCAGCCCAACGCCTCATCTGAGAGCGGCACCTCCAGTTCGGCACAGAAATCAACCGCCCCGAACACCAGGAATGCGAGCCGGGGGGTGGCTGCTGCGATCTCGGCCGCCACCTCCAGGCCACGCGGAGTTTCGATGAAAGCGCAGAGCGAAAGCCCCGGGTGAGCAGCCAGCAGTTCATCAGCCCAGCGCACCTCGTCTGCGCTTTCCACCTTTGGCAGGCAGATGATGCCGGTTGGCGCACCGGCCGCCTGCAGCGCCAGAATGTCTTTCAGACCGGTGCCGGTTCGCAGGGAGTTGACGCGCAGCGCGTGCTCGCTGGCTGCCGGAGGGGTGCACATGAACGCAACACCGGTTGCGCGAGCGGCATCCTTGTCGGCTGGGCCGACAGCGTCTTCCAGGTCGGCGCACACGATATCGGCACCGGCGCGGGCTGCTTTTTCAAGTAATTCGACGCGCGAGGCGGGGGCAAATAGAAGGCTTCGACGGGCAGTCACGTGAACTCGCAGAGGTATCAATATGTCCGGACAAATCTAGAGCGATTCGTGCATACTGTCAACGAGACGTAGCCAGGGGGTGTTGCGCCCGCCGACCGGCACCCTCCCACGCTGCACGATACGGTGATCGATCTTGCCCGACCAACCTGCATCGCCCCCTCCGCGCTGGCGCGGACAGCCGCTCCAGGATGCCCGCGAGCGCAGCGTCGGTCCGCGCCGCTCGGGTGCGCGGGCCACCCGCGCGATCGCTGCCGGCGAGCCCCGCTACGCCCGCATCGCCAATCAATTGATCGCCGCCATCGCCGCCGGCCGCTACCGGGTGGGATCGCTGCTGCCCACTGAGCACGAGCTCTGCGAGCAGTTCGACAGCAGTCGCTTCACCATTCGCGAGGCGCTGAGGCTGCTGGCCGAGGGCGGGATGGTGAGTCGCCGACCCCGTGCGGGCACGGTAGTGATTTCATCCAGTCAACGCGAGCCCTACCTGCAGGCACTCGACTCCATCGATGACCTTCTGCAGTACGCCGCCGGCACGCGCCTGCGCATCCTCGAGCGCGGCTGGGCCACCCACGAGCCCGGGCAAGCCGATCCGCCGCCGATTCCCGCTAGTGAGGCATGGGTTTTTGCTCGGCTCATCCGTCATCTGCCGGGCAACCCCCATCCGGTGTGCGTCACCCGGGTCTACCTGAGCCCGGCCTTTGCGTCCCTCGCGCGCCATATGACTTCTCAGGCGGTGCCGGTTTACCGGCAGATCGAGGCGCGGTTCGGGGTCAGGGTCGCAAAGGTGGAGCAGCAAATCAGCGCCTCTGCGCTCGCGCGCGACGACGCGTTGGTGCTGCTAGCGCGCGCGGGCAGCCCTGCACTGCGCATTGTGCGGGCTTATCATGGCGACGATGGGCGGCTGCTAGAGGTATCGGACAGTCTTCATCCGGCAGATCGTTTTGGCTATGCCATGACGATCCGCCGGGCTGGTCCCGGTGACCTGGGCGCGCGTCGCGGCTGAGTCCTCTCCAGCTCCTGTCACTCATGTCCGGACAAATCGCGTGTGCGCATTGACCGCCTTCAACCGGCTCTGCTATGGTCAGGGCTTTGTCCAACACGGAGACATTTCTATGCGAATCGCCACTTGTATGGTAGCCACTCTGGCTGCTTGCACCGTCGCGGGCTTTGCAACCGCGCAGACCAAGCTCGATGTTTCCATGCCTTGGGGGCTTACCGAGTTCCATACCGTCAATGCGCAGAATTTTGCCAAGCGGGTGGGTGAAGTGACCAGTGGCCGGATCACCATGACGGTGCATCCCGGCGGCTCGCTCGGCATCAAGGCAAATGAGACGGTTCGTGCCATCGAAGATGGGACTGTCTCCATGGCTGAGTTCGCCGGATTTCAGAACGTGGGCGATGTCCCGCTCCTCGGTATCGAGAGTCTGCCCTTTCTCGTCGACAATTATGAGCAGCTTCGCATCATGCACGGCTTCGTACGGCCGCAGTGGGTGGCCGAGCTCGCCAAGCGTGGTAATAAAGTGCTTTATGTGGTGCCCTGGCCCAGCCAGAATTTTTTCCTGAAGAAGCAGGCGCGTGGCATTGACGACCTGAAGGGTGTGCGCATGCGCACCTACGACCGCGTGACCGCCGAGATGGTCACCAAGCTTGGCATGGTGCCCCAGCAGATGAATAACCCCGACATCGTTCCGGCGCTCGCGTCGGGGCGGCTGGATGCGGTCATGACCTCGGGTACTACCGCGGTGTCTCAGAAATACTGGGAGTTCCTGAAGCACACCTACACCACCAATCATCTTTGGGCCTCTAACCTGATGGTGATCGGTACACGCGCCTGGGACAAGCTCGCTGCGGCCGATCGCGCGGCCGTCGAGAAACTCGCAGCCGAGATGGAGCCCGAGTTCTGGAAGGTGAGCATGGCTGAGCACACCACCCGTATGAAACAGCTCACAGACAATGGCATGACGGTTGAAGCGCCGCCCGCGCAAATGGTCGAGCGCATGCGTACCGTGACCCGCCCAATGTGGGATGACTTTGGTAAGCGTAACGGCGCTGAGGCGACCAAGGTGCTTGACGCCTATCTGGGCGCCACAGGCCGCAAGTAAGCCTACCGATCCACCCGCACTCGGACAGCTGCCGTGGTGAGCACGCCTTCCCCGGTGGTTCGATCCGTGCGGGCGGTATGTCGCCTGATTGATGCCCTCAATCTGGCGGGCGGGGTCTTTGCGGCAGCGTGCTGCGCGCTGCTTGCGCTCATGCTGATCGCCGAGGTGTTCGCCACATCGATGTTCGCCTGGTCGCAACCCTGGGCCGTGGAATATGGCGCATACCTGTGCGCCTTCACCATGCTTTCCGGCTCGGGCTATGCGCTGCGCGCGGGCTCGCATATCCGGGTGCAACTCGCGCTCGAATGGTCAGCGCGGCGCGTGCGGCCACTGATCGATCTCTTCTGCACCATCGCCGCGCTGGTCGTGGCGGTCATGTTGTCCTGGGGTCTGATCGAACTCGCCTGGCGCAGCCACGTACGCAACAGCGTGTCCTACTTCGCCATGCAGACGCCCCTCGTTTGGCCGCAGGCCATGATGGCCGCCGGCGCGGTGCTGCTGGCTGCAGCGCTGGTCGCTCGCCTGCTCCGGCTCCTGATCGGCGATCCTCCCGACCTCGCCACCGACGCTGGCTCGGCGATGGCGCGTGCCGAATAACCTGGCCATAGACCTCTTGCCATGACCCCGGGGCTTTTTATCCTGTTCGTGATGCTCGCGGCCCTGGGCTCGGGCATCTGGATCGGCTTTGCGCTCCTTGGTACCGGGGTGATCGCGCTCGAGTGGTATCGCGACATGCCAATCGCCCGCGTGCTGGCACAGGATATCTGGGCCCGGCTGAACGCGGACGAACTGGTCACGCTGCCGCTCTTCATCCTGATGGGCGATATCCTGTTTCACACCCGGCTCTCGGAGTCGCTCTTTCGGGGGCTTGCGCCCTGGGTGCAGCGGTTGCCTGGCGGGCTTTTGCATGTGAATGTGCTGGGCTGCACGCTGTTTGCTGCCGTGTCGGGGTCGTCGGCGGCCACGACCGCTACAGTCGGCAAAATGACGCTGGCGGAGCTTTTGAAGCGGGGCTACAACCGCGATCTCGCGATCGGGTCGCTGGCAGGAGCGGGCACCATTGGTCTCATGATCCCGCCGTCGATCCCGATGATCGTCTACGGCGTGCTGGCCGAAGTCTCCATCCTTGATCTTTTTATTTGTGGAGTGGTGCCGGGTCTGCTCATTGCCGCGCTGTATGTGCTCTGGATCATGTTTCGCGCACTCACCGATCCCTCGGTTCAGCCGGCGGTGCGGGAGCGGGCGAGCTGGGCCGAGAAATTTGCTGCGCTCGCCGACCTGCTACCGGTTGTATTCCTGATCGCGCTGGTCATCGGCTCGATGTACAGCGGCGTCGCGAGCGTTACCGAGGCGGCCGCTATCGGCGTGGCGGGCGCGCTGCTGATCGCAGCCGGACAGCGCACGCTCAGTTGGCGCCTGCTCGGCCAGGCTCTGCTCTCCACCGTGCGCACCTGCTCAATGATCGGGCTTATTCTCGCGGGCGCGCTGTTTCTGTCGCGTGCGCTGGTGACGTTGGGTGTGCCAGCGGCGGCCGCGCAATGGGTCGGTTCGCTCGGCCTGTCGCCCTACATGCTGATCTTTGCGCTCCTCATCGTCTATCTCATTCTGGGTACCGCGCTCGATGGCCTGTCGGCCATGGTCATGACCCTTCCTGTCGTGCTGCCCATGGTGGCAGCGGCAGGGTTCAATCCGGTCTGGTTCGGCATCTTCATCATCATCACCATCGAGCTTTCAAACGTGTCGCCACCAGTGGGCTTCAATCTGTTCGTTATTCAGGAAATGACGGGTGATACGCAGACGAGGGTGGCACTTGCCTCGCTGCCCTTCTGCCTGCTGTTACTCGTCCTGATTGCCTTCATCACCGTCTGGCCGCAGATTGTTCTGGGCCCGCTCGCCTTCATTCGCGGATGAGCGCAAGCGGCGCCCTCACGGGTCGGCTCAACCGCCATGCCACGCTCTTCCTGTCGATAAGCGTGCTCACGGGGCTGTTGGCACAGGACTTGGCGCGACTGCTCGCGCCGCTGGTGATCTTTGCCTCCATGGGGGCCATGTTCCTCACCGCGCTACGGTTAGATCGCCGGCTTCTGCTTGGCTGGATCCGTCGCCCGCTCATACCTATTTCCATCGTCCTGTTCACCACCCTGGTGATTCCGGCGATGGTGATCGCACTTGCCCGGATCGGCGCACTGTCGCCATCGGTTGCGCTCGCCTGCGCGCTGATTGCCGCAACCCCACCCATTATTTCGGTGGGGCCTTACTGCGTGTTCCTTGGCACCGACAACGAACTGCTGTCGCTGTCGGTGCTACCTGCCACTGCGGTCGGCATCCTCACGCTGCCTTTCTATGCATCGCTTGCCGGCCTGCCTGGGCTTGAACCTGCGCGTCTGGCGCTGGAACTGCTGGCGGTGGTGGGAACTGCCATGGGCGGCGCGGTGCTGATCCGCCTCTTTGTGCCACTCGAGCGTATTGAGCGGCATGCGCCGGCAATCGATTTCAGCGCTTTGCTGCTCATGGTGACTGTTGCGATCGGAGTCACTGATGGCCTGGCCTCGCTCATCCTGGCGGAGCCGGCGGTGGTGGTCGAAGCCTTTGTGGTCACGGCGGCACTGAGCCTTGTGCTTCAGGCGCTTGGGTGGCTCGCGTTCTACCGTTTCGGCGCGCGCATTGCCGGCAGCGTGGCGCTGGTCAACGGGCTTCGCAACATGGCGTTGTTGTTGGGGCTCCTGATCGGCCAGGTTGACGCTTCGCTTCAACTTCTCCTGGTGCTCGGCCAACTGCAACTCTTCTTGCTGCCCTCGGTGATGCGCCCCATCTATCGACGACTCGGCCTCGCGCCGGACCGAGCAGCCTCGCCATGATCAGCCGGACGATTGCTCAGTGATCGAGCGACTCGACAAACCGGTCGAGCAGGGCGGCAAAGCCTTCGGGATTATCCTGACTCAGCCGGTGATTGGCCTCGGCCAGGCTGGCAAGCTGTGCCCCCGGCAGGCGCGCCGCCACACGGGCGGCCATCTGCACCGGCAGTACCGTGGACGCTGCGCCGCCGAACACCAGCGTCGGTCCGCGCCAGGTGATCTCGCCCGCAAGGTCACGCATCAGTTCCGCCTCGGTGTCGCAGACGCCTGGCCCGTGATAGCGCCAGGTGAATCCGCCGGTGGAGCTGGGGGCGAGCATGTGATCGAGCGTGTGCGCCACCACCTCGGGTCGCCAGCGCTCAGCAAAGGGCAACGCGGCCTGCGCAGCCGCACGGCTGGCGAGGTGCTGCTGAGCGAGCACCTGATCACGCACCAGCGAATTGACTGCGCTAGCGATTCCGATAGCGGGCTGCGCCGCCACGACTGCGCGTACCCGCTCGGGGATACGGCTTGCGATCATGAGCGCGAGCGTGGCGCCGGTGGCCTGCCCCACCAGAATGACAGGCCTTTCGCACATTGCATCAATAAAGGCGATCAGATCATCGCGGTGGTCTTCCAGGCGATAGCCCGTCGCCGGCCAGTCGGTGTCGCCGTGGCCGCGCAGCGCCGGCATCAGCATCCGGTTGGGCAGGTGGCTTGCGCTCACCACGAAGTCCCACACCCGGTTGGAGGTGCGGTTGGGGTGAATGAAGACGATGGGCAGCGGCGTGCCAGACCGCTCGGCGTAAGCGATGCGGATACGCGCCAGGGCAAGCAGGCTGAGGGCGAGGGGCTGCAGTGGCGTGGGCGGCGCGGGAATTTCTGTCATGGTGCGATTGCGGTCTGCGTGGTGGAACGGTTGGTCGAAGGTTCAACAAAGCGGTGCCGGGCAATTCGGCATCATCAAACCCGTTTGAGGAGTTTCCCATGAGCGACCGGTTTTCGTCGCCCGATTTCAATCCCACCCGTGATCTTGCAGACCTGGTCGCGCGTGCGCGCTTCACCGATCTCAGCCCGCGCGCGGTCGAATGCGCCAAGATCTTTCTGCTTGATACCCTTGGCTGCGGCATTGCCGGAGGAACCGGCCCAAAGGTCGACGCGCTGGCGGGTGCGGCGGGCGGCTGGGGCGAGGGCGGGCAGGCCACGGTCTGGGGAAGCGACCGGCGTTTGCCTACTCCGCAGGCCGCGCTTGCCAACGGCTATCAGATTCATGCGCTGGAATGGGATTGCGTGCACGAGCCTGCGGTGGTGCATCCGATGGCCACGCTGATTCCAGCGCTTCTCGCGCATGCCGAGCGACGATCGGCGGCTGGCCGGCCGGTAAGCGGAACCGATCTGCTGCTGGCGCTATCGCTGGGTGTGGAGATCGCCGCCATGATTGGCGCAGCATCCAAATCAGTGATGAAATTTTTCCGGCCGGCCACCTGTGGTGGCTTTGGTGTGGTGGCCGGGCTCGGTTCAATGGAAGGCCTGAGTGCAGACACCATGATGCATGCCTTCGGGATTCAATACGGTCAAACGTCCGGTACGATGCAGGCGCATGTCGAGGGATCGCTGCTGCTCGGTCTGCAGGTGGGATTCAATGGTCGGGCGGGCCTCACGTCAGTGGATCTGGCCATGGCAGGGCTCACCGGGCCGCAGCAGGTGCTCACCGGCATGTACGGCTACTACAAGCTCTTTGAAACCGAGCATGATATTGCGGGCTGGTGGCCCCGCCTTGGTCGCGAGTGGCAAATCACGCGGCTCTCTCACAAACCGTTTCCGAGCGGGAGGCTGACCCACGCCGCCGTTGATGCGATTCAACAGGCGCGTGGCGAACTCGGCTTCGGCCCCGATGATGTGCAGTCGATGTCAGCGAGCGTACCGCCGCTCACCCACCGGCTGGTGGGGCGCCCTGACGTCGCCGACCCGGCGCCTAACTACGCGCGCCTGTGCATCCCCTATGTCAGCGCCATCACAATGATCGACGGCTCCTGCGGTCCCGAGGCGTTTGCGGCGGGTCGGCTGCGTGATCCGGCAGTGCATGCGCTGGCCGCCCGCGTATCGGTGAGTCTTGATAACAACCCCGATGTCAACGCGCTCTGGCCCCAGCATGTTGTGATCGTGCTGCACGACGGTCGGCGCTGGGAACGCCGGATCGAGACACCAATCGGTCATCCCGACAATCCGCTCAGCCGCGAGCGGCATCTCGTCAAGTTCAGAAAATGCTGGTCGATCGGCGGCATGGCAGCAGAGGGGGGCGAAGCGCTGATCGGGCAGGTGGATTCGCTCGAGCGGTGTTCGGATGTAGCGAATCTGGCTCGGATGCTGGCCCGGGGCTGAGGGTCGCTGCCACGAGACTTGGCGTAGCGGCCCGGCGCTCCGCTGTGCCGCCCGGTACGCCCGGGGAACGCCCGGTACGCCCGGTAATTTTGGTAATTCCGGTACGCCCGCGCCTTCGATCCGCTGGCCCTACCGGTCTCGTCGACCACCGATTGTCCCAGGCGCCAACTGGGGTCTCCCCTTGAAATCTCTGTTTTTGCCTCAATATCGCGCCTCGACCGGCAGCTCATACGCCGGCACCTGACCGGGGGATTCATGATCGAGGTTGAAAATCTGACACGCCGCTTCGGCGCCAAAAAGGCCGTTGACGATGTGTCGTTCAGTGTCAGCAAGGGCGAGGTCCTCGGCTTTCTGGGCCCCAATGGGGCGGGTAAGTCGACCACCATGCGAATGATCACCGGCTTTCTCGCGCCCACCTCGGGCCGGGTCCGGGTATGCGGTTTCAGCATCGCCGACCAGCCGCTCGAGGTAAAGCGCCGGATTGGCTATTTGCCCGAATCTGCACCTTCCTGGCCCGACATGAACGTTCTGGGCTTCCTGGAGTTCGCGGCGCGCGTGCGCGGCTTGCAGGGCAAGGCTGAACGCGATGCGATCCGGCGCGTGGTCTCCCAGTGCCATCTCGAGAACGTGCTGGGACAGGGCATCGAGACCCTTTCCAAGGGGTTTCGGCAGCGTACCTGCCTCGCTCAGGCGCTCATCCACGATCCCGAAGTGCTCATTCTCGACGAGCCTACCGACGGACTGGATCCCAATCAAAAGTACGAGATGCGGGCGCTCATTCGCGATATGGCGCGCTCGCGGGCGGTGCTGTTCTCCACTCACATTTTGGAAGAGGTGGATGAGGTCTGCACCCGGGCGATCGTGATCGATCGCGGCCGCGTCGTGGCCGACGGCTCACCGGCAGAGTTGCGTGCTCGCGTACCGAGCGGTCGTCTGGATGATTTTTTCCGCTCGGTCACCCGGTCTGATCTCGAGGCCGACGCGGGCTTGGCCGCGCCGCAGGCGGCGTCATCGGCTTCGCAAGCCGCCCCCAGTCATGACGAGAGGGTCGCATCGTGAGTTCCCCGTTCTCAGCCATTGTCCGGCGCGAATTCTCGGCCTACTGGGCCACGCCGGTTGCCTACGTCTTCCTGGTGGTGTTCCTGCTCCTCACCAGTTTCTTTACTTTTTCGTTCGGCGGCTTCTTTGAGCGCGGCGAGGCTTCGCTCACGGCGTTCTTTGCCTGGATGCCCTGGCTGTTCTTGTTTATCGTCCCGGCGATCGGGATGCGCTTGTGGTCCGACGAACAGCGACTTGGCACACTCGAACTGCTTCTGACGCTGCCCATCGCCCCCTGGCAGGCGATTGTCGGAAAGTTCGTGGCCGCCTGGCTGTTCATCGGCGTCGCGATTGCGGGAACGTTCCCGCTCATCGCAACCGTCAACTGGTTGGGCGATCCCGACAACGGCGTGATCGCGTCGGGCTATGTGGGCGCCTTTCTGGTGGCGGGCGTCTATCTGGCGATTGCGTCGTTCTGCTCGGCCCTCACGCGCAACCAGGCTGTGGCCTTTGTGCTGTCGCTCATCCTGTGCCTGCTGCTCGCTCTGGCCGGCTCGCAACCTGTCGTAGATCTGCTCGCGCGCTGGGGTGGGGTGAGGCTCATGGAGGCCATCGCTTCCATGTCGGTCATCACCCGGTTTGACGGGTTCCAGAAGGGTCTGATCGACCTGCGCGACGTGGTTTACTTCGGTTCGATGGCCGCGCTGGCTCTGTTTGCCACAGCGGCGGTCATCAGCCGGCAGCGCGCGGCGGTCAGCTCACCGGCCGCGGTAGTGATCGTCGCCATTGCGCTGGTCGGGCTTAATCTCTTGATTGTGCCGGTCAGCATCCGCATGGATCTCACCGAGGGGCGCCTCAATACACTCTCTGAAGGCAGCAAAGCGGTACTGAACCGCATCGAAACCCCGGTCAAGGTGAAGCTCTATGTGTCGGCTGATGAAGCTGCGGTTCCCATGCCGCTTCGCGCCTTCTCGCGCCGGGTGGAAGATCTGCTTCGGCGCATGCGCGCCGAGTCGGATGGCAAGCTGATTGTCGAGAAGCTTGATCCCGCGCCCGACTCCGACGCCGAAGACGCCGCCCAGCTCGACGGTATCGAGTCGCAGACCTTGCCGTCGGGCGAGCGGTTTTATCTGGGTCTTGCAATCGGTGAGGGTGAAAAGCGCATCACCCTATCCGAGCTCAACCTGGACCGCGAACGGCTCCTCGAGTACGACATCGTCCGTGCGGTGGCGCGTGCCGGGGCCAAGACCAAGCCGGTCATTGGTCTGATGACGCCGCTGCCTGCTTTTGGTTCACGCGGCATGCCGCAGATGGGAATGCCACCGTCGGAAAAATGGGCGTTCATCAACGAGCTCGAGCGCGATTTCGAGATCAAGCAGATTGGGTTTGACGCCAAGGAAATTGACGCTGCGGTCAAAACGCTGCTGGTGATCCACCCGCGTGGCATTTCCGAGCCGGCGCTCTTTGCGCTCGACCAGTTCGTGTTGCGCGGTGGCCGCCTGATTGCCTTCCTCGATCCGAAGGCTTACTTCGATCCGCTCGGGCCGATGATGGGCTCGCCCGGCGGCACCTCGTCATCGCTCGAGCCTCTGTTGAAAGCCTGGGGAATCGATTACAAAGAGGACAAAGTGATCGCCGACCTGCGTTATCTGTCCGGCGCAGGTCCTCGTGCCATGCCTGCGGTGCTCACGCTGCAGGATGAAGCGATGAACTCTGACGAAGTGGCCACACAGGGCGTCGGACGCCTGCTCTTTGCGTTTAGCGGCGCGTTTGGCGGCAAGCCCGTGTCAGGGCTCACGCAAAGCGTGCTGCTGCGCTCGTCCCAGGTCTCCATGATGATCGAGTCGGCCATTGCAGCCGAACCAGGTGAAAAATCGGTGCGCGGTTTCAGGCCGAGTGGCACCGAGCAGTCGATCGCGATCAAGCTGCTGGGCAAGTTCCCAACCGCTTACCCAGACGGCATCAAGGAGGGTCCCGAGCAGCGGCTGAAGGAAGCCACAGCCGAAGGCGCAGTAGTGCTGGTCGGCGATAGTGACTTTGTGCAGGACGGCGCAGCCGTTCAGATCGGCGAGGTGTTCGGCCGGCGGATCGTGGTGCCCGCCAACGGCAATCTTGCCTTCGCTCAAGCGGTCATCGATCAGATGGCTGGTGCCACCGATCTCATCCGGGCGCGTGCGCGTGCGGTGGTGTCGCGCCCGTTTACGCTCATCAACGAGATGGAAGCGCGCGCGGCTCAAGACTACATCGGGCGGATCGCCGAGCTTGAGGAAAATCTGCAGAAAACCCAGCAGAAGTTGCAGGAGTTACAAAAGGCGCGCGGGCCCAACGCCAGCACCAGCACGCTGACCGCCGAGCAGCAGACTGAGCTGGACGAGTTCCGCAAGAAAAGCGCCGAGGCGCGCCGCGAACTGAAGGATGTACGTCGCGAGCTGCGTGCAGAAAGCGAGTCGCTTCAGCGAAATACCAGGCTGGTCAACCTGCTTCTGGTACCCACGCTGATTGTCGTGGTGGCGCTCTTTATGTGGAATATGCGCCGCCGCCGGGTGGTCACGATCTAGGTACAGTGCCCGTTGTGTGTCGGATGCCTTCCCTCCCGGCCGGTGATCTCAGGCCAGGCGGGAAGCGGGTGGTGCAGGTCGCTTACTTCAACACCCTGAACAGCGCCGAGTAATCGTCAGTCCATGGGCGCAGCCCCGGAATGGTCTCGAAAGCAGTGGTAGCGCCCTGAAGGGCTGGCGCGCGTTCGAGCGCCGGATCGCGAGACACCAGTACCCAGTCGGTGTTGTTGAAGGGCACATCGCCCTCCGGACGGTCGAACACGCGCACGGCATGGAGCCCTGCCTCACGCGCGAGGCCAGCGACCACCGGCGCGAGTTTCAGGAATCGGTTGGTAACATGAAAGGCCACGATTCCCTGGGGCTTTAGCTGCCGAAGATAGGCGGCCAAGGCTTCGCGTGTGATGAGATGCACGGGGATTGAGTCGCTCGAGAACGCATCAACCACCAGCACATCAAAACCCTGCACGGGTTCGCGTTCAAGCTGCAGCCGTGCGTCGCCGGTCACTGTCTCGATACGGGCTTTCGAATCACGAAGAAAGCTGTAGTGGGTTTTCGCGACCTCGATCACCTCAGGGTCGAGTTCGTAGAAGCGGAAGGTATCTCCCGGTCGCCCCCAGGCAGCCAGCGTGCCGGTACCCAAGCCGATTACACCCACCTTGACTGGCCCCTCCCGCTGGCATAGCGCAATGGCGCGGCCTACGCCTGAGGTGGGCCCGTAATAGGTGGTGAGCTCATTCTGGCGAGCGGGTGCCAGGAACTGTTTGCCATGCAGGATGACGCCGTGCAGTAGATTGCGCGTGGCATCACGGTCGATGCTTAACCCTTCATCCTTCACGCGTAACGATCCATAGAAGTTGCGCGACATAAGCCGCGCATCCGACACCATTGAATCCACGTACAACCACACGTACACGGTACAAACGCCCACAATTGCTACCGCTGCAAGGCGTAGCGCCAACGCAGCCCGCCGCACGACCCAGAGGGCAGCGAGCGCTGTTGCAATCAGGCCGATTCCCACTTCCCAGTAGCCGCTGAAGAGCTTGGGCGCCACGATGCCGACCAGTAGTCCCCCCAGCGCGCCACCCAGCGACAGCATGAGATAAAAGCGCGTGAGCCAGCGAGGTGCCGGCCGCATCGCGGCGAGTTCGCCGTGGGCAAACATGCAGCAGACGAACAGCCCCGCCGAATAGAGCGGAATTTCGATGAGGATGGGAAGCACCTCGCCCTCTGCGTGCAACCCCCATGCCATGGCGGCAAGCAGAGCAAACAGCGGCACAACGAACATGCGGCGGCTGTACCATCCCCGTCCCTCGAAGCAAAGGATGAAGGTGATCAGATATAGCGTCAGTGGCAGCAGCCATAGAAACGGGATTGACGCGACGTTGATCGTGATGTGGTTGGAGACGCCGAGCAGCAGGTAGGAACCGAGTGCCGAGAAAATCAGCCACGACAGCTGTTGAGCCGCGCCAGGGGCCGAGCCATCACCGACCAGCGTCTGCCCGGGCGCAGAGATCGGGATGCTGGAATCGGTGTGCGCGCCCGGGTGTGCGCTGGCGTTCGCTCCAGTTTTTTCCGGCGGCCGGCCTGGGCTAGCCGGTGCGGCGCCGGTGCGTGCGGACGGCCGCAGCGACTGGAATGCAGCCGCCACCACCAGGATGGCAAAGAGAGCATAGGCGCCGCTCCAGACCCAGGTCTGAATGCGAGTAGGAATCCAGGGCTCGAACAGGAACGGGTAGCCCACCAGCGCAAGGAGCGAGGCGAAGTTGGATAACGCAAACAGCCGGTAGACCGTACCGTCAGGGAAGCTTCGCGCAAACCAGGCTTGAACTAGCGGGCCGGTGGTCGAGAGCAGCAGGTAAGGCATACCGATGGTGGCGATCAGGAGGCCGAGAATCTGCCAGGTGGGATCTTCGTCGCCCAGCGGTTTCCACGCCGCATCGGGAATGATGGGCAGCGCTGCAAGGCTGATCGCCACCAGCGCGCCGTGCACAATCACCTGCGTGCGGGGTTTGAACCAGCGAATGCTCGCGTCGGCATAGGCATAGCCCACTAGCAGCGCGACCTGAAAAAACACCATGCAGGTGGTCCAGACTGCGGCAGATCCGCCGAACCACGGCAGGATCTGTTTGGCCATCAGGGGCTGAACCAGAAACAGGATGAAGGCGCTGACGAAAATCGTCGCGGCGTAAATGATCATGATGGTGGGTAGTAGTAGGCTGTCCCGAGTCCCTGTGGTGGTGGCTGGGTCTGGGGCATTGGGGGCGAGGGGGTGCGCGAGCGACCAGAGGTCCGCCCGCGCGAGAATGGTCAGTCGACCGCGATGGTGTTGCGCAGGATCCCGACGCGATCAACTTCAATTTCGATCACATCACCGTCCTTCATCCAGCCCGGCGGCGTGCGGCGCGCGCCGACGCCACCCGGGGTGCCAGTCACGATCACATCGCCCGCCTCGAGCGGCGCCACGGTGGACACATAGGCGATCTGACGCGCGATGTCATGTAGCATCATGTCGGTCGTGGCTCGCTGCATTTCCTGGCCGTTCAAACGGGCGCTGAGTGTCATGAGCGTGCCGAACGGGATTTCGTCGGCGGTGACCATCCAGGGACCGAAACCGCCGGTACGATAAAAATTCTTACCGGGCGCGAACTGCGAGGTGTGGCG
>SYIM01000270.1 GCA_005798775.1 Burkholderiales bacterium
GAGCTCTCGGGAGAGGACGATGACGATGGCGGCATGCGCAAGTGTAGGCCGATCCAGACGTCGTCCCAGGCTGCCACGTGGTCCCTCGCGGTGAACGTCTGTCTGGGTCGATGCCGATGATCTTGGCCATGATGAGAAGGTCCTCAGGAAATCGATGAAGGGGCCGGCAACTGGCCGACAACAGACAATCAGGTGGGTGGTTGGACGTTCAAAAATCGAGACGGGCGCGCGCGACTGCAGGTGCGCATCAGCCTTGCGCAACCGTAACCATCGCAGGTCGCAGTACGCGGTCGTTGATGAGGAAACCTTTCTGCAGGACCGCCACCACGTGGTTGGTGGCCACAGGCGGGTTGGTGGAAGCTACCGGCACCATCGAGATGGCCTGATGCCGATTGGGATCGAATTTCTGCCCCACGGGGTTGAGCTCGGTGACGCGGGCCCGCTCAAAGGCCGATACCAGCAGCCGAAGGGTGGCATCCACCCCTTCCTTGAGGCTTTCGGGCGAGGCCGCCGCATTGGCGAGCGTCATTTCCAGACTATCCCGAACCGGCAGCAGGCTTTCAGCGAAACCCTCGATCGCAAACTTGTGCGCTTTGGCGACGTCTTCCTGACCCCGGCGCCGGATGTTTTCGATATCGGCCTTCGCGCGCAAGTAGAGATCGCGAAATTCGATCGCCTCAGCCTGTGCCCGCGCGAGCGTCTCCTGCGACGAGGGCGCCGCGTCCGCCGAGGCCGCTGCCGAACCGTCAGCGGGCGAGGTGCCCGCCGCGTGTCCCGACCCGGGTACTGCGCCGGCCGAACCGGCCGACGCTTGCGGCTGCGATCCAGGGCCCGCGGTAGCCGGATCGGACTGCGGGGCCGCACCCGCGGCGGGTTTATCGGATTCCGTCATTGACAAAACCTTTAAGAACAGAGACTTGCCACGAAACGCTCGAGCACACCAGAAAGCAGCCGAGACCTGTATCGGCCCCCGTGTTTGACGAAATGGGGATTATCGTCGGCGTTTCAAGCCCTGCCGCGAAGAGGAGCGTTCAGCGCTCAGCGCCAAGCGCAACGGCGCGCTCCCGTCGCTTAGCCAATGCGGCATGGGGGCAGGCTGGCTCGGCGGGCGTGCCAGGCCACCCCGCGACATGCCGCTCCACCAGGCGCGCAAGCGCCGAAATGAACTCTGCAGAATCGTTGACGCAGCCCAGGTAACGGTAATCGGAGCCGCCAGCGGCGATGAAGGTTTCGCGGCCCTCGATCGCGATTTCTTCCAGCGTTTCAAGGCAATCGGATACAAATCCCGGGCACACCACATCGACGCGGCCGGTTTTTTGTGCGCCCAACTCTTCAAGCGTGCGATCGGTGTAGGGCTGCAGCCACTCAGCCTTGCCAAACCGCGACTGAAACGTGACGCGAAACTGCTCGGGTGCAAGCTGCAACCGCTCGGCAAGAAGACGCCCGGTGACCAGACACTCGCAGTGGTAGGGGTCACCGAGGAGCAGTGATCGCCGCGGCACGCCATGAAAACTCATCATCAGCACATCGGGTTTGCCCTCGCGGGCCCAGTAGGCTTCAACATGCCGGGCAAGCGCTTCAATGTATGGGCCATAGTCGTGGAAATTACGGATTGTCCGCATCTCGGGCTGATTTCGCCAACCTGCCAGTTCGGAAAACACCGCATCGAAAACGGTTGCTGTGGTTGAGGCGGCGTACTGCGGATAGAGCGGCAACACCAGGAGACGCGTGACATTGCGCTCACGCATCTCCCGCATCACCTGAGTAATAGCGGGGCGGCCATAGCGCATGGCCCACGCCACCTCAACTGACTGGCCCCTGGCCTCGAGCGCTTGCCCAAGCCTGCGTGCCTGATTGGCCGTATGCACTGCGAGCGGTGAGCCCTCGTCGGTCCAGATCATGGCGTATTTCTCGGCAGACCTCGCCGGCCGCACCGTAAGGATGATACCGTTCAGAATGAGTGCCCACACCAGTTTCGGGATTTCGACCACTCTGGGGTCGGAAAGAAATTCCCGCAGATAACGGCGGACCGCGCTGGTTTCGGGCGCATCAGGCGTGCCGAGTTGTACCAGCAAAACCGCTGTGCGCTCGGGCATGGAGTGGTCGAAGGCGTTCGCGGCGCTGTACCGGGCCATGAGAAAACCGCTGAAGTTGGACAATATCCACCACTATACGTGGTGCGTCAGCGCGCTCGAGACTAGCTTTGCGGTGATGTCAACAATTGGGATGACGCGCTCATAGGCCATGCGCGTGGGCCCGATCACGCCCAGCGTGCCGACAATCCGGCCATCGACGCTGTAGGGGGCAACCACCACGCTCAGCTCGTCCATGGGGACCAGCTCGGACTCGCCGCCGATGAAGATCTGCACGCCTTGAGCGCGGCTTGATGAGTCGAGCAGCTCGAAGAGCCGGGTGCGTTGTTCGAACAGATCAAAGAGCTGTCGCAGGCGATCCATGCTATCGGACAGGTCGGCCACCCCGAGAAGATTGCGCTGCCCCGAGATCACAACCGGCTGGTTGTCTTCGGCGAGGACCTGCTCGCTCGCGGTGATGGCGGTGGTCATCAGGCTGGTGATGTCATCGCGAAGCAAACTCAGTTCATTCCTGAGATTAAGGCGGATCGCCTCCAACTCGCGCCCCGCAAAATGCGCATTCAGGTAGTTAGACGCTTCGATAAGCTGCGTGGGTGAGTAATCGCGTTCGGTGGCGAGAATGCGATTCTGCACATCCCCTTCAGGCGTGACGATGATGAGCAGAATGCGACGCTCAGAAAGTCGCAGAAACTCGACCTGACGAAACAGCGAGGTACGGCGCGGAATCATCACCACGCCCGCGAAATGGGAGAGGCTGGACAGGAGCGCGGCTGCCGTATTCAACACCCGTTGCGGCTCGTCGGCGCGAATGCCGCCCTTGATCTGGGCGGTTTCGCCCAATTCAAGCGGCTGGACCTTGAGGAGCGTATCAACGAAGATGCGGTACCCGCGGGGCGTCGGCACTCGCCCGGCCGACGTGTGCGGGCTGTGGATCAGCCCGAGTTCCTCGAGATCGGCCATCACGTTGCGGATCGTGGCGGGCGACAGATCGATTCCTGTCTGCCTGGACAACGTGCGCGACCCTACGGGCTGACCATCGGCGATATAGCGTTCGACCAGTGCCTTCAGGAGTGTTTGAGCGCGTTTATCAAGCATCGGGCTTATTTTAGGCTGAAGGCGTCGCGACGCAAGCGCCCGCCGTCAGCGCGGAGCAGGAACCAGGGCCTGTAGGAAACCGGAGCCCTCCACAAGCCTTCGGCGACGCGCCAGGACTAGTTCAGACAGCGGTTCCGGGCGGCCACATGCCGAGCGGGCTTGTGCTCTAATCGTCGCCATGACCATACCTTTCACCAAAGTTGCGCTGGTCGGGAAGCTCCAGACCCCTTCGGTCGGCGCCTCAGTCCGCGATATCGCAGCGTTTCTTTCCGAACGTGGGATCGATGTCCTGCTTGACCAGAACACCGCCACCTCAATCGGCCCGGGCAACTGGCAGGTGCTCAGCGCCGAGCAGATCGGCCACCAGGCTCACCTCGCCGTCGCGGTGGGCGGCGACGGCACCATGCTGGGCGTGGCGCGTTTGCTCGCGCCCTTCGGTATTCCGGTGGTCGGCATCAATCATGGCCGGCTGGGGTTCATCACAGACATCGCACTGGCCGGCTGGCGGCCCGCACTGGGCATCATCCTCGAGGGCGACTTCTATTCCGAAGAGCGCTCGCTTCTGGTCTCGCGGGTACAACGCAACGGTGAAACCGTCTGGCGCGAGTTATCCCTCAACGACGTGGTGGTGAGCCGCTCCTCACGCAGTGGCATGATCGAACTCCAGGTCGAGGTCGATGGCCAATACATGTACACCCAGCGCGGAGACGGCCTGATCGTGGCCACACCCACGGGCTCCACCGCCTACGCGCTGTCGGCCAATGGGCCCATCCTTCACCCTCTTCTTCAGGGGCTGGTACTGGTTCCGGTCGCCCCGCAAACGCTGTCCAACCGCCCCATCTCGCTTCCCGACAATGTCTCCATCGTCGTGCGCGTGGTGGGCGGGCGCGAGCCTCGGGTGGCTTGCGACATGCAGGTTTTCACCGACCTGCAGATCGGTGATGGTATTCACATCGAACGTGCGCCATTTACCACGCGCTTTCTGCACCCACCGGGCTACAGCTACTTCGCAACGCTCCGCGGCAAACTCAACTGGCAGGAGCTGCCCAGCTCCCTCCAGCGCCCGGGCGAGGCCGACTAGGTTGCAGGCAGGCTGTCCAGACCATGCTGCTGTCGCTGCATCTGCGCGATTTCGTCATCGTCGACTCGGCAGATATCGAGTTCGGCACAGGCTTTACCGCGCTCACCGGAGAAACCGGCGCAGGTAAATCCATCCTGCTTGATGCGCTTGGACTGGCTCTGGGCGCCCGCGGCGATGCTGGGGTGATCCGAGATACTCGTCCGCGTGCTGACATCAGCGCACGCTTTCAGAGCCATCCCAGCCTCGATACCTGGCTCGCCGAGCGCGATCTCACCGGTGATCCGGGTGAATTGCTTCTGAGGCGAATCGTCGAAGCCGACGGGCGGTCGCGCGCGCTGATCAACGGGCAGCCCACCACCGCCGCGCTGCTCCGCGAGGTGGGCGAGCAGCTGGTTGATGTGCACGGCCAGCATGCCGCGCAGTCGCTGCTTCGAAGCGGCGCGCAGCGCGAGCTGCTCGATGCGTTCGGCGCGCTCGAGGGCAGCGTATCCGCGGTGGGCGTCCTGTTTGAGCGCTGGCAGGCGCTCGAGCGCGAACTTGCCGCTGCGCGCGCGGGTGGCCGCGAGCAGGCGCTCGAGCGTGAGCGACTCCAATGGCAGATCACTGAACTCGAACCCCTGGGGCTTGCCGAGGGCGACTGGGAAACGCTGAACACAGAGCAGAAACGGCTATCGCACGCCGCTTCACTGCTGGCCGACACGCTCGGGGCATCGGAGGCCCTGAACGACGGTGACGCCCCCATGACAGCCCAGCTGGACACCATCGCCGCTCGTTTACAGCCGCTTCAGGCGCTCGACGAACGGCTGCGCGAACCGCTGGAACTCCTTGAAAGCGCCCGAATCCAGATCGAGGAGGCCGCTTCGGCGCTCGCCGCCTACTCGCGCCGTGTCGACCTCGACCCGGCTCGCCTCGAGGAAGTCGAAGCGAGAATCAGCGCGGCCTTCTCAGCGGCGCGCAAGCTGCGGCTCGCGCCCGAATCACTGGCAGGTGAACTCATCGTCATGCGGCAACGCCTCGCTGAACTCGAACGCGCACAAGACCTGGAGGCTCTCGAGCGTCGCACGGCCGACGCAAGAGCCCACTTCGACAAAGCCGCAGCGTTACTTTCAACCGAGCGCCGCAAGGCTGCACGCAAACTCGCCGACGGCGTCTGCCGGCTGCTGGGCGAGCTTGGCATGGGGGGAACGCGGCTTGAGATCGCACTCGAGGCCTCCCCAGCCTCCGCCAGCGGCGCCGATGCCATCGAGTTTCGCATCGCCGGACACGCGGCAGGCACTGCGCGGCCGCTCGCCCGAGTCGCATCAGGCGGCGAACTCTCGCGAATCGGACTGGCCATTTCGGTGCTGGCCGCACAAAGCAACCCCGTACCCACGCTGATTTTCGACGAGGCCGACGCGGGTGTCGGTGGCGCGGTTGCCGAAGTGATTGGCAACCTCATGCGTAAGCTTGGCGCCAACTGCCAGGTGCTCTGTGTGACCCACCTTCCGCAGGTTGCGGCGCGCGCGCACCAGCAGCTCCGGGTCAGCCGAGAGCACCACGTGGGCGGTGTACTCAGCCGGGCTCATCTGCTTGCCCGCGCCGAACGCGTGGAGGAAATCGCGCGCATGCTGGGGGGCGTCGAAATCACCGCTACCACGCGCAAGCACGCGCGTGAAATGCTGGCCGCGCAGTCAGATTGAATGCGGCGGTCTAAACCTTGAACCACTCGGGCGCAGGCAGTTCGTTAAATACCCGCCTGAGCCCCTGGCTCCAGCCGTTGCGCAGCGCCCCAAAGTAGGCATCGCCCGAATCGATCCGGTGCCGAAACGACACCGCGAGCGCATCACGCCGAACCATGGCGAGATCAATCGGCAGCCCCACCGACAGATTGCTTCGCATAGTGGAATCAAATGAAACCAGCGCGCACTTGAGCGCTTCATCGAGCGCGGTGTTCGTGCCCACCACGCGGTCGATGATGGGTTTGCCGTACTTGCTTTCTCCAATCTGAAAGAACGGCGTATCGGCGCTGGTTTCAATGCAATTGCCCTGCGGATACACCAGAAAGAGCCGCGGCATTTCGCCTACAATCTGCCCTCCCACCAGAAACATGGCGCTGAAATCGACGCTGCTCTGATCGGGCCCGTCGCCAGACTGCATGCGGATCACCGAGCGCAGTTCCTCACCCACCAGCCGGGCTGCATCGAACATGGAATCCACACCCATCAAACCGCCGCTTGGCTGCGCCTGCGCATGCATCTTTCCAAGGCGACTCACCACGCTCTGCGTGGTGGCCAGATTGCCCGAATTGAGCAGCACGATCACACGATCGCCTGGCCGCTCGAAAATGCTCATCTTGCTGAACGTGGACACGTGATCGAGTCCGGCATTGGTACGGGAGTCGGATGCAAACAGTAATCCCTCATCGAGAGACATCGCAACGCAATAGGTCATGGGTTGAGTACCTTTACAGTGACGTGTACGGTCAACAGCTCTTCGGCACCCCCCGCGCGAACGCCGCGTACCGGGCAGGCATCGAGATAGTCGCGCCCGGCCGCAAGTCGCAGATATCCCGCTTCATCAGCGCGCCGATTGCTGACATCAAAACTCATCCAGCGTCCCCCCACCCAGGCTTCCGCCCAGGCATGACTGGTCGCCGGCTGATCGCCCACCGGGTCGACATATCCGCTCACATAGCGCGCGGGAACGCCCAGCACACGGCAACACGCGATAAAGACATGCGTGTGGTCCTGGCAGACGCCAGCACCGAGCGCAAACGAATCGGCTGCGGTATGACTCACCGACGTGCTGCCCGACCGATAAGGCATGCGCTCGGCGACGGCAAGCATCAGTCCGGTGAGCCCGGCGCCAGTATCGCGCGCAATCGCAGCCTGCTCAGCGCGAGCGAACTCGGTCAGCGCAGCATCGGGCGACGTGAGCGCCGTGGGACGGAGGAATACGAGCGGGTTGATCGGTTCGATGGGATCGGAAGCACGGTGGGCGTCCACCTCAACCCGACCCTGGGCACGGATTCGCAGCGAGTCGTACTCGGTATCGAGCGTGAGCACGTAGGTGAAATTTCCGAACGAGTCGGTAAAGCTCACTGCCCGAGCGGGTAGCTCCACCCGCCAGTCGAGCACGCGCTGACCCCGTCCGGTGACCGGCTGGAGCCTCAGTATCTGCGTGCTTCGGGCCACCTTGCCCGAATACTGATACAGCGTCGTATGGTCAACTTCGATCCGCATGGCCCTGGAAGACTACTTCAACTCGAGGTAGGCCATGTTCAGCGCGTCCCCCAGGCGAACGTTTTCGCGCAAAAACCGCTCCAGAAAGCCGTGAAGACCATACGAGTAGACCTCGTCGAGCACGCCGTAGGCCAGCCGGGAGCGAAGAATCGCTGCCAGCCGGCGCGGCAACCGGCCTGGCTGCTCGGGGAGGTCCTGAAGGATCCGGTCCACCTGCTCAACGCAAAAACGCAGCGACCGCGGCAACCGTGCATCAAAAATCAGCAATTCCGCCACCCGCCGTGCATCGATGGTGTCGCGATACGTGTCACGGTAGGCCTCAAAAGCGCTCACCGAGCGTAGCACCGCGCTCAGGCTGTAGTAGCCTGACAGACCATCTTCTTCCGGACCCAAAGAGCCGGGCGCCTGCTTCACCGACAGGATCCGCGCGGTGTTATCGCCACGTTCGATGAAGGTGCCCAGCCGGATAAAAAGATAGGGCTGGTCCTGCCGCAATGTTGCACTGGTGATACCCCTGAACATGTGACTGCGTTCCTTCACCCAGTCAAAGAACGAGGACTCAACCGGACTGCCCGCTCCACGATAGCGCTGTAATTGCAGCCAGGTGTCGTTGATGTTCTCCCACATCTCGGAGGTGATGGAGCCCCTCACGGATCGCGCATTTTCGCGGGCCGTCTGAAGACAGTTGACGATGCTGGAAGGGTTTGTGGTGTCCCAGGCGAGAAACCGCGCCACCTCATCGGGCGAGGGCGAACCGCCCCCTGCACGAAACGCGGCGAGCGTATCGGTGATCACCAGCGGCTCGATCGCCGAGCGCGGGTCGCCTGAGCGGCCTGCCAGGAGCGCGAGCGACTGGCCCACATCCAGAATGCGCGCCATGCTTTCGGCCCGCTCGAGGTAGCGCGACATCCAGTAGAGATTGGCGGCCACACGCGAGAGCATCAGACATTGTCCCCTGCCGCTGCCTGCGCCAGCACCCAGGTGTCCTTGGTGCCGCCGCCCTGCGAAGAATTCACCACCAGCGAGCCGCGCCGTAGCGCCACTCGCGTGAGCCCCCCCGGCACCATCCTCACCTCGCGCCCCGCCAACCCGAAGGGGCGAAGATCGATGTAGCGCGGCGCAACGCCCTCCTCGACAAAAGTCGGACACGAGGAGAGCGCGAGCGTGGGCTGCGCAATGTAGTTGGAGGGATTGGCCTTCAGCACCTCACGAAAGGTCTCAATCTCCGCACGGCTGCTGGTCGGGCCAACCAGCATGCCGTAGC
>SYIM01000271.1 GCA_005798775.1 Burkholderiales bacterium
GCACCATGTGGTGTTCGGGCACGTGCTGAACACTGAACCGCGCGACATGTACCTCGCGCGGGTGGCCACCATCGAGGGCGGCCTTTCGAAAGATACGCCGGCGCTTACGCTCAACCGTCTGTGCGGCTCAGGCCTGCAGGCGATCGTGAGCGCCGCACAGACCATCATGCTGGGTGACGCTGATGTTGCGATCGGCGGCGGTGCCGAGGTGATGAGCCGCGGGCCTTTCATTCTGCCCACGGCGCGCTGGGGCCAGCGAATGGGCGACGGACAGCTGCTCGACATGATGACCGGCGCGCTGCACGACCCGTTTGGTCGTATCCACATGGGGGTCACTGCGGAGAACGTGGCCAAGCGGTGGCAGATCAGCCGCGAAGACCAGGATGCGCTCGCCGTCGAAAGCCATCGGCGCGCAGCCCATGCGGTGAAGAGCGGCTACTTCCGTGATCAGATCCTCGATGTCGAGCTCAAATCACGGAAAGGGCCCGTCATTTTCAATGCCGACGAACATTTCCGCGCGGATGTGTCGATTGAGGACATGGCAAAGTTGAAGCCGGTGTTCCAGCGCGAAAACGGCACGGTCACCGCAGGCAATGCGTCGGGCATCAACGACGGCGCCGGCGCGGTCGTGCTCATGGAACGACGCACCGCCGAGCTCCGCGGCCTGAAGCCTCTTGCGCGGCTGGTGTCCTACGCACACGCAGGCGTTGATCCCGCCGTCATGGGTATCGGACCGGTACCGGCCTCGCGCAAGGCACTCGATCGTGCGGGGCTACGCACCACCGACCTCGATGTCATCGAAGCCAACGAGGCGTTTGCCGCTCAGGCCCTGGCGGTCACGCGCCAACTCGATCTCGATCCGGCCAAGGTCACCCCGAACGGCTCAGGCATTTCACTCGGGCATCCGATCGGTGCAACGGGGGCGGTCATCACGGTGAAAGCACTCTACGAATTGCAGCGTATCCAGGGTCGCTACGCACTGGTCACCATGTGTATTGGCGGTGGCCAGGGTATCGCCGCAGTCTTCGAGCGGATCTGATCGTACGATGGCGGGCAGCGACCCTCTGGCGCAGCCCGCTGCCGATCTGACTGCAGCGCTTATCCGCCTCGGTTTGCTTCGTGCAGGTGAGAGGGCCGCACTCGAGCCCCTCGCCGGCGGCGTGTCCTCTGACATCTGGCGCGTCGATCTGCCCTCGGGCCCCGTATGCGTCAAGCGCGCGCTCGCGCGTCTCAAGGTGAGTCAGGTCTGGGAAGCGCCGGTTGAGCGCAACCGCTACGAATTCCTTTGGCTACAGACGGTGGCCGCCATCCAGCCCAGGTTGGTACCCGCGTTGATCGCCGATAGCGCAACCGATCAGCTTTTTGTGATGGACTACCTCGAGCCCAGACGCTATCCAGTCTGGAAACACGAACTGAGCCGCGGCGTGGCAGTGCCCGGTTTTGCCGCCCAGGTGGGCCAGGCCCTCGCCGATATCCACTGCGCCACCGCTCACCGGCCCGATCTCGCTGAGCGGTTCGATACCGGTCCGTTCTTTCACGCGCTACGGCTCGCGCCTTATCTAGAGGCCACCGCAATCCGCCATCCTGATCGGGCCGAAGCCTTGCATGCGCTCGTCCGGACCACAGCGGGTACGCACCGCACGCTGGTGCATGGCGACATCAGCCCGAAAAATATCCTCTGCGGTCCGGAGGGTCCAGTCTTCCTGGACGCAGAGTGCGCCTGGTATGGCGATCCCGCGTTCGATCTCGCCTTCTGCCTCAACCATCTGCTGCTGAAATGCCTGTGGGTGCCCGGGGCCGCACCGCGCTTTCTTGATTGCTTCCACACCTTGTCAACCGCCTACCTGGAGCATGTTCAGTGGGAGCCTGCGGCCGATCTCGAGGCCCGCGCGGCGGCACTGCTGCCCGGTCTGCTACTTGCCCGGGTAGATGGCAAATCACCGGTTGAATACCTGACCACCGACACCCAGCGTGAACGGGTTCGTCGCGTGGCCCGCCAGCGGCTCGCCAGCCCCGTGGTGCAGCTGTCCGCCCTCGCGCACGCGTGGCGCACGGAGATCTCGTCATGACAACACCCATCACCCGGATCCTTGCCCGTCGGGTCTGGGATTCGCGCGGCCGCCCCACCGTAGAGGCTGAGGTCCACACCGCGCGCGGCGCGGGCCGTGCGATCGCGCCTGCGGGTGCCTCCACCGGCTCGGGTGAAGCGCGCGAACTGCGCGATGGGGGTCGCCGGCTTCGCGGGCTCGATGTCGGTCAGGCAGTTGCTAACGCCAACGGTCCGATCGCGCAGGCACTGAAAGGCCTGCCGGTGGAGGACCAGTCAGCGATCGATCAGGCCATGATCACACTTGATGGCACCGCGAACAAAGGCCGCCTGGGCGCCAATGCCATTGTGGCCGTATCGCTCGCCGCCGCGCAGGCCGCCGCACAGGCGGCCGGCATTCCGCTCTGGCAGCACCTCGCGCGAGAGCGGGCTGCGGGCACCGCACCCCGGCTCCCGCTTCCCGAAGTCCAGATTTTTGGTGGCGGCGCTCATGCCGGTGCACGTGTCGATCTGCAGGACTTCATGCTGGTAGCTCCCGGCGCCCGCAGTTTCGCCGAAGCCATCGAATGGACCGCTGAGGTCTATTACGCAGCAGGCGCCCGGATGGCCGCCCGCGGCTCGGTCTACGGCGTGGCCGATGAGGGGGGCTGGTGGCCCGATTTCAACGGGAACGAAGCGGCCATCGAAACGCTCGCCCGCGCCATTGAAGACACCGGGCTGTCCGCGCCCGGCCAGGTAGCGATTGCTCTGGATATAGCCGCCACGCAGTTTTTCGATGGTCACCACTACAGCCTCAAGCTTGACGGCCGCAAGCTCGATCGCGAAGCCTTCGGCGACCTGCTCGCCTCCTGGATCAACGCCTACCCCATCGTTTCGGTAGAGGATCCGTTCGCCGAAAACGATGTCGAGGGCATGCGCGCGTTTACCGAGCGCTGCGGCGCACGCGTGCAGATCGTGGGCGATGATTTTCTGGTGACCGACGCAGCCCGAATCCGCGAGGCTGCGCAGAGCGGCTGCTGTAACGCGGCGCTGCTCAAACCCAATCAGATCGGTACCGTCTCAGAAACCCTTGCCGCATGGCGCGTGGCGCAGGCTGAGGGCTGGGGGGCGATCGTGTCAGCACGCTCGGGAGAAACCGAAGACGTGAGCATCGTTCACCTGGCTGTGGGCTGGGGTGTGCCGCAACTGAAAGTTGGAAGCTTTGCACGCTCCGAACGAATAGCGAAATGGAACGAGGCGCTGCGCATCGAAGAAACACTGGGCGCGGATGCTGCGCCATTCCCAGCGCCCGACATCTATCCTCGAGCAGCCTGACGGATCAAGTGCCATCCGGACCTGCACAGCCCGGCGAGCAGGCCGGCCCCCGCGCGAACGCGTTGTACATCATCCGTGCGGGGTTTCCCCGGCTGTTGGAACGCCTCAGGCTACCGCCGCGAGCGAGCGCCGTGCCGCGGTGACCGTGTGCGCGATATCGTCGTCGCTATGTACGCTTGAGAAGAAGAAGGCCTCCACCGGCGAAGGGGGCAGGTATACGCCTGCCTCCAGCATGAGGTGATAGAAGCGCTTGAAGCGATCGAGGTCCTGCTGCTGCGCTTCGGCAAAACTGCCAGGCGGCGTCGCGCGAAAATAAAGCCCAGCCATGCCGCCCTGATGCTGAGCGCTAAAGGGCACGCCCGCTTCGCGACCAGCCGCATTGAGTCCGTCAACGAGTTGGCCGCACCGCGCATGGAGCGTTGCGAAAAATCCGGGCGCCGAAATGAGGTCGAGCGTAGCAAGACCCGCTGCCATCGCGATGGGGTTGCCCGAGAGCGTTCCCGCCTGATAGACCGGCCCGAGCGGCGCCATCATCTCCATGACCGCAGCCGGCCCGCCAATCGCGCCCACAGGCATCCCGCCACCGATCACCTTGCCGAATGCACTCATATCGGGCCGGACACCAACCACCTCCTGCGCACCGCCGAGCGCCACCCGGAACCCGCTCATCACCTCATCAAAAATGAGGAGCGCGCCGTGACGCGTGCAGAGCATACGCAGTCCTTCGAGAAAGCCGGCTGCCGGACGGATCAGGTTCATGTTGCCCGGCATGGGCTCGACCATCACGCAGGCGACGCTGTCCCGATGCGCGGCAAACAGCGCCTCGACGCTCGCCAGGTCGTTGTATTGGGCGACCAGGGTGTGCTGAGCAAGATCAGCCGGGACGCCCGCCGAACTGGGAGTGCCGAACGCAAGCGCCCCCGACCCGGCCTTCACCAGAAGGCTGTCCGCTGTGCCGTGATAGCAACCCTCGAACTTGATGATGCGGTCGCGCTTGGTGTAGCCCCGTGCCAGGCGAATCGCCGACATCGCAGCCTCGGTACCGGAGCTGGTAAAACGTACCCGCTCCACTTGGGGGTACAGAGCGCAAAGCCGCTCGGCGAGCTCGCTTTCCATGACGTTGGGGGCGCCGTAAGAGAGCCCGCGCACTGCCGCCTTCTGCACGGCCTCGATCACGCGAGGATGCGAGTGGCCAGCAATCATCGGCCCCCAGGATCCCAGGTAGTCGATGTAGCGCTTGCCCTCGACATCCCACATGTAGGCGCCCTCGGCGCGTGCGATGAATCGCGGCGTACCGCCCACGGCACGAAATGCGCGGACTGCGGAATTAACGCCACCGACCAACACCTTTCGGGCGCGTGCAAATTCAAGTTCATTGCTTGTTGTCATATTGATTCTCCCCATCGCTGCGACCTTTACAGACCGGCCATCAGTCTAGCCGAACACCTGTGCTGACCACCTGCCCGACTGCTGAGAATCAGCACGGCGGATGCCAGGGCTACGCGCCCACAGGCTCCACCCTGACCGCACAGTATTTAAGCTCGGGAATCTTGCCTGCTGGATCAAGCGCAGGGTTGGTGAGCGCGTTGGCGGCGGCCTCGGCGAAAGCAAACGGGATGAACACGTCGCTGCGTGCGAGCCCCGCATCGGCGCGCACCCGCAGTTGGATCGCTCCGCGGCGTGAGCGCACGACGGCACGATCACCCGGCGCAAGCCCAAGCCGGGCCAGCACCTCCGGGTGCATCGAAACCGTGGGCTCAGGCGAAATCGCATCCAGCGCCTGCGCGCGCCGCGGCATCGACCCGGCGTCTCGGGCGCGC
>SYIM01000272.1 GCA_005798775.1 Burkholderiales bacterium
CCGATCAGGTCCTGAAACGCACGCACTGTGAGATCGATATCGTGGCTGTTGGTGGATTCGAGCGGGTTATGGCTGATGCCCGAATTCTCACCTCGAACAAACAGCATCGCCTGGGGCATCAGATCGTGCAGCTTCATGGCGTCGTGCCCGGCGCCACTGGGCATGCGAAACACGGGTAGACCCAGCGCACTCACTGCGTGTTCCCAGCGCGCCTGCCAGGCGGGGGCGCTGGGTGCTGCGGCAACCCGCATGGTTTCTTCAAGCTGGAAGCTCACGCCGCGCCGAGCGCAGATTGCCGATAGCTCGCGAAGCAGGTCATTTGCACAGGTATTTCGTACCGGATCGGTGGTCGCGCGCACATCGAGGCTGAAGCGGCTGCGCCCTGGCACCACATTGATCGACCCGCCCGGTACCTCGAGGATGCCGACTGTGGCGACCAGGTCGGGTTCGGCCGCTGCTCTCTGTTCCACGAACAGGATGAATTCGGCAACCGCGGCGGCCGCGTCCCGCCGGCTGCCCATGGGCGTGGTGCCCGCGTGACTGGCCATGCCCAAGATCTTACCGACATACCGGATGCTGCCATTGATCGAGGTGACCACACCAAGCGGAAGATCGCGGTCGTTTAGCACCGGCCCCTGTTCGATATGGACCTCAACAAAGCCCAGGTAGCGGGCTGGGTCACGTTTGAGCGACGGAATCTGATTCACATCCAGACGGGCCTGCGCCATGGCCTGGCGCATGGTGACCCCTGCCGAATCCTGCTGGTCGAGCCAGGCGGGATCGAAGCTGCCAGTGAGCGCGCTCGAGCCCAGGAAGACCGCCTTGTAGCGTTGGCCCTCTTCCTCGGCAAAACCAACGACCTCAATGCCAAAGGGCAGGCGGCGGTGGCTGCGCGCGAGCTCGCGCACGCAGGCCATGGGAACCAGGATACCCAGCCGCCCGTCATATTTGCCGCCGTTTCGCACCGTGTCGTAGTGGCTGCCGGTTAATAACCTGGGCGCGCTCGGGTCGGAGCCGTGATAGATGCCCACTACATTGCCCACCGCATCGATGCTGACCTCGTCAAAGCCGCAGTCGGATTGCATCCAATCGTGAAGTTGCCGGGCCACGGCGCGATGCGCGTCAGTGAGGTAGGTGACCGTGAGCTGGCCCTGCTCGGCGAACCCGGGATCGCTGTGGCGGGCGAGCGCCCCGGCCCAATCCCACACCAGGTGACCGAGCGCGGGTTCAGTCCCGAATTTGTCGTCGAGGCGGATCTCTGCGATTCGGTGGATATTGCGAAGGGCTTCGCTGAATTCGAAATCGGGGTGATGGGCCACGCGGCGCTCAAAGGCTGAGAGGATCGCCTGCTTGTTGAGACCGGTGCCACGCGGTCCGCGCACAGCGAGAATGAACGGAAATCCGAAGCGCTGGTTGTAGCGGGTGTTGAGTGAATGAATGAGGCTAAACTCCTCGGGCGTACACTGGGTGAGGCCCGCCTTGCCCTGTTCGAGAGTGGATTCATTCGTTAGCGTATTGGCCAACATGGCCTTGCCGGCGAGCTCTGGGTGTGCGCGGATCAACGCGAGTTGCTCCTCGCGGGCGCTCGCACGGACCGCAGCGATCAGCGCGAGCTTGAGCCCAGCGACTGTCGGGAAGGGGCGCGCTTCCCAGGCACGTTCCACGATCCAGGGCGAATGCTCATAAGTGCCGTCGAGCAGACGCGAAAATTCTTCGCGCGAGGCTCGGTTGAGCTGATCCAGGGTGATCACAGCGGCCATGGACGGTGTTTCCGTTGGGTGGATTCCGAATTGTACCGGGCCCTACGCGCTCCTTTATCGGGTGTTTCCGCCTGGACAAAGTAGGGGCGCGCGGGCAGTCTCGAACTTGCAGCGTGGCGCGATTTGAATGGAGACAGGGATGCGTTATCTGGTGGCCGCTGATACCGGCGGAACCTTCACCGACATTGCCGTCTATGACGCGCATGAGTGTCGAGTGCTCTATGGCAAGTCGCTCACGCGCTATGACGACCTTGTTGAAGGCGTGCTCGATGCATTGGGAGATACAGGCGTCGGGCTCGACGAAGCGCGTCTGCTCAAGCACGGCACCACGTTCGTGATCAACACGCTTTTACAACGGAATGGGGCGCGAACGGCGCTCGTGACCACCCGTGGATTTCGCGATCTGCTCGAAATCGCGCGCGGTAACCGGCCGGTGCCGTTCATGCTCGGCTACCGGCGAGATCCGCCTCTGGTCCCGCGGACGTTTCGATTCGAACTCTCCGAGCGGATGTCGGCCAACGGAACGCCCACCCAGGTGCCCGATGATGCGGAGATCGATGCGCTCGCCGGCCGGCTTGCCGCAGCCGGCGTCGCCGCAGTGGCGGTGTCGTTTCTGAATGCCTATGCCAACCCCGCGCATGAGGAGCGGGTGGCTGCGCGGCTCGCCGAGCGCTTACCCGGCGTGTATGTCACTGCGTCCACGTCGCTCACGCGCGAGTGGTATGAATACGAGCGTACGTCCACCGCAGTGGCCAATGCCTATGTGGGCGGCCGGATGCGCGATTACATCCAGGGGTTCGATGCGCGGCTGCGCGAGCGTGGCTTTGCGGGGTCGTTTTTCATGATGGGCTCCAACGGCGGTGTGCTGTCGGTGGCGCGTACCCTCGAGCAGCCTGTGGCGCTGGTGGAGTCGGGGCCGATCGGCGGCTGTATTGGCGCTGCGGCATACGCTAACGCGCTGGGCCTTTCCAAAGTCATTGCCTTTGACATGGGCGGCACCACCGCCAAGTGCGCGCTCATTCAGAACGGTCGCTTCGATGTGCAGCCTATCTATTACGTGGGCGGCTACGAGCGTGGCTTTCCGCTCAAGACGGCGGTGCTCGATATTGTCGAGGTCGGCGCGGGGGGCGGTTCCATTGCTGCCGTCGATGCGCAGGGTCGGCTCACCGTGGGGCCGCGTAGTGCCGGCTCCGAACCCGGGCCGGTGGCCTATGGGCGCGGAGGCACCGAGCCTACGGTAACTGATGCCAACCTTGTGCTGGGGCGCATCAGCGATGGCGCTTTCCTGTCCGGGCGGCTGCGTCTGGATCGCGCCGCGTCGGCCGCAGCGATCGAAACGCGCGTTGCCCGGCCGCTGGAATATGAAGGCGAGACCGGACGCGATATTGCCGCGCAGGGGATCCTCGAACTCAGCGCCGCGGCAATGGCCGGCGCGATCAAGGAAATCACCATCGAGCGTGGGCTCGACGTGCGCGACTTCACCCTGATGGTGTTTGGTGGAGGCGGGCCGCTTTTCGGGTTAACGCTTGCGAGGCAGCTCCACATCCCGACGGTAGTGGTACCGCCTCATCCGGGTAATTTTTCTACGATCGGCATGCTGATTGCGGGGGCCCGGATCGATCTCGCGCGCACTCTGGTGTCGGCGCTGAGCGACGATGCGTTGTCCGCCGTCGATCATGAATTCAACCAGCTGGAGCAGTCCGCCAGAACCACCATGGCGGCTGAACTGCAGGCGCCGTCGGCCTATTTCGAGCACTGGCTGGAGGCGCGCTATCGCGGCCAGACCCATACGGTTCGTGCCGCTTACGCGAAGGGGAAAGGTGCGGCCGCGTTCCGGGAGAGTTTCGAGGAGACCTACCGCCGGCGCTTTGGACATCTGAATGCAGACTGCGATGTGGAGGTGCTGGGGCTGCGTCTGGGGAGCGAGACCTGGTTGGGGCTCCTTGGGCCAGCAGGCATGCCCCCTGCGGTGTCGGGGCGGCTGAATGCCGAGCTCATCCGCATTCTCCAGATCGCCGAGTTCCGTGAGAAAGTGCTCAACACGGGCAATGAGCCGGTGGGTTTGGGGCTCGCTGCATTCCAGGCACAGATGGCGCAGGAACTGGACGGCTATATCGCCCTCGCCAAAAGCGCAGCCATCAAGGCGCAGTAAACCCCAGGAACTCAGCCATGAAACTGGTCAGCTTTTTTACGCAGGACGGCGCCGAGCATATTGGTTCGGTGGTGGACGACGGTCGGTCGGTGATCGACTTCACCGTAGCCGATACGTCCGCGGTGTTTCGCAGCATGCTGGATCTGATCGATGCGGGGCCAGCCGGGCTCGAGCGCGCGCGGGAGGCTGAGCATCGGGGTGCGGTGCGTCACGGAATCGAGCAGGTCCGGTTGCGTGCGCCACTTCCTGAGCCGCGGCAGATGCGTGACTTTCTGTCTTTCGAAAAGCATCTGCGGCAGGCGCGCGCCAATCGTCATCTGCTGGGCATTGCGGGCATGCCCAGCGACCCCGCCAAGGTCGAACTACCAGAGGTCTGGTATCGGCAGCCCATCTACTACAAGTGCAATCGCTTCAGTGTGGTGGGGACCGGCACCGATGTGGTCTGGCCACGCTATTCATCGGTGATGGACTACGAGCTCGAGTTCGGCTGCGTGATCGCAAAAGACGGGAAGAACGTAAGCCGGGCCGAGGCGACACCCTTTATTTTCGGCTGGTGCATTTTCAACGACTTCAGCGCCCGTGATGCGCAGATGGCCGAGATGGCGGGCAGTCTCGGTCCCTGCAAAGGCAAGGACTTTGACACGGGCAATGTGCTGGGCCCCTGGCTGGTCACCGCTGACGAAATCGCCGATCCCTATGACCTCACGATGGTGGCGCGGGTCAATGGCGAGGAGTGGTCTCGGGGGTCCAGTCGCGACATGCGGTTCCGCTTCGAAGATTTCATCGAACATGTGTCGACCGATGAACGAATTCGCGCCGGTGAATTTTTTGGCTCTGGCACGGTGGGCAGTGGCTGCGGGCTCGAACTGGGCAAGTTTCTGAACGACGGCGATGTGGTGGAACTGGAAGTAAGCGGTCTGGGGGTGTTGAGGAACAAGGTCGTTCGGAACCGCTGAGACAGAAAACCTCGTCTCCGGCAGGGCGGATTCATCAACATAAGGCGAACAGTCATGCGACGCAGATTCCTGATGAATATGGGGGCCGTAGCGGCAGCGACGACGGCGCCAGCGGTCTGGGCGCAGTCAGCCGCGGCGGGTTTTCCTTCTCGTCCGGTCAGGATCGTGGTGCCCTATCCGCCGGGCGCGCTGACCGACATCATTCCCAGGATGGTGGCCGAGCGTTTGCGTGAAATCTGGGGCCAGCCCGTGGTGGTCGAAAACCGGCCCGGCGGAAGTGGCCGCGTCGCGGCCGATCACGTTGCGAATGCCGCCCCCGACGGCTACGCCATTCTGGTGGGACTGCCAGATCAGCTCGCGATTGCGCCGCAGCTCTACAAAAATACAGCACGGTTTGATCCAGCGCGGGATTTTGCTCCGGTGACGATCATGCTGCGTCAGGCGTTTGTTCTGGTGGTACGCGATGGCCTGCCGGTGGCTAACGTGGCCGACTATGTGGCGCTTGCCCGCAAGGGCTCGGGCGTCGCGAAGCTGGCCTCCTGGGGGGAAGGGAGTGCCGGTCATGTGGCGCTCGAGCTACTGAAGTCAATGGCGGGGGTTGATGTGCTGCACGTACCCTATCGGGGTGCTCAGGCGGCCATCAATGCAGTGGCAGGCGGTGAAGTCGATTCCATGATCACTGGCTATTCCACCGCGGGTCCCTTCGTTAAGAGCGGCCGGATCCGCATTCTTGCCACCACGGCCGCTACACGCCATGCCGATCGTCCCGACATTCCCACCATCGCCGAGGCCGGCTACCCCGGTTACGAGGTGCAATCCTGGTATGCACTGGTGGTTCCCAAGGCCACCCCGCGGGCGGTGATCGATATCATTCGTCGCGATGTAGTGACCGCGTTGCAGGCTCCCGAGATTCTGGAGCGCATCCGTAGCTACAACGCCGAGTTTGTGGGCAATACGCCGGATGAATTCGCGACCGTGCTTGCGCGCGATACCGAAAAGTGGTCAAGGGTGATCCGGGATGCGAACATACGGCTTGATTGACCGGTCGCGCGCGGGGCTGGTCCCCAACGTGGTTACCTGCTGTTCAAGGAGATTCTTCATGGTGCGTCTTCTTTGGCTCTCTGTGATCGCCTGCCTGTTCGCGCTCTTGCCGCCGGCATTGCAGGCGCAGGACTTTCCAACCAAGACGGTGCGCATCCTCGTGCCGCAAACCCCCGGGGGCGCATCGGATGCGCTCGCGCGGGTGGTCGCGCAGAAGCTGAGCGAAAAATGGGCCCAGCCCGTCGTGGTCGAAAACCGCGCGGGCGCCGGTGGCAATGTTGGAATGGAGGTGGTTGCACAGGGCGCACCCGACGGTCATCTGCTGCTGATGAGCTATGCCGGGTCGCACGCCATCAATCCTGCGCTCTACAAGCGCCTGCCGTTTGATCCGGTCAAGGATTTTGCGCCCGTGGCCACGCTGGCCACGCTTCCCTTTGTGCTGGTGGCAAAGCCCGATGCGCCGTTCAAGACCGTATCCGAACTCGTCACCCAGGCGGGGAAGGGAACGCTCACCTTCGGCTCGGCGGGTAACGGATCCGTCAACCATCTCCTGGGCGTCATGTTTGCGATGAACACCGGCACGCGTCTGACCCATGTTCCCTACAAGGGCGCAGCCCCCGCCATGCAGGACCTGATGGGCGGGCAGATCAATATGGTCTTCACCAGTCTGCCGTCGGTGGCGGGCTTGCTCCGCGGCGGGCAATTGAGAGGGCTGGCGGTGACCAGCGCGAGGCGATCGGCAACCTTCCCCGACATTCCCACGCTCGCCGAGTCGGGCCTGCGTCAGTTTGATGTCGCGCCCTGGTTCGGTCTGTTTGCGCCAGGTGCGACACCGCCCGCCATCATTCGGAAAATCAATCAGGATGTGAATGAACTGCTCACACACAAGGATGTGATCGAAAAATTCAACTCCCAGGGCGCTGACCCCCTCGCCCGGAGCCCTGCGGAGTTTGCAGGTATGCTTCGCGCCGATCTGGCCACCTGGGCCGATGTGGTGAAGACCTCGGGCGCTCAGATCGACTGAGCCATGCTCGATACCCTGATTCGCGGCGCCACGGTCTTCGACGGCTTGGGGGGCGCTCCGCAGCGCGCCGATGTGGGGGTGCGTGGCGGGCACATCGCGGCCATCGGCCGGCTGAGCGAGGCTGCAGCCAGGATAGTCGATGCTGACGGACTGTCGCTAATGCCGGGCATCGTCGATCTGCACACGCACTTTGATGCCCAGGTAACCTGGGATCCCACGCTCTCACCATCGGGCGCGCTGGGCGTCACCACAGCGGTCATGGGGAACTGCGGATTCGGACTCGCGCCGTGTCCGGCGCCGCTTCGCGACACCATGCTGAAGAACCTGTCGGTGGTGGAGGGCATGAACCTCGATTCGCTGATGCGTGGCGTTCAATGGGAGTTCGAGACCTTTCCGGAATACATGGCGCAGTTGCGTCGGATCGGACCCCATCTCAATGTGGCCGTGTTTGCAGGGCATTCGGTCATCCGCACGGCGGTGATGGGCGAGGCTGCGAGCGAGCAGGTGGAGCCCAGCGCGGCACAACTGGAGGCCATGCGCGAGCAGGTCCGGGTGGCGTTGCGTGCCGGTGCCATTGGTTTTGCGTCGTCGTTTTCGCCCAACCATAGTGGCTACGGGGGGCGCCCGATGCCCTCCACCATCGCAACCGAGCACGAGCTGCGCACGCTCGCCGCGGTGCTGGGCGAAGAAGAGCGTGGCGTCTTCATGATGGCTACCGGCTCGCGTGCCACCCCCGACGTCATGGAATCGATTGCCGCCGATACGTCGCGACCGGCGTTCATCTCCACCGTGCTCACCATGTACAACGAGGCTAAGCCCGGGCTCGGGCTCAGCTATTACGAGCGGGCCGCGCAGGCACTTGCTCGAGGCCATGAGCTCTACATCCTCACGTCGTGCCAGCCGCTATCGTTCGATTTCACGCTGTGTGATCCGTATGTGCTGCTCAGTTATCCGGCCTTCGACCGGTTGAAGGCCGCCAGCGCCGAGCAATTCGAGGCCATCTACCGTGACCCGGCATTCCGGGCCCGCTTTCGTTCAGATCTTCAGACGCCCAAGGCGGGAACGCTCTTTCTTGGTAACTGGCGGCACATCGAAGTGGGTGAAACCGCGCGTCCCGAGAACCGTCGATTCGAGGGGCTCACGCTCGCAGAGCTCGCGTCGCAGCGTGGTCAGGATCCGGTGGATGCGTGGTTTGATCTCGCGCTCGCCGACGGACTGCAAACCCATTTCATCGGCAAGTTTTTTCAGAATGTCGATGAGGGCGTCGCGCCTCTGGTGCGTCACCCTGCGGGCGTGATCACCCTGTCGGATGCGGGGGCGCACCTGGGCTACATGTGCGATGCTGGCTTTGGGCTTCATTTTCTTGCGCACTGGGTCCGCGAGCGGGGCGCCTTCGACTGGCCATCAGGCATTCAGCGGCTCACCAGCGAGCCGGCCGACCGATTCAGAATTCCCGAGCGCGGACGTCTTCAGGTGGGGGCGCCGGCGGACATGCTGCTGTTTGATCCGGGCAGGGTCGGGGTCAGCGCCGCCTTCACGCAATGTGATTTACCGGGTGGCGCCCCACGCAAAGTTCGCGAGCCTCTGGGTGTGCATGGGGTGTGGGTCAATGGCACGCAGGTGCATGATGGTCGCAGCCATGTTGCCCTCGAACGCGGGCCGGGCGCAGTACTGGATCGATTCAACTGATCACGCAGGGGCAATGCAATGAATACTCATCCCTCTTTGTCAAGACGAGCCACGCTGTTGACCCTTGCCGGGTTGGCTGCGGGCGGGGCGCAGGCGCAGTCGACAGCCTGGCCTAACCGCACGGTTCGCATGGTGATTGCTTTTCCGCCGGGCGGGCCCACCGACATTGTGTCGCGCGTGATTGCGCAGCAGTTGAGTGTGCAGTTGGGCCAGAGTGTGGTGGTCGATAACAAACCCGGAGCCGGCGGCAATATTGCAGCCGAACTGGTAGCCAAAGCGCCTGCCGATGGCTACACGGTTTTCTACAACACCTCGGCGATCGTGATCGGCCCGGCGCTCTACAGCAAGGTTAATTACGACACGCTCAAAGACTTCACGCCGGTTGCGCTCACCGCGAGCGTCCCGCTGGTGCTGGTGGTCAATCCGCAATTGCCGGTTCGTTCGGTAGCTGATTTTGCGGCGTATGCGCGGGCCAACCCGGGCAAGCTCAACTACAGTTCCTCGGGCACGGGAACCATCACCCATCTGGCCAGCGCCATGTTGTCGGCGCAGCTCCAGCTTCAGACCACGCATGTGCCCTACAAGGGCAGCGCGCCCGGCTTGATCGATCTGGCCTCGGGTCAAACCCAGTTCATGACCGACACCATGAATACGGTTCTGCCCTATGTACGCGACGGCAGATTGCGCGCGCTCGGGGTGGCGAGCGCACGGCGCTCAGCACTCCTCCCGGATGTGCCCACGCTTGGTGAAACCTTGCCGGGATTTGAAGCAGCAGCCTGGCAGGGTGTGGTGGTGCCGGCGGGCACACCGGCTGATATCGTGAGCCGACTCAATCAGGAGCTCAACAAAGCGCTGCAGCACCCTGAAGTACGGGCCAAGCTTGCTGCGCAGGGCACCGACATTCACGGCGGGACCGCAGCCGAATATGCTCAGTACATCCGGACCGAAATGCCCCGGTGGGCCAATGCGGTCAAGGTGTCGGGCGCGAAGGCTGAGTGATCGCGGTCATGGAATCAGCGGCGGCTACAGGTCGGGCCGCGGCCATCAACCGTGCCGAGCAGCGCTTCGACTCGGGTGAGTTCAAGGCCTTGCTTGCCCGCCGGTTGGCGTTACCTACCGAAAGCCAGAACCCCGAGCAGGCGGCGGTGCTCGCCCACTACCTGCGAAGTGAACTGCAGCCTGCCTTTGAGGCGATGGGCTTTCGCTGTGTCGAACTGTCGCACCCGAAGGCGGCAGCGCCGTTTCTGCTCGCCGAACGTCTGGAAGGGGCACATCTGCCCACCGTGCTGGGCTATGGGCATGGCGATGTCATCAGGGGGCTCGCCGCTGAGTGGCATGCGGGCCTGTCACCGTGGACGCTTACCGAGCGCGAGGACCGCTGGTACGGTCGGGGAATCGCTGACAACAAGGGCCAGCATTCAGTCAACCTGGAGGCGCTCGCCGCGGTGCTCGGCGAGCGCGGACAGCTGGGCTTTAATGCGCGTTATCTCATCGAGATGGGCGAGGAAACCGGTTCGCGCGGACTGCGAGAGGTCTGCGAGGCGAATCGCAGCGCGCTGTCGGCCGATGTGTTCATCGCATCCGATGGCCCCCGCCTGCGCGCTGATCGTCCCACGCTATTTCTCGGGTCGCGGGGCAGCATCAATTTCGATCTCTCGATTGATGCACGTGCGGGCGGACATCACTCGGGCAATTGGGGTGGGCTGATTTCCAATCCTGGGATCCAGCTTGCGCATGCCATCGCCAGCATCACCGGCCCCACGGGCCAGATCCGGATCCCCGATTGGGTACCCGCCGAGTTACCGGCATCAGTACGACGCGTGCTCGCCGATTGTGAGGTAGATGGCGGAGTTGATGGCCCGTTGGTGGAGCCCGGCTGGGGCGAGCCCGGACTCACGCCAGCGGAGCGGGTCTTTGGCTGGTCATCGTTTGAGGTGCTGGCCTGCCGCATTGGTAACCCCGATGCGCCAGTGAACGCGATTCCGCCACGCGCCTGGGCAAGATGCCAGTTGCGTTTCGTGGTGGGGGTGGATCCTGATCGCATTCTGCCGGCCTTGCGCGAGCACCTCGACCGGCATGGCTTCGGCATGGTGAAATTGGAAGCCACGCGGGAGGAACTGTTTCGGGCCACACGGCTGGATCCTGACGATGCCTGGGTGCGGTGGGCAGCTTCATCGCTCGAGCAGACCACCGGCAAAAAACCTGCGGTGCTGCCCAATCTGGGCGGGTCGCTGCCCAATGATATCTTCGCTGAGGTGCTGGGCCTGCGTACGGTCTGGGTGCCACACTCTTATCCGGGCTGCTCCCAACATGCGCCCAACGAACACCTGCCCGCGGCGCTTTTGCGGGAAGCGCTGCAGGTGATGACGGGTCTCTACTGGGATCTGGGAACGCGCAGCGCGCTCGCCGCGCTCGCTCAGTCCCGGCCCGCGTTTCGCATCGACCAGCCGCGAAACGGCGCGTAGTAGGCGCGGATATCGGCCATGTCGGACTCGATATTGCCGGTGGGATAAAAGGGCCGATCCACCCCGCAGGTTCGCGTGCCGTGGTCCATGTACGCCATCACCACCGGGACCTCGGCTCCGAGCGCGATGTAGTAAAAGCCCGTCTTCCACGTTGTGACCGCCTTCCGGGTGCCCTCGGGCGGAACCAGCAGCAGCAGGGGCGTGCGCTCGGCCGTAAAACACTGAATCGCTGCATCAACCAGATTATTGGTACGGCTTCGATCGACCGGAATACCGCCCATCCAGCGCATCAATCCGCCAAAGGGAAAGCGAAAGATCTGCGCTTTGCCCAGCCAGTGAAGTTCGCGTTCAAGCACGAAAGCCGCCATCAGCATGTAGGGCAGGTCCCAGTTGCTGGTGTGCGGCGCGCCGATGACGACCGCCTGTTGCAAGCCTGTAGGAATCACACCCTCGAAGCGCCATCCCAGGAAACGGAACAGGGTACGGACAATGGCCCGCAGCGTCCGGGTGACCAAAGGGGTGTTGAAGAGCGTCCGGGGTGCGGGCTGAAAGCCAGGGCCTTCCGTGCTCAAAAGAGGTCTCCGGTTGTCATCAGCGCTGCCCGCCACACCCGGTACCGGGCGCCCATCGGTGTCTTCGCGCAGCCGCGCGCGGACGGAGTCGTCGATCGGTGCTGGACTCTAACGCACAGCAGCGCGCTCCCACAAGCGCGGGTCCGGCGCTCATCCGCTTGAACATTCGCCGATACACTGATGTCTCACGCATCGTTGTCATCCAAAGGCGCCCATGTCTGGGTCTGTTCCGCCGTCGTTGATTGCACTCGCGCCGCTGGCAGCGGTGCTGTCGCTCGCGGCGCTCACCGCGGCAATCGCGAAGCGGGCGGCGGCCGAAGTACCACCGCTCGGGCGGTTCATTGATCTGCCTGGCGCCCGGCTGCATGTGGTTGATCGCGGCCCGCTCACCCCGGGTCGGGCGCCAACCATCATGCTGCTGCATGGGCTGGGTGGGCAGCTGCGCCACTTCAGCTACCGGTTGATCGAGAGCCTGGCCCCCACCTATCGCGTGATTGCCTTTGACCGCCCCGGTTCGGGGTATTCGATCTGGCGGGCAGGCGTCAAACCAAGCCTCGCTGCGCAGGCCGATCTGGTGGGGGCGCTGGCAGCCCAGCTGCAGATTGAACGCGTGGTGTTGGTGGGGCACTCGCTGGGCGGGGCTATTGCGCTGGGCGCAGCACTCAGGCAGCCGGCCCGAATCGCAGGGCTTGCGCTCCTCGCCCCGCTCACGCATGTGCCGGTTCGGGTGTCCCGCCACCTGGTTCAGACGCTTCGGCTCGCTGATTGGATCTGGCGTGTGCTGGCATGGACCGTAGCCGTTCCAGTTGCTCGCCTGCAGCGCGAACGCTGGATCACCGACATTTTCGCGCCGGACCCCGTGCCGGTTGATTTCGCCTCGCAGGGCGGAGGCTCGCTGGTGCTGCGTCCGGCACATGTACTCGCGGCGGCGCGCGATCTGATTGACATCCCGGCCTGGATGGAGACGCTCACCCCGCGCTACCCCGCGCTGCGAAACCGGCCGACACTACCCATCGAAGTACTCTATGGCAGGCAGGATCGCGTGCTCTCAGCGGCCTTCCAGTGCGAGCACTTTACGCAGGCGGTGCACCATGCCCGGCTGCATCAGATTGACGCCGGGCATATGTTGCCGCTGACACGTCCTCAGGAATGCGCCGAGCTGATTCGCAGGGTGGCCGATGCCGCGGGCGAGTGACCACGGATGAAGCGACCCGCTTTCGCTCTCGTCCTGGTATGCCTGGGCGCGATGGTGGCGCCGCTCGACACTGCGGTCAATGTGGCATTTCCTGCGATTGCGGCCGCGTTCGAGATCACTCCTCGCGACATCGTCTGGGTGGTGATTGCGTTTGTCTTCACCCAGTCGCTATCGTCGCTGCTCTTTGGCCGCTTGGGCGATCTCTACGGACATCGGCGCATGTTTCTCATCGGCATGGCGGGGAGCGTCTTCGCGCATGGCGCGCTCGCCATGGCCAGCGATTTCCTTTCGCTGGTTGGGCTGCGTGCGCTGCAGGGGGCAGCGGTAGGAATGGCTATGGCCTGCGCGCCTGCGCTGGTGAGCATGGCGAGTTCGCCCGCCGCGCGCCCCAAGGCGCTTGCCCTCTATGCGAGCGCGATCAGCGGCGCACTTGCCCTGGGGCCGCTTGCGGGCGGGTGGTTGATTGATGCCTTCGGCTGGCCAGGCGTGTTCCTGTATCGGGCGCCGCTCGCACTGCTCGTGCTGTTTCTTGCGTTCTGGGGGCTTGCGGTCGTCCATCATGCGACCGGCCATGCGACCAGACCGGCTGCCGCGGCAGTCGCCTGGTCAGCGCTGCGCGCGCCCCAGTTCCTGGGCTTGCAAGGCGCGTCGGTATTGGTTCAGGGCACGCTGTTTTCAATCATGTTGTGGGTGCCTTTCGCGCTCGCCGGGTGGCCAAGCCTTCCTGTGGCGGGCGCGGGAGCGCTGATCGCGCTCTTTCCTGCGGGGTCGCTGATGACGAGTCTGTGGCTTGCGCGCTATCGCGGTGCCTCATCCGGGCTGCGCTCAGCGGCACTGGTGAAAACAGGGCAATGGCTTTCGGTGGCGGGCCTGACCTTGATCGCGCTGGTGCTGTCTGCCCAGAGTGCGGCGATGCTCGCCGCAGCGCTCTGGTTGGCTGGCGTTGGGATGGGCGTGTTTCAGGTGGGCTACCAGGAACGTACGCTCGAGGCCGTGCCCGCTGACAATCGGGGGCTGGCGGGCTCGCTCATCAACGTCACACGGCTGCTTGGCATTGTTCTCGGCGCGGTTTTGTTGGGCGCTGCTGGCGCGAGCCTGGGCGTGGTGATGGCGATCGCGTTGAGTGCCGTCGCGCTCGCTTTATGGACCTGTCTCTTCCTCTTTGTTTTGCAGCCTGCGCCAACGGAGGGACCTGACCGATCGTGAAATTTCAGTCTCACGCCGTCGTTCCTGGATGTCCATGCCAGGGCGCGGCCCAGCCTGCCGCGACTGCGTTCTGTGAGTTGACGGCCGCGCACATGCAGGCGCTTACCGCGACCAGCCTTGCAGCGCGTCAACACTAGGGCGGATTCGCATGGCCCGTATCGCTGGCCCGTATCGCTTGATCGCTACCTGCTCCGGGCGGTATCGTCGCTCACTCCCTCCCGCACGAAAGGGCGAGCATGTCCATTTACGATGCCCCCACCCGGCGGGTCACGGTCTCGGCATACGGTAGCGTCAGTCTCAACGTCCGTCTCGGTCCCGAGTCGGGGCCGCCTCTGCTCCTGCTTCATGGTCATCCGCAAACGCACCTGATATGGCGCAAGGTGTGGCCCGCCCTGTCAGCGCGCTTTACCCTGGTGGCGCCCGATCTTCGCGGCTATGGTGACAGCGACAAGCCCGTCGGCACTCCCGATCACGCCAACTACAGTAAGCGTGTGATGGCGGCCGACTGTATCGAACTCATGCGAAGCCTGGGCCATGAACAGTTTACGGTGGCGGCCCATGATCGCGGCGCCCGGGTGGCGCATCGAATGGCGGCCGACCATCCGCAGCGTGTGACGGCGCTGGCCCTGCTTGATATTGCCCCGACGCTTGCGATGTATGAGCAGACCTCGGAGGCGTTTGCGCGCGCCTACTGGCACTGGTTTTTTCTGATTCAGCCTCACCCCCTGCCGGAAACGCTTCTTGCGGCGAAGGGCCCGGACTATGTCCGCAGCATGCTGGGCGGGCGCCACGCCGGGCTTGCACCGTTTGAACCTGAGGTGCTTGCCGAGTATCAACGCTGCGCGGCCGATCCGGCCACGCTTCACGGATTCTGTGAAGACTACCGTGCCTCAGCGGGTATCGATCTTGATCATGACCGAAGCGACCGAAGCGCCGGCCTGCGTCTGGAATCGCCCACGCTGGTGCTGTGGGGACAGCATGGCGTGGTGCATCGCTGCTTTGACGTGCTTGCCGAGTGGCGCAAGGTCGCGCTCAATGTACAGGGCGAGGCGCTCGCCTGTGGTCACTATCTGGCCGAGGAGCGACCCGACGACGTGGCTGAGCGCCTGCTCGCTTTCTTCTGAGGTCGCGAGCGGGCGATGCGGTGAATCAGTTGGCGCCCAGGAGTGCCCGCAGTTCGTTGGTACTGATCACCGTCCCGGTATCCTGACCCTGGAGGACGCCATCGGCGAGGTCGCGTTTGCGACGGTGAAGATCAATGATCTGCTCTTCGATCGATCCGGCGGTGACCAGTCGATAGACGGTGACCGGTCGTTGTTGGCCGATACGATGCGCACGGCCGCTTGCCTGATCCTCTGCAGCGGGGTTCCACCACGGATCCACGATGATCACGTAATCGGCCGCCGTGAGGTTGAGTCCGAAGCCGCCCGCCTTGAGACTGATGAGGAACAGGTCGCCGTCGCCCGCCTGAAACGCTGCCACCCGTCGCGTTCGCTCGGCTGCCGGGGTGCTTCCGGTCAGGGTCTGATAGCGGATTCCCGCATGCTCCAGTCGCTCGCCCAGCAGATCGAGGAAGTCGGTGAACTGGCTGAAGACCAGTGCCTTGTGGCGCCCCGCACTCAGCTCGCGGGCGAGTCGTTCGAACTCCTGTACCTTCTCGCCGATCAGCCCGAGTTCAGGCGCCACGAGACGAGGATCGCACGCAGCCCGGCGCAGCCGGGTGAGTTCGGCCAGCACATGGAAGGATTGCTGCGGATCGTCGCCATCGAGATCGGCGACGCGTTCACGCGCTGAACGACGCAGGGCCTCGAGGAACTCGCGCTCGCGTTCGCCGGGCTCGACGCGATGAACGATCTCAGTGCGCTCGGGCAGGTCGGCTAGCACCTGAGCTTTGGTGCGTCGAAGAAGAAAAGGACTGATGAGACGACGCAGCCGGGCGCGCGTCGGCTCATCGCGCTGTCGTTCGATCGGACTCGCAAAGCGCTCATTGAATTCGCTCGCTTTGCCGAGTAAACCGGGATTCAGCAGATTCATGATCGACCACAAATCGCTCAGGCGGTTTTCCACCGGGGTGCCGGTGAGCGCAAGCCGGAAATCGGCGTTGAGCGCTGCAATCGCGCGCCCGCGCTGCGTGGCTGCGTTCTTGAGCATCTGCGCTTCATCGAGGACCAGCGTAGACCAGCGACGCTCGGCAAGCGCAGCACCTTCCATCATGGTGAGCGCATAGCTTGCCACCACCACATCGCCCGCGCCGAGCGCCTCCAGCATGGCCGTGCGATCGCCTTCGCCGAACGCCAGTACCCGAAGCGATGGCGCAAAGCGCGCAGCCTCCGCGACCCAGTTGCCGCAGACCGAAGTGGGCGCGACCACAAGCGCCGGGCCCAGCGCGGCGCGACCGAGCAGGAGCGCGAGTGTCTGGATCGTTTTTCCCAGACCCATGTCGTCGGCCAGGATGGCGCCCAGTCCGGCATGCGCCATTCGGGTCATCCAGGTGACGCCTTCGCGTTGATAGTCGCGAAGCTCCGCCTGCAGCGCCTCAGACACCTCGACTTCCAGGGCTGCCGCTTCCTCCAGTCGCCGGGCGCCAGCGAGCCACGGCTGATCGGCTTCGATGGAAAAGCCCGCCAGCGCCACCTCGGCAAACGCTGCGGTGGCGCGGGGTAGCACCAGCCGGTCGGTGTTCGATTCGGAGACTGCGGCCAGGTCGGCGAGTTGGGTCCGCAGCCGCTCGGTCAGCGCGAGGTATTCACCATCGCCGAGCGGCACGAAGCGACGCGCGCCGTGATCGCGAATCATGCCCAGCAGGTTTTGCAGCGACAGCACGCGGGCCTCATTGATCCGCACTTCGCCCTGAAGTGCAAACCAGTCGGAGGCGGATGCCACGGAGACGCTAATCGCCTGCGGGCTCAGCGTGTTGACGCGAAGCGATTTGCCGCGTGGCCAGTCCAGGCCCGCGATGCAATCGAGTGTGGGCAGGCGCTCGACCGCCTGAAGAGTCTGTTCGGGGTCGGTCAGCAGCCAGCACGCGTCGGCGGGATCGTCATCGGCGAGAAAGGGCAGTGCCTCCATCACCTGTTGCAGATGCGCGCGCTCGGCTTGCAGGTCACGGCGGGTGGAGAGTTCGAGCCCCTCATGCACGGTGAGTGTCCGCTCCCGGCCGCTGCCCGGGGTCAGAGTCGGCCCGAAAGCGCCGAACGGCTGTGCGACCAGCCGCAACTGCACTGCGTCTCCCCGGGGTGAAAATTGCGCGCGCAGCCGGCTGTCGCTGTCCACCGCATTGCCGGCTTCGGCGTCGCTTTGCAGCTGGAAGTGGCCGGCCAGCGCGCGAAGTGCAGCATCGAGTTCGGCGCGTGCGTCCACGGGCACCCGCCAGCGCCGCGAAATCAGCTCGGCCACCTGGCGATGCGCTGGTGAAATACGCAGCAGTCGTGCGTGCCCTTCCATGCCTTGCAGAACGCGCACGCTGTTGCGCCGCGAGATTTCTGTTTCCGGATTAGCGGCCGTCCAGCGGTCGCCTAGAAATGGCAGATCCGATTCACGGATCGGGTCGAGCAGATGAAATTCGAAGACTTCTGACCCGTCATCAGCGCGCACGCGACGGACCTCCAGTTCGGGCAGCGCCTCGCGTAATTCGACGGGTTCATCCGGGGCTTCGCGGATCATCACCGCCGGATGGCCGATCAGCGCGACCGCTGCGGCCGACACATCAATACCGTAGCTGCTGCGGCCCCGGCGCATCGGCTCGATGCATCGGGCGACGGCGGCATCGCGCGGATCGAGATCTGTGGCGCGTGCGACCTTGGCGAGCGTGAGTTCGCGAAGCTTTGAGCGCGCGCGGACACTCGCCAGACGCTCGTGGGGCGCGATGTCGATGACCCGACCGATCGCATCGGTATCGATCACCCAGGCGAGCGTACCTGGCTGCACGGCGGTTCGAGAAGGCGTCTGCGCGGGGGTGATCCGCGCGATGGCCTCGAGCGCGTCGCGCCATGGCTCCCTGGGAGCGCCGAGGAAAGCGGGTGCGAGGTGCTCGCGGTTCTGAGTGGGCGCTGGTGCCGCCAGACCGAGACGCCTGAGCGCATCTCGCAGCAGGTCTTCGCGGCAGAGCAGTTGCCTTTGAGCGAGATCTTCCAGCACCGCCTGGCAGTGCTCAAGCGTCCAGCCTTCGGGTTCCAGCCCCAGCCAGGCTGCAAGCAGCAGCCGGTCGGGATCTTCACGCGAGCGATGGCCACGGACATCCGGGCCGGCGAAGGCGCGAAGCGAGGGCCGCTCTTCGCCCAGCCTGCAGCCGATGGCATGGGCCCAGAGCCCCCAACCGTCCAGCCCTGGCTTGCGCGAACCGGATTCGGTGATGGCGAGTTTGCGGGCGGCGCTCCAGTCGGTGGATTCAGCTCGCGCGAGGAGGGCAATCAGAAACCAGCGCAGTGATTCCGCACTGAGCAGTCCCAGTCGGGAAGTGCGCTCGCGTGCAACCAGCTTACGGGTGGTTTTGAACCACTCGATGGCATCGTCCCAGCGGCCTTTGGTGGCAGATACCAGCGCTACGATTTCCCCGCTCCGTGGGTCGTCCAGCGAATCAATGGCGGCAAGCGCACCCTGGGTGTCGCCCGCATGGGCGCGACGCCGTGCGACTGCAAGCCGCGGCGCAGCGCTCAATTCGTCAGTCTCTGCGGCACCGGTGCCGGGCGCAATGCGGGCATCGAGCCAGTCGATCAGACCACGCCAGATCGGCTGGGACGTGTCGAACACCGTCGTCCAGCGCTCAAGCAGGCGTTGACGACGCCTGGGATCGATTCGTGCGAAGGCGCCTGGCAGGAACGGGTCAAGCATACCGAGCACCAGCGGTCGATCATCCGTCAGTCGAAGATGAACACTCTGGGCGTCGAACTGATGTCGATCCAGCGACGAATACACCAGAAGCCGACCGAGTGCGATCGGCTCATCGGGCTCGCGAAGCATCGGTACCGGGGTGTAGGCGCTGGAGGCCGATATCGGCGTCTGGGCCCGTACCCAGGCTTTCCAGGCCCGTGTCATCAGGTCGGCATCGAAGAACTCGAGCAACCACTCCTCGCGTTCTTCTTCAGGTGCGATGAAGCCGAGACCGGGCAATGTCTCCGCGAGGCCATCGTTTGTGAGGCGCTTCAAGGCGATCCCCACCTCCTCGAGCGTGAACGGGACGCCGCGCGGGGAAGTCCAGCCAAGTTCCTTCAGGAACGCCACCAGCCAGGCCTTGCTGCGTGCGCATCCACCGAGGCAAAGCGCCGAGAAGGTGGCACCCAGCGCGGTGCTCCGATCGGTGGGCCGGGGGACAGAAAGATCTGACGGGGTCGGCGACGAGGCGTGCGCGTCTTGCAAAGTGAACATCCGGACGGTGAAAGGCCGGATGCTATGCGCAGCCTGTCAACGCTGCAAACCGCGGGGCTCAAGTCCCTGCGGTCGTTCTGTTTATGGCGACTGGATCACCGTGTTGAGCACGTTCCACAGCGGTAGCGTCCAGGGCACCATATCTTCGCGGTAGTACCACCAGAAATGACCGCCGATGTAGCTGGGCTGATCGATTTTCATGGTGTAGTAGCGCTGGAGTGTGTCTGCTTTGCGGGCCGGATCACTGGTGCCCACCTCGCCAAAACCGATCTTCGAATTGGGAAACATTGCGGCGAGCTTTGCGAACACGGTGGGCCAATCGGGCCGCAGGTCGTTGCAGTCCTCCTCGTAGTAGCTGATCAGCACATAATCCAGACGCTGCTTCATTCTGGCTGGAATATTGGCCTGGGCCCAGGTGAACATTTCGTTCGCCCGTCGCGACCAGCATTCCTCGTTGTAGTAGAGCGTGAGCGCAGTGACTTTTCCGTGCGCCTTCACCAGGTCGTAGGCACCACTGATTGATCCGCCGCACATAAGCCGAGTCGAGGATTTCGCCCATCAGGTAGCTCACCTGCGACATGGCGATCGCCGCCTTGCGGTAGTAGGCCGGTCCGACGGTTTCGTCAAAGACAATGCGGACGGTGGGCTTGCGGGACAGGCGCTGTAACGACTCGATGATTGCCGGCAGTTCGCTGATGTCGTCAATGGTCACGCCGTAAAGCGGTGAGGGAACCGGCGTCAATGCGGCGGCCGCGACCGTTTGGGCGGCGAGAACCGGTTCATTGCCGTTCGAGCCTGCTGGATGCGTTCCGCTCGTGGATGCGCCGTTCGCGTGATTGATATTGCCGCGTCCTCCGCAATCAGTCACCAGAAGCCCGGTGCCGATCGCCGTGGCAAAGACAAGCGCTGTCACCCATATTGCGCGGCGGCGCGCAGCCGCCTTCAGTCTGATATCGGAGATCATCAAATTCTCCCTCGAAGCGTGTCGTGAAGCGACCAAGCTTCGGGGCGAGTGCCCGGACGATGATTGATCCGACCCGGTACGTCAGACGATCAGCGACGACGGTCGGCGGTGGTGGGAGCGATATTCTGATCGGTGGGCGCCTGCAGCGTGCAGGCGGTGTTTCAGTCGTACTCGGGGCGGTGAGGCGTGAACACGTCGAGATTGAGCACAGGCTCATCGCCCAGCACCTCACCCCAGTGCATGGTGTTGGGAGGCACGCGCAGGAGCCCGCCCGCGGCCAGTTCAGTCACCGCTTCCCCGACGTGAAAACGGATCCGTCCAGCGAGGATGTAGACCACCTGCTCATGCGGATGCTGGTGGGGCTTGGGCTCGTGACCGGGCATGAGCCGGTGTAGCGCCAGCGTGCAGCCGGTACCCGAGAAAGACTTTCGATCAACGCCTTCGCGAACCGGTTTCCAGTCGATAGCGTTCCAGTCAACCTGGTGCAGATTCATGGACTTGTCTCCAAAATGGATTAATGGGCTTTGCTCAATGCGCTTTGCCAAACAGACCCTGCGGCCTTGCGAGCAGGAAAATCAGCAGGATCGAGAGTGCTGCAACGTTTTTGAAGCCAGCGCCGAACAGCACAATGGCCAGCGCCTGCGCCACGCCCAGCATGATGCCGCCTGCGAAGGCGCCCGCCGCGTTGCCGAACCCGCCCAGAATGGCGGCGATGAAGCCTGAGATGGCAAACGGAACGCCGACATTGAATGCGGTGTACTGCGTGGGGGTGATGAGAATGCCGGCCATCGCGCCTAGCGCAGCCGAGAGCGCAAAGGATAGCGCGAGCATGCGCGAGACCGGAATACCCTGCAGCGCAGCCGCCTCGCGGTTGATGGCGCAGGCGCGCATCGCGCGCCCGGTGCGGGTGCGTGCGAAAAATAATGCGAGCCCGGCCACCAGCACCAGCGACGCGCCCGCGATCCAGACCAGCTGCGGACTGATTGCAACGCCCGAAATTTTCCAGGGCGCAGCAGTGGTGAACCCTGAAAAGGTCCGTGGCTGATCGCCTGCGATCATCAGCGTGAGGCGTTCCACCACGATCTGTGCGGCGAGCGTGGCAAGAATCATGACGAACATGGTGGCGTTGCGTCGCCAAAGCGGTTGCACCACCAAGCGGTCCACCGCAATACCAAGCGCAGCGGCGAATACGATGGTAAGTGGAATGGCGAGCGCAAGGGGCAGCCCGGCGTGGGTGAGGAGTGCATGGGTCACCATGCCGCCCAGCATCACGAACATGCCCTGCGAGAAATTGACGATCCCCGAGGCGTTATAGATCACGCAGAAACCGATCCCGATGAGGCCATAAATGATGCCGGTACCGATTCCCGAAATGACCGTTTGAATGACAAGCGTGGTGTCCATGGTTCAGGCCCCTGCGTCCTGAGCGATGGCCGGGGAAAGGTCAGCACCCCCAAGATAGGCTTCGAGCACAGCCGGATCCTGCTGGATTTGCTCTGGCGTGCCTTCGGCAATTTTTCTTCCAAAATCGAGCACCACGATGTGGTTCGCCACGCGCATCACAAGATTCATGTCGTGTTCGATCAGGAGCACCGTGGTGCCGCGGGCGATGATGCGTCCGATGGTGTCGGCGAGCGCATCGGTTTCAATGGCATTCAGCCCCGCTGCAGGTTCATCGAGAAGCAGGAGTCGAGGGCCTGCGGCCAGTGCTCGCGCCACCTCGAGTAGCCGCTGCTGACCATAGGTCAGCGCGCCCGCCTCAGTCTCGGCGCGCGAGTCGAGTCCGACAAAAGCGAGCAGTTCCTGCGCGACCCGAGCCGACTCGGCCAGCTCTTCACGAGCCCGTCGGTGCCGGCTGAGCGCGGCCCACACCCCGCCCCGCCCGCGAAGGTGGCAACCGGCCTCAACATTCTGACGGGCGGTCAGTTCGCTAAACAGCTGCACGAGCTGAAAGGTGCGGACCAGCCCTTCTGCGGCGATACGGTGCGGCGCAAGCCCGGTAATGTCGCGGCCCCCAAAGTGAATGCTGCCGCTCACTGGACGCTGAAAGCCCGAGATGAGGTTAAAGAGTGTGGTCTTACCCGCTCCGTTGGGACCGATCACCGCACTCACACGGCCTGCTTCAATGCCAAAGCTCACCTCGTCGACCGCAGTGAGGCCGCCAAAGCGCTGGGTGAGATCGCGGACCTCCAGGAGCGCTGTCATGAGGTCTCCCGGTCGGGTCAGCGGAGCCGCCACCGGCGGATCAGCGAGGCAAGGCCCCGGGGTGCGTAGATCAGGATCAGGATGAGCGCCGCACCGTAGGCCAGATCCTGGAATTCCTTGAAGCCGCGGAAGGTTTCAGGGAGAAGGCTGATGATGAGCGCCCCCACCATCGGGCCCGCCACGGTACCGATACCGCCCACATAAAGCATGGTGAAGCCGAGCACGACCATGTGTAGTCCGAATACCTCGGGGCTCACAAAACCGACAAAGTGTGCAAAGAGTGAGCCCGCAAAAGCGGCATAGATTGCCGCGATCACAAACGCGATCAGTTTGTACCGGGCGACGTCGACGCCAAGCGCCCGTGCAGCATCTTCAGAACCGGCAATGGCGGCGAGTGCCTGCCCGAGCCGGGAGTGTTTAAGCCGCGAGGCCACCCCCAGGCACAGCGCAAGCGCAACAAGGAGCGCGGCAAGTTGCCAGCGATCGCTCGGGAGTTCATGACCGAAGGCACCGAGTGCGGGAATGGCCGCAATGCCGGTATAGCCCATGGTGACACTGTCCCACTGCACCGCGATCTCCTGAACGATCATACCGAGCGCGAGCGTGGCCATGGCAAGGTAGTGACCGCGTAGCCTCAAGGTGGGAAAGCCGACCAGGAGTGCCATCAGCGCGGCCGCAGCAACGCCCAGCGCCATGGCAGGAAATACCCCCCATCCGAAGGCGGTGGTGAGCATGGCCGAGGTGTAGCCGCCGATTGCCGCGAAGGCGTTCTGCCCGAACGACACCTGGCCGGTGTAGCCCATGAAGAAATTGAGCCCCGACACGAAGATGGCATAAATGGCAGCAAACCCAAGCACGGTGACCAGATAGCCGCCATCAACGAACGCATAGGTCACCAACGCTGCGCCGGCCAGCCAGCCGGCCGACTTGAGCGCGGCACCGGTGCGATCAGACGGATTCATGTGAAAAATAATAGCGGGCGAGGTCATGCGGGGAGGCAATCTCGTCGGGCGTGACCTCGGCGACGATGCGCCCGACGGCCATCAGGTAGGCGCGGCGCGCGATCTTGAGCGCCATGGGCGCGCGTTGCTCCACCAGGAGCACGGGCAGCCCCTGCTGATTGAGCGTGGCGAGCGTACCGATGATTTCTGCGGCAAGCCGCGGTGCCAGGCCGAGTGAGGGTTCGTCGAGGAGGAGCAGCCGGGGCCCCGCCATCATCGCTCGGCCGATGGCAAGCATTTGCTGCTCGCCACCCGAGAGCGACCCTGCCAGTTGGGTCTGGCGATCGCGCAGTCGCGGCAGTAGCGCAAACACACGGTCCAGCCGGGCAGAGAATTCGCCGCTGTTTCGCCTCAGTAGGTAGGCACCGAGGTCGATGTTTTCGCGTACGGTCATGGGGCCGAATACCCCGCGGCCCTCGGGCACCAGCACCACGCCGCGCTGGGTGACCGCCCGAGGGTCGTTCCGGGGTAGAGGGCTTCCTTCGAACTCGACCCGGCCACTGCCTGGCGTGAGCCCCATCAGCGCGCGTAGCAGCGTGGATTTACCCGCGCCGTTGGGCCCCAGCACCGCCACCAGTTCTCCGTGCTCGAGGTGCAGATCCACCGGGCGGAGCGCAAGCACGTTGCCATAGCGCGCGGAGAGGCCGCGCACCGTGAGCACGGGGGCGTTCGATTGCGCGGGGGCGGGTGTCATACGCTGCGTGGCCTTGTCCGTTTACTTGACGATCACGACCTTGCCAGCCCGAATGGTCGCGATCTTGAAGGGGTTCTCGGTGATCCCCTGGTGAACCGCGGGCGAGAAGTTGTAGACGCCGGTGGTACCTTGAAAACCGGTGATGGTTTCAATGGCGTCGCGCACCTTCGGCCCTTCAAATGAATTAGCTTTCCGGATGGCAGCCACCGAGAGCATGACTGCATCCCAGCCGCGGCCAGCCCAATTCGGATCGCGGTCGCCATGCTTGGCCTTCCAGGGCGTCATGAAGGCGCCGATGGCATCCTTAAGGGAGCCGGCGGGCAGTGAGTCGGCAATTTGCGAAGGCGCAGCCACGAAGAAGAACTGCGGACCCAGCACTTCGGCTACGGGTCGAAAGACCGCGAGGTCTTCGATCGAAGTGAGCATCAACATGGGCAGACCCAGCTGCTTGATGTTCTTGGCGGCGGTAAGCGTCGTGCCGCCCAGGCCAATCTTGAGCACAGCGCCTGCGCCGTTCGCATTCATCTTGCCGATCTGCACCGACAGGTCGGCATCATCCTGCTTGTATTGATCGACCCCAGCCAGCGTGAGGCCGTAATTCGCAGCATTTTTTTCCGCGAATCCCTTCTGCAGGTTTGCGTAGGGCGTGGGGTCGTGCAGCACGCCCACCTTGCGGATCTGGGTGTCTTGCTGGAGGAACTCCATCCGCTTGGCCACCTCGAACCCGGCCGGCGGGAGCGTGGAGAACGCCCATTTCACGTGGTCTGCGTTTTGCGGCAGGATCGAGCAGAGCATCATCGGGATCTGCGCCTTCGCTACCATGCCGGCGGCTGCCAGATTACCAGCCGACACGCAGCCCGACAGGAACGCGTCCACCTTGTCGGAAGACATCATTTTTTTGTAGACGGTGACCGCCTCCTGGGGTTCGCTCCGGTTATCTTCAACGATCACCTCCAGCCGTCGGCCGTTGACGCCGCCCGCGGCGTTCACGACGTCGACGGCCACACGTACGCCATCGGTCCAGGCACGATCAACGGTGGCTGCATAACCGGTGAGTCCGGCCGCGATTCCAATCTTGTAGACACCTTGCGCATGCGCGCTGGCGGCGATCGTGGCGGCTGCCGCGATGAGGCTCAGTTTCACGAGTTGCTTCATTGCGAATCTCCTCCTGCTGGCCGGTTTGAACCGGTCCGGTTGATTAAACGGGTTGAGCTGATGGCGCGCCGTAGCCCGCGCCACCCGGTGTTTCGAGCAGTACGACATCGTCGGGTGCGAGGGTGATCTTGCCTGCGGTGCTGATGGGTTTGCCGTTCACCGTGAAGTGCCCGCCGGCGCCTGCGCCGCCGCCGTCCAGGCCCTCGGGGCCGTCGCCGAGACGACTGGGCACAGCATTGAGAACCCAGGGCGCATCAGTACGCATGCGAAACTGAATCGATTGTCCGTCGCCGCCTGGGCTACGTCCCGTACCACCGCTTCCCGGGCGCAGTTCCTTGCGCTCGAACACGATGGGCATCGCAGCCTCGAGAATTTCTACAGGTACCGCTGCGACGCCGGTGGGATAACAGGTGGCACCCGGGCCAGGCTTGGTGAGCCGCGCCCCCATGCCGCCCGAGTAATTGAACATTGACGAGGTGAAGGGCGTGCCGTCTGCGCGCTTGCCCTGGATCTGGATGGTCCAGACCGCGCCCGAGCCTTCGGCCACCACACGCTCGGGCATCACGTGATAGAGCGCCTTCAGAATGGGCATCGGCGTATACATGCCCACCACATGTCTTGCGTTGACGGGCGAGGGATACTCGCAGTTGACGATCGACCCAAGCGGCGCCTTCACGATGATCGGTGCGAGTGACCCGTGGTTATTGGGAAGATCAGGGTTCAGGCAGCTACGGATCGCGAAGGTGGAATAGGCATGCGTGTAGTTCATCACCACGTTGATGCCGGTTCGGCTGGCGGGCGAACTGCCAGCAAAATCAATCACGATCTCACCGCGGTCGGTATCAATCGTGACAGCGGATTTGAGCGTGACGATTTCGCCGCCGGGGACATCAAAGGAGCTTTCACCGCGAAAGGTTCCAGCGCGGAGTTTTCGGATGGCCTCGCGGGTGGCTTCTTCGGAGCGGCGGATGATTTCCTCTGAAAGCTGCTCGATATCGTCAAGGCCGTAGCGCTCGCACATGGCAATCAGGCGGTCGCCACCTGCCTTGCCTGATGACACCTGCGCGGCGAGATCCCCAAACACATGGTCGGGTGTACGCACATTGCGGCGGATCATGGCGTGCAGCGTTTCATTGGGCTTGCCAGCGTCAAAGAACTTGAGCGGCGGAATCCACAGACCTTCCTCATGTACGTCACGCGCGCCCGCACCGATGCCATAGCCGCTGATGTCGGTGTGATGAATGGTCGAGCCGAGATAGCCAATCAGCCTCGTATCGCGAAACACCGGCGTGAACAGGGTGATATCAAAAAAATGCCCGGCGGAGAGCCACGGATCGTTGGTGATCAGCACATCGCCCGGCGCGAGCGCGCCGTTGAACATCCGGTGCAAATGGCCGCCGGCGGCGGCCAGCGAGTTGATGTGGCCCGGCGTTCCAGTGTTGGCTTGCGCGACCATCCTGCCGCGCGCGTCAAAGAGCGCGCTCGCGAGATCACCCGCCTCGCGCACAATGGGCGAGAACGCGATGCGCTGCAGTGCCTTGGCCTGCTCACTCACGATGCCAATCAGGTTTGACCACAGAATCTCGAGTTCGATACCGTCGAGTTTTCGCGTCATGTCAGGCCTCCACAGGCGTAGCGATGATTGAGGCCGTGCGGTCGATCACCGCACGCCAGCCAGGCGGAATCACGATGGTGGTCTCACGCTCTTCGATGAGCGCGGGCCCGTCGATCGATTGACCGGTGGCAAGCGCACGGCGCTCATATACGGGTACCTGCCGCGCCGATTCCCAAAGCGTGACGGTGCGCGCACCGTGCGGCGTACCGATGCTGGTGACCGGACTGCCCGACGTACGGCGTTCCACATCAGGGCCATGTGCGGTGAGTCGCCAGTTCACGATCTCCACCGCCACGTGGGTGGGATTGAAGCCGTACTGCGCGAAATAGGCGCGTTCGAACTCGGCCTGGATGGGGGCGGGATCGTGATCTGCCCGGGGGTCGGCGGCCATCGTGATGCTCACTTCGTTCTGCTGCCCGAAGTAGCGCAGGTCGGCACCGAAACTGATCCGGATGTTGGGTGCAGCCACGCCTGCTGCTTCGAGTGCGGCGCGCCCCTCGGCTTCCATGTGGTCGATCAACCGGGTGGCGCGCTGCCAGTCGACCGATTTGAGAAGGCCGAGCGCGCTACGAACCAGGTCGAGCCGAACCGGTGTAACGAGGGTGCCAAACGCGGACAGTACGCTTGCCTGAGGCGGAAAGATGACGGCGCGGCTTTGCAGAAGCGAACCCACCTCGCATGCGTGAACCGGCCCGGCACCGCCAAAGGCAAGGAGTGGAAGCCCGCGGTAATCGACGCCCCGGTCGGTGGCATGCGCGCGTGTGGCCG
>SYIM01000273.1 GCA_005798775.1 Burkholderiales bacterium
GTAGCCCTGGTCGTAGACCTGAGCCGATGACGCGGTGGCGGCGATGGTGGGCACCTGATACTTTTCCGAGACCGTGGATGCAGCCTTGGCTGCGCCCGAACCGAAGGGAGAGAACAGGAAGTTCACTTTGTCCTGCGTGATGAGGCGCTCAGCCGCCTGAACTGCGCGAGGCGTGTTTGACTGGTAATCGACATAGACGATTTCGACGCGCATGCGACGGTTGCCAACCTGCACACCACCTGCCTTGTTGGCTGTTTCCGCCCAGAGGTCGTAGCCGCGCTGCTGCTTGACAGCTTCAGGCGACAGGGGGCCAGTGATGGGTAGCGGGGCGCCGATACGGATGACGTCCTGTGCCAACGCGGGCAGGGCAAGGCCCAGTGCGAGCGTGGCGAGGCTGGTACGCAAAGCAGACATGAAGCTCCTCCGTGTGAGTTGTTTGATAGCGAGTGTAGCGCAGCCCTCAGAGATTGCGCTCGCCGCTCCAGGGTTGGCCGATGACGCTTGCGCTGAGGCCCCCATCAATGATCAATTCGGTGGCAGTGATGTAGCGCGCGTCATCGCTCGCAAGGAAGGCAACCGCATGGGCCACATCCCAAGCGTCGCCCATCCGCCCCATGGGTACGATGCGATGCCGATCAGCAAGCGCCTGGTGGAAGTCATCACCGAATTTTTGCTTGAGCCGCTGAGTGATACGGGGGGTGGCCATGAGCCCCGGGCGCACGGCAACGACCCGGATGCCATCAGGGGCAACCTGTACTGCGAGGTTGCGCGTGAAGGCATCCACTGCGCCTTTCGAACTTGAGTAGGCGATGCTCGGATACAGAAAACTGATGGCGGCCAGCGACGAATTGTTGACGATGACCCCTGAGCGCTGACTTCGCATGACGGGGAGCACATGTTTGCACGCAAGCATGACCGACTTGACGTTGGCGCTCATCAGCCGATCCCAGGTGTCTTCGCTGATTTCCTCGGGTCCGCCGAGCGCCTGCAATCCTACGTTGTTGAACAAGATGTCGATTCGACCGAAGCGGGCCACGGTGGCATCGACCGCGTTTTTCAGCGAAGTGCTTTGCGTGACATCGGCGACGAGCGGTATGCATTCGGCACCCGCTTCGGCAACCGCGCTCAGTGTCGGTTGAAGGTTGTCATGGTTGGAGTCGAGCGCGGCGATTTGTGCGCCTTCCCGAGCGAGCGCAACGCTCACAGCCATGCCGTTGCTCCATCCTGGCGCAGACGAGCCTGCCCCGGCAATAAGTGCAACCTTACCTTTGAAGCGCATGGCTGTCCTTTACGTAAAAGGAGGCGACGATCGCTAGTTCTTCAAACAGTAGTCGCCGCTCTGGTGGTAACCACCCGGGCAACTGCCCTGCTTGGGAACGGCGGGGCGCGCCTTGTCTGAGCTCGCGAGACAGTAATCGCCGCTTTGATGGTAACCGCTGGGGCAACTGCCAGCCTTTGGCAAGGCCGTGCGAGCGTTTGCGGAGCTGGGCGTGCAGTAATTGCCGCTTTGATGGTAGCCGCTTGGGCAACTACCCACCTTCGGCAGCGGTTGTTGCGCCCCTGTTGGGAGTGGCGCAACGAGCAGGATCAGCGTGGCGAAAAGCGCGCGGCACATGCGATCAGGAAGCGGTTGCGCCGGTGGTTTTCACCGCCTCGGCCCAGATACGCCGCTCGCGCACCAGCATTTTCTCTGCGTCCTCAACGCTAATCTGCTCGGCGCTGCCGTGCTGTTTGGCCATCTCTGCGCCATAGGCACCGGTGGCCGTGGCACTGGCGAGCGCCTGCCGAAGCGACGCCAGTACCGGGCCGGGGGTGGCTGTGTGTGCGACCGCAGCAAACCATACCGGTACATCAAGGTCGGCAAAACCGGACTCGATCAGGGTCGGTACATTAGGAAGTGCCGGTGAGCGCCTGGCTGTGCTGACAGCCAGTGCGCGGGTCTTGTCACTCTGCAAGATAGGAATGGCCGCCGAGGCGCCGATCTGGCTGAAGCCAATGCGCCCGGCGAGCAGATCGGTACGCTGGGGGGCTGCGCCCTGATAAGGAACGTGAATGAACTTGAGACCCGCCATTTGCGCCATGACTTCGGTCTTGAGGTGCGCAAGCGAGCCGACACCGTTCGAACCGTAGGCGAGTTTTCCCGGATGGGCGCGTGCGAGATCGATGAATCCCTTCATGTCGGACACCGGTACTGCCTCAGCGTTGATCACCAGGATATTGGGTTGGCTTCCCATCATGCCGATCCAGGTGAAGTCGCGTTCGGGATCGTAGGAGAGTTTTCCGAACAGCGGCTTGTTGATCGCGAGAATTGCCTGCCCTGCGACCAGAAGGGTGTGCCCATCAGGGGCTGAGGATGCGACATGCGCTGCCGCGATATTGCCGCCGGCACCTGGGCGGTTCTCGACCACCCACTGATATCCGGTTTGGGTAGCCAGCGCATTGGCGAGCGCGCGCGTCATCATGTCGGCGGGACCACCAGCGGCAAACGGCACAACCAAACGGATGGGGCGGGACGGAAAGCCGGATTGGGCCAGGACGGGGCCAACGAGTGCGGCGGCCGATGCAGCGAGCGAGGCGCGCAACAGGCTACGTCGGCGATTGACATCGCCGGGGCGGGGAAACGGGGTCATCGGTACTCCGGTGAATGCTTTGGGTTGATCGAGTCGTCAGTCGGCCTTGATACCAGCCTGGGTGATGAATTTTTTCCACCGCTCCACGTCGGTGGCGATGGCCGCGCCTTGCTGCGCAGGCGGTACGGGATTGGGCACCATACCCTGGCGAATGAAGGTGTCGCGGACATCCTGCAGCTGGAGAATCTGCGCGATCTCGGCGGTCCACTTTTGAACGATATCGCCCGGAAGACCCGCAGGCCCGGCAATCCAGAAATACAGATCCAGTCCGAGGTTGGGTAGTCCCAGATCGGCGAACGTCGGAAGATCCGGGGCGAGCACCGAGCGTCGCTCGCCGGATACGGCGATCACGTTGAGCCTGCCGGTTTTGGCGTGGGGCAAGGCAGTGTGGACAGGCAGCACGGCAAGCTGGACCTGCCCACCCACGAGGTCCGTGAGCGCTTGGGCTGCTCCCTTGTAGGGCACATGAAGGATATCGAGCCCGAGCCGCTGCTTGATGACTTCCATGGCCAGATGTTGCGGCGTGCCATTACCCGGTGAAGAGTAGGTGAGGGAGCGGCTCCTGGCGAGTTGATTGAGACTTTGCAGATCCATGACGCCGGATCCAGGATGTGCAACCAGGGACAGGTTTCCTGTGGCAGCCCCGCTCACGATGGTGAAGTCGCGGACCGGGTCGTAGGGCAGGGAGGGAAACAACGCTGGGGTCATCGTGAAGGTGTTGACGGTCACCATCATGGTGTAACCGTCAGCGCTAGCCTTGGCCACTGTATTGGCTCCGATGTTGCCACTCGCGCCTGGTTTGTTTTCAATCACGACCGGACGACCCCAGCGTTCTGTGAGCTTCGGGCCCACCGTACGAGCGATGATGTCGATACCAGTGCCCGGGGTGTAGGGCACCACCAGTGTAATGGGGCGGCTTGGGTAATGCTGGGCATCCGCACCGACGCAGATGAGCCCTACTGCAAGCGCCGCAAGGACCTGGGTCAGGGGATTAGCTGCCATGCTGTTTTTCCGGTTTGGAGAGTTTGAGCAGTCGAAGGGCGTTACCGAAATAGATCTTGCCCTTGTCTTCGTCAGACAGATTGAGTGATTCGATGGAGGCAATGCCCTCCCTGATGAACATGGGGCCTCCCTCCGGGTCGAACGGGCAGTCGCTTGCAAAGACCACGCGGTCAGCACCGAAAAATGCCAGACCGCAAGCAAGCGGCGCAGCAGCACCGCCCAAGACGGTGTCACCGTAGAACATCCGGAAATAATCGATGGGTGGTTTCTCCAGTCGCTTCAGTACATCGGCTTCACCGCCGTCAGCGCTGCGCGATCCGAGCTGTGCCCAGAGTGTTTCCGCCCGGCCTGCAAAGTAGGGGATCATGCCGCCGCAATGATGCGTGATGATCCTCATTGTGGGCAGCCTTTGTAACAACCCAGAAAAAACAATTCGGGCCATCGCGACACTGGTCTCGAAAGGCCATCCAAGTACCTGCCAAATCTCATACCTGGACTTGCTCTCACCCGGGTAGTCCGCGCGCGTGGCCGGGCGAGCTGGATGCATCCAGATTGGAACATCATAGTGGAGCGTGGCCCGCTCGAACACTGGATAAAACTCCGGATCATCAAGCGGCTGGCCGCTAACGCTCGAGATGATTTGAATGCCTCGTGCGCCGAGTTCGTTGATTGCACGGTCCATTTCGGCCAGCGCAGCCGGCACGTTATTCATGGGTAGCGAGGCGACGAAGGCGGGGAACTGCTCGGGGTGAGCACGCACCATGTCAGCCATGCCGTCATTGGCTACTCGCGCAAAGCCCGGTGCGAGCTCGGGGCCGCCGATGAGTTCCGGCGCAGGTAATCCCAGCGTGAGCACCTGGCGAACATCGGGAAACCGGGTTCGCAGCATCTCGACGCGATGCTCGATATCCCAGAGCATTCGCAGACCGCTCATCCGCTTGACGATCCCTGGCTCTTTTGAATGAGTCTTCACCAGCTCCAGATACGCCTGGGGCATTACATGGTTGAAGATATCGATTTTCTTCATTCAGCGCCGTTGACAGTGTCGATCGTTTTGTATTCCGCGGGGGACGTGATTTCGAGAAGTTCCACGTCTGGCGACCAGTTGATCACGCTATGCGACAGCCCTGGTGGAATGACATGGCAGTCGCCGGCCTTGAGGGTGTGTTCGCCGTGGCCCACATAGCCGAAGCGTACCCATCCGTTAAGCACGTAGACGAATAGGACATCGAGTTCGGTGTGCTTGTGCTCGCCGATCGGCGGCTTGGCACCGGGGGCTGCACGAATGACATGTGCGTCGTATGCGCCGCCTGTAGCCTGGTCAACGCCCAGTTGGCGATAGACGAACATTGGCCGAGGCGCGCCGTTGTTGGCGTGGAGTGGCGCAAACTCGGTGTCCTCCAGGTGGGTGATCATGAGGCTTTGCTTGAAGGCAGTATCCTGCACGGTACGGCTCCTGCGAGTTATTTGGGGGGATACCAGGCGGCGCTGCGCCGGGCATGAAACGATGCGAGGCCCTCGCGCGCTTCATCGGACTGGCGCTTGGCCGCGTGCTGATCGACCAGGCGATCAAAGTCACATTCGGAAAGATCCGACCACGCATACTCGAGTGCAACCTGCTTGGTGAGCGCGTTGGCGTGCGGCGCGTTCTGGAGCAGCGCGTCCACCACGCGATCCCCTGCCGCCTCAAGATCGGCAAGTGGTACGACCTGATGCAGGAGTCCGATTCGCAGCGCTTCGGCTGCGTCAAAGCGCTCGCCAGTGAGTGCATAGCGGCGAACCTGCCGGACGCTGATGGCGTCGTTCAGCTGCGGAATAATGATGCCCGCCATCATGCCCCAGCGGGTCTCCGCGATTGAGAACCGAGCGTTATCGGCGCCGATCACAATGTCACATGAGGCGATCAGTCCGGTGCCTCCGCCAAAACAGGCACCCTGTACCAGGGCAACGGTTGGAAGCGGCAGGTGATTCAGCTGGCGCATGAGGCTGGCAACTGCGTTCGAGGCCTGAACATTATCGGCCGGCGATTGCTGCCGAATTGAGTCCAGCCAGGCGAGGTCGGCGCCCGCCTGGAAATGGCGGCCCTCGCCGCGGATGACCAGCACACGCAGGTCGGTGCGGTGGCGTAACGTTTCGAGACTGGCAGTGGCGGCGCTGATCAGCCCACCGTCGTAAGCGTTACCAACGTCGGGTCGGTTGAGCTTGAGCGTGGTAACGCCTCGAGCGTCAACAGAAATCAGAACCGGGGAATGATCCATGTGGAATGAGGTGGGGTTAGATGAGCGGTAGAGGGTGAATCAGCGAACGGCGACCTGCATGGCACCAATTCGCTCAACATGGGCCTCGATCATGTCGCCAGGCTTTACCGGGCCCACGCCCGCCGGGGTACCGGTGTAGATGAGATCGCCCGGCTCGAGGGTGTAGTAGGCGCTAGTGAATTCGATGAGCCTGGTCAAATCGAACACCATGGAAGCGGTCGACGTTTTCTGGCGCAATTCGCCATTGACGGTGAGATGCATGCCCACGTTGGCAGGGTCGCCAAATTCGTCGGCCGTGACCATCCAGGGACCCAGCACCGCATAGGTATCGATCGATTTCCTGAAGTCGGGAAACTGCGGACCGCGCAGTGTCATGTCCAGACCGATTGAATAGCCCGCCACATAAGACAGCGCCTCATGGCGGCCGATCCGCGTACCGCGCTTTCCGATGACTGCTACGAGTTCGAGCTCGTGATCGTTACGGTTCTCGATGTCGGTATGTGGAGTTCTGAGAGTGACACCCTCGGCGGGGCCGACCAGCGCTGAGGTGGCCTTGAGAAACATTCCCCAGCGCGCGATGGTCGCACCCGCCATGTCGCGCCCATGGGCGACGCTCTGGTCGGCTGCGGTTTCCGCGACGTGATCAAGATAGTTGATCGGCGCGCCGACGATCTTGCCGGGATTGGCTACCGGCGGTAAAAGCTTCACTTTCGAAAGCTGTAACCGGCGCGCGGACTTCATCAGCGTTCGAATCGCACTGCGCACAGCAGGCAGACTTGCAATGAGGGCGTCGTGCCGAGGCAACGGGTAGCTCTTTCCGATTCGCACGCGCTCCATCGCCGAGGTGACATCTGCGACGACGCCGGCCTCGAGGTCGACTACGCCCAGGCGGTTATTGTTGAATCGGCAAAGTTTCATGGGATCTGCTCCACAGCCGCATCTGAAAGGCCGGTGAGCCTACGTCACCCGGCCGGCGATGGCAATCGGGGCGCGCCGGGATCGAGACTGCTCGGGTTCGCCGCTACGCGAGTGCGGGCGGATCCAATGCGTCATCAATCTGACCCGCAGCGTGAAGGGCCGCCAGATAGCCCATGGCCATTCCTGGTCCCAGCGTGGCGCCGCCGCCAGGATAATCGCCACCCATGAGATTGGAGGCATCGTTGCCGGCTGCGTACAAGCCAGCGATGGGGCGCCCCGTCTGATCGAGCACCCGGGCCCGGTGGTCGATGTCGAGCCCGAGCAGGGTGCCGAGTTCGCCAATGTGCAGGCGGACCGCGTAGAACGGCGCGGTTTCGATCGGGGCGAGACAGGGGTTAGGTCGATGCGAGGCGTCACCGTTGTACCGGTTGTAGAGATTTAAGCCCTTTCCGAAGGCGGGGTCGTGACCCTCGCGGGCATGCTCGTTATATGTCTTGATGGTTTCAAGAAAAGTCTCGACCGGCAATCCAAGCGTGCCGGCGAGTTCGCCAATTGAGCTTGCGCGGATCAGATAGCCGCTTCGAATATGTTCTCCAAACGGCAGCGGATGGGGCCTTGCCGCGCCCATACCATAGCGTCGCATGGCGCGATGATCCGCAATCAGATAGGCGGTCACCTCGCTGTCGGCTGCGCAGGTCGCGATCATCGCCTGACCGAAGTCGTGGTACGAGGAGGCCTCATTCACAAAGCGCAGCCCCGAATAATTCACCGCGATGAACCCCGGCTTCTGGCGATCAATCAGATGCGGGAAATTGACATGCGTGCCATCAATTTTCGGGATGCGCGATACCGGCGCCCAGCAGGCGGCATGGCGTTGATCAAGGTTGAGCCGGGCGCCTGCCGCTTCAGCTGCGCGCAGCGCATCGCCGGTCAAGGTGGCGGGTACCGGCGAGTGGTGCGCCTGGCCGCGCGCGACATGCGGAAACAATTGCTGTTGACGCTGACGATCGTGAGAGAAGCCACCGCTTGCCAGAACAACGCCACGCGAGGCAATCATCCGCCGAAGACCCTGCGCGGTCGCCACCTGAATAGCGATGACGCGACCATCGCGGCTTTCGATCGATTCGAGTCTGCAGGCGGTGAAGAGATCTACGCCGTTTTCAATGGCGGACAGCATGAGGCGAGCCACGAGCGCGTTGCCATTTGCGAGATCCATCGGCCGACGATGGACGATCAGATCGCGAAAATGACGAGCAAGCTTGCGGGCAACAAATCGGAAAGAGTCGAATGAGCGAAGTGCGTTCAGAAAGTGCTTGAGATCGGGCCCAGGCTCGATCATCAGCCCGAGAAAAGTCATCTCTGGGAGGGGCGGTCGCAGGCGCCCGATCTGGGCGCCCAGGCGTCGTCCGTCAAAGGGCAAGGGGTGGATGGTTCGGCCCTCGTGCGCCGCGCCGGGGGCGTCTGGACGATAGTCGGGGCGCCCCGCGGCGTAGCTGAATCTGACAGCGGCACGGTCTTCCATGAAGCGCAGCATCTGTGGCGCGTGCGTGATGAAGGCTGCTACGAGATCAGGGCGAAAGCATGCCCCGGCGCAGTGACTCAAATAGTCCCACGCTGCTTCCGGCGTGTCGTGTACCCCTGCTGCGGACGCGAGATGGTTACAGGGAATCCACACTCCCCCTGCCGAGACGGCTGTCGTACCTCCAAGCACGTCTGCCTTGTCAATCACGGCAGTCTTGAGGCCGATGATGACTGCGGTGACTGCTGCACTCAGAGCGGCTGCGCCTGACCCCACGACGACAAGATCGTATTGACTTTCAGGCTCGGGGACCCTCGCAGGAGAGGCGATCGATGAGTGCATGGCAGACAGCGTGTTCGCGGATCATGGTGGCAACGATGGCCACTCTGACGCCGAAACTGTCCGTCTGCCGGTACGCGGTTTCAAAAAGTGGAACCGCTTGATGGTGGGTGACTTCAGTCGTTATGCTCTTTGATTGACGGGTTCGACTGCTCCTGCCATAAACCGGAGCGTCTGCACGCGAAAGGTGAGGGGCACAACTTGAAGCGGGATCTTGTGATCATGGGTGGCGGACTGGCGGGGCTGTCGGCTGCAGTTCGCGCTCGCCAACTGGGGCTGTCGGTGGCGGTGCTCGATCAGGGTAGCGGCGACCGGTATCTCTGTAATTCCCGGTACTCGGGCGGCATTTTGCACCTTGCGTTCAGGGATGTGGCAGATGATCCAGCGTCGCTGCGGGCTGCGATGAGCGAGGCCACCAGCGGGTTCATCGACCCGTCACTCGCTACGCTACTCTCCGAGAATGCGCTGCGATCTGTGCATTGGTTGCGCGATCAGGGCATCCGGTTCATCCGTAATCCGCAGGTGGTCTGGCAGCGCTGGGTGCTCGCGCCGCCGCGTGCGATCACCGGAGGGCTCGACTGGGAGGGCAGGGGACCGGATCTGGCGCTTCGGACCTTGCTCGCAAAAATTCGCGAGTTGGGTGGCGAACTTGCACTCGAAACCCGAGTGGGCCAGGCGCTGGTGCACGAGGGGCGATGTGTAGGCGTTCGCGCGCTTCAAGGGGGGCGAGAACTTGTTTATGAGGCTGGCGCCGTCCTCGTCGCCGATGGCGGATTCCAGGCCAACCCGGATTTGATGAAGGCACATGTATCGCCTCAGCCTGCGGGCGTTTTGCAGCGCAATTCGGGGATGTCTCGCGGCGACGGTTTGCGTATGGCGGCCGCATTGGGCGCAGCGACGGTCGGTATGGAGGCGTTCTATGGGCACCTGCTGGTTCAGGAAGCCCTCAGCAACCCAAAGCTCTGGCCCTATCCGCAGGTCGATGAGATCGCCTGTGCGGGGGTGGTGGTCGATCCCCACGGCAAGCGTATTGCCGACGAGGGATTGGGCGGGGTGTATCTCGCGAATCAGATTGCCCACCGCGACAACCCGCTTGATTGCCACGTGATTTTTGATTCCGCCATTTGGGATGTACAGGGACGCCAGTCACGTATTCCCGCCAATCCGCATCTGCTCCGGGGAGGCGCCACCTTGGTCGAGGCGCCCACGCTTACGGCGCTTGCGGCTCGGATTGGTGTGAACGCGTCTGCGCTTGAACAGACGGTTACTGCACACAATCACGCAGTGGCGGACGGGACGGCAGCCAATCTCGAGCCGTCTCGATCCGCGAACAAACATGCGCCCGCGCCGATTGCCAAAGCGCCGTTTCACGCCTTCCCAATATGTGCGGGTATCACGCATACGGCGGGAGGCTTGCGGATTGACGCGCAGACGCGGGTGCTGAACTCACAGGGTGGGGTGGTCGCGGGGTTGCATGCCGCGGGCGCAGCCGTGGGCGGGATAGAAGGCGGCCCGCAGGCGGGTTACGTCGGCGGCCTGATGAAGGCGCTGGTCCTGGGCGTGGTGGCGGCCGAGCAGGTGGCCAATCAGATCAAACAGGGAGACTGATCATGATCCAGAAAATGCTGAGGGTCGGATTCGTGGCGCTGGCAATGGCTGGGGCCAGTACGGTGGGCGCTCAGACTTATCCAAACAAGTCGGTTCGTATCGTGGTGCCCTTTGCGCCAGGCGGAAGTGCGGATGGCACGGCGCGGCCGGTTGCCGAGCGGCTGTTGTCCATTTTGGGTCAAGCCTTTGTGATCGATAACCGGCCTGGCGGTTATGGAACGGTGGGCGCCGCACACGTCGCCAAGTCGGAACCCGACGGGTACACGCTGCTGCTCGTGCCCGGTACACACGTGCTGACGCCGAGGCTGTTGCCGAACCTGGGGTATCACGCCATCAATGACTTCTCACCGGTGGCAACGCTGGTGTTTGCGCCCTACGTGATCATCGGCGCAAAGAATCTTCCCTTCACCACGCTTAAAGACGCGATGCAATATGCGCGCGAGCAGCCGGGTAAGATTTCTATCGGCAACTCCGAGGTGACGACCAGGCTAGCCGGCGAGTCGCTTGCCAAGGTGGCTGGTGTCACGGTCACGCATGTCCCTTACAAGGGGGGCGGGCCGATCGCCAACGATGTGCTGGGAGGGCATTTAGCCATCGGGGTGGTCACGCCGATTTCGGCGCTTGGGTTTCATCGTGAGAAGCGGGTGAACTCGCTTGCCGTCACATCGCCGAAGCGCTTGGCAAGCCTGCCCGACGTTCCGACGGTTGCCGAGGCGCTTGGGGTCGCTGAATATGACTCGCAGACCTGGTTCGCGCTCGCGGGGCCAGCCAATATGCCGCGGCAAGCCATCGAGCGGCTGTCGCAGGCAATCCGCCAGATCATGCAGGACCAGGACATGCTCAATCGCTTTGCAAACATGGGACTGGTTCCAGCCGAGGATACGTCGCCGGAGGCACTGGGCCGTCTCATGCGATCGTTCAGCGAGCGAAACGGTCTGCTGATCGACGCCGTCAAGCTCAAGCTTGATTAGTCAACGGGCGGACCGGCATTACCGGGGAATACCATGAAGATGAAGGTTTGCGGTACGTTGGCATTGATGTTGGGATTGTTGAGCGGTCAGGCGCAGGCGCAGGCCTGGCCGGAACGCGCTGTACGGGTCGTGGTGCCGTTCAGCGCGGGAGGTGGTACCGACATCATTGCAAGGCTTGTTGCGCAGCGGCTGAGCGAGCGGTTGGGGCAGCCGTTTGTGGTGGAGAACCGGACGGGCGGCAACGGGAACATCGGCGCGCAACTCGTCGCGCGCTCGGGGGCCGATGGCCACACCCTGCTGGTGAGCACGTCGGCGCTCACCATCAACCCGGCGCTGCACGACAACACGGGCTATCAGCTGAAGGAATTTTCGCCGGTCATCCAGCTTGCCACGTCGCCGTATCTGCTCGTGGTGAACCCGGTCGCGGCGCCAGGACTGACCAGCCTGTCTGCACTGATTGAGCAGGCGAAGTCGCGTGAAGGTGCGGTGTCTTGGGCGTCCACCTCCGAGGGGAATGCAGAACATCTCGCCGGTGCCTTGCTCCAGCAGATGGCGGGTTTCAGGATGACCCACGTCCCGTATAAGGGGGGCGCGGATGCGCTGAAGGATGTCGTGGGCGGGCATGTTGCCGTGGGTGTTGTCTCGCTGCCAACCTCAATCGCGTTCGTAAAATCGGGTCAGCTTCGTGTGCTGGGCGTGACCTCAGCCACGCGGGCGCCGCAGATTCCAGACATACCGACCCTGTCGGAGCTTGGTGTCTCGGGCTACGAACTGCCCACCTGGTACGGAATGTGGGCGCCGGCTGGCGTACGGCCCGAGATTGTCTCGAGACTGCATGCTGTGCTCTCCGACGTTCTACGGAACGAGGAGGTCAGCCAAAGGGTGATCGCGATGGGATTTGCGGTGGGCTCGATGACCCAGGCGCAATTCGGCGACTATGTTCAACGTGAGGCTACGAAGTACATCGCGCTTGCCTCACAAATTGGTTTGAAGAAGCAGTAAGCAGCGATCGAAAAATGAGCGAAACCCTGGCATTGGAACCGTTCGACGACACCTTTGATGTGATCGTGATCGGTGGGGGTGGATCAGGGCTTGCCGCGGCGATTGAGGCACGTACGCTCGGTCGGCGGGTCGTGCTTCTCGAGAAGAATTCTCGGCTGGGGGGATCAACTGCCTGGTCCGTTGGTTCGATCAGTGCGACCAATACACCGCATCAACTGCGTAAGGGGATCCGCGACAGCGCGGATCATCATTTCGAGGATCTGGGCCTGTTCTGTCAGCGCACTGGCTTACCCGATAACCTCAAGCTTCGACGCATTCTTGTCGACAATGTGTCTGACACTTTTCGCTGGCTTCAGTCGTTGGGTGTCGTATTTCACGGTCCATTGCATCAGCCGCCGCATCGCAAACCGCGCATGCACAACGTGCTGCCAAATTCCCGCGCATACATTCACCACCTGGGCCGACGCGCGCGTTCAATTGGGGTCGACGTTCGAACTGGCTGGCGAATGGTCGATGTTGTGCTCGCAGATGGCAAGGTTGTGGGTGTTAAGGCTGAGTTCCTGGGGCGCAGTTTCCGTCTTGCCGCGCGCGGTGGTGTCATTCTGGCAAGTGGCGATTTCGCAGGCAGCGATGCGATGCGCGGCCGTCATCTCCCCACACGTGTGGCCAATGCCCGGCCCATCAATCCCACCAACACGGGTGACGGTCATCTGCTGATTCAACGGCTGGGCGGCCAGATCATGAATGATGGACACCACCTGGCGGGTGTCAGGTTCGATCCGCCGCCCGCGCGCTGGGTGCTCAATCTTCCCCCATGGCGCATCCTCACGCGCTTCATGAGCTGGTCGCTTGACCATATGCCCCAGCGCGTGCTGCGGCCGTTCGTCATGAGCTTCCTCACGACTGTTCTCCAATCATCGCCCGAGTTGTACCGGCAGGGGGCTGTGCTGATCAACCGTCATGGTCGACGATTCAATGATGAGCTGGGTGAACCGACCCGCCACCTGACCGACCAGCCTGAGGGTGCGGCTTACATTCTGCTGGACGGGCGGCTGACTGCCCAGTTCTCGGCGCCGCCTTATCACCTCTCTACTGCGCCAGGCGTTGCCTACGGATACATTCCCGACTATCGACGATCGCGGCGGGATATTTTCCATGAGGCGCCAACGCTTTCAGGTCTCGCTGGCCGTCTAGGCATCGACCCCTCGGTATTGCAGGAAACGGTTGATCGCTATAACCGCAATGAGGTAACCACTGACGGCGTTTCGGGTCGGGGGACACGCCCCACAATGGAATCAGGCCCCTGGGTCGCACTCGGTCCGGTTCGTCACTACATCACGTTCAGCGACTCCGGTGTGGCGGTCGATGAGCGGCACCGGGTCCTGGGGGCTGGTGATCAGGCCATTGAAGGGTTGTATGCCGTGGGCTTCATTGGCATGGGCGGAATGCTACTCGAGGGCCTGGGCCATCACCTCGGCTGGGCCTTCACCTCGGGGCGTCGCGCTGGTCGGTTCGCGGCCAGTCGCGTGGTGACGGAGGATCTGGGCGCATGAATACCGACAATGATCCTTCCGGGCACACGCTCACCCTTGGCTATTTGTGTCTCGCAGACGTTGGACCGCTCGATATCGTTTTAGCCGCGGGGCGCGCGGGTTTCCAATCGGTGGGCGTGCGGCTTACCGCCCGGCGCCCCGACGAGTCGTGGTCATTCGAGTCGGTCAACGATCGTGCCGCTCGTCGGGTACTTGCCCGGGCGCTGGCCGATCACGGCCTGTCACTGTCGAATGTCTCGAGTTTCCACCTCTATCCCGAGGTCACGCTGGAGCATTTGCGCCCGATTATCGAGGCGTCGGTCGAGCTGAGTGCCTCGACCCTGATCGCCTGCATCTATCGCGATCCAGACAGCGCGTTGACCGACTTCCTTTGCGAGTATGCGGCGGAAGCCGAGGCTGCGGGCTTACGGATAGCGATCGAAACGGTTTCCTACAGCGCTTGTCGGACACTCTCCGGGGCCCGCGAGTTACTGCGTCAGGTGGGATCTCCCGCTCTCGGGCTGATGCTTGATCCCCTGCATCTGCAGCGCGGAGGCAGTTCGTGGACGGAAGTCGGGGAGCTTTCCTCGCAAGAGATCTGTATCGCCCAACTCTGTGATGCCACACGGGACCCGCCCGTTGGGATCGATCCGGCCGCTGAGGCGCGGACGATGCGCCGTTACCCTGGTGCCGGTGATCTTCCTATCCTCAGTTTTCTACGCGCATTGCCGACATCAGCCGAGATCGAACTCGAAGTGCCCGCCCTTCAGGATCGTCATCTGCCGCCCGCTGAACGTGCCGCCCTGATTCGGAGCCGATGCGTCGCGTATCTCCAGGCGCATGGGATTTCTGCAGGTTAAGCCGCGTGGATAAGCCGACCCGATTCGATGAAGAAGTCGACTGGCTAGTTTTGGGGTCCGGTGCGGCCGGGCTCTGTGCGGCACTGGTTGGGCGCCTTGAGGGTTTAAACGTTCTGCTCTGCGAGAAGACCCCGTTGATCGGTGGCACGACGGCGACATCGGGCGGAACCATCTGGATTCCAGGCAGTCATCAGAGCCAGTTGACACCAACGCCAGACAATCTGGACTCAGCGCGCCGTTATCTCGAGGGCGAGCTTGGCAACGACGGCGCATCTGAATTGCGTGAGGCCCTGCTCTCCAGTGGCCCTGCGATGCTCGACTACCTGGACTCGAAGACCGAAGTACGATTCAAGGCCAACTCGCCCTATCCCGACTATCACGCGGAGCGTCCGGGTGGTGCCCAAGGCGGCCGCGCGCTCTCGCCGCTGCCCTTTGACGGGCGACTGCTCGGCGCCGATTTCGCAATGCTGCGGCCTCCCCGCAATGAATTCATGGTGCTGGGTGGAATGATGGTCGGACGCGATGAGATCCGTCATCTCATTCGACCATGGCGATCCTTGCAGTCGCTGCGCATTGCGGCTCGTATCGTGGGCCGGTACGCGCGCGATCGGCTCAGCTATCGGCGCGGCACTCGCCTGTTGTTAGGCAATGCGCTGGTCGGGCGGCTTCTTTACAGCTACAGAACCCTGGGTGGCAGGGTGGCGCTGAACACCGCCTTGCAAGGCCTCTGGGTGGAAGGCGGGCGTGTGCTGGGCGCAACTGTGCAGGCTGATTCAGGTGTGCGTCGTATCCGTGCCCGTTGTGGTGTCGTGCTCGCAACGGGTGGCCCGTCATCGAGCGCGTCTTGGCGCGAGCGCCTGCTTCCTGGGCGTGACCTGCCCTGGTCTCTTGCATTCGATGGCAATACGGGCGACGGGCTTGACGCTGGCTTGGCCATCGGTGCAGTACTGGACACACGACACGACAGTCCGTTCTTCTGGATGCCCGCCTCCCGCCTTGATCGGTCGGGCCTGCCGCCAGTCATTTATCCCCACATCCGCGATCGCCCCAAACCGGGCCTGATTGCGGTGCGCGATGATGGGAAACGATTCGTGAACGAGGGAAATTCCTACCACGACTTCGTGAGCGCGCTCTTTGCGGCCAGTCCTGATTCGCGAACGCCCCATGCTTGGCTGATCTGTGACCGAGCGTTTGTCCGGGACTTTGGGTTGGGCGTCATTCATCCGGTCTGGCAGCACCTGCCTTCCTTCGAACGCACGGGGTATCTCGTGTCTGCGGCTACGCTCGAATCGCTGGCGGGCAAGACCGGTATTGATGCGCGGGCGCTCCGGTCGACGGTAATGCATTACAACGATGATGCAAAAGCGGGTAGAGACCGAGCGTTCGGTAAAGGTGAACTTGCGCTCAATCGTTACAACGGCGACCCCGACACTGCCCCCAATCGCTGTCTGCGCCCGATTGAGGCCGCGCCGTTTTATGCGGTCCGGGTCATTCCCGCTCCCATTGGATCGAGTGTCGGCCTGCTTTCCGATGCCGATGGCCGGGTACTTGACGATAGCCGCGTCCCCATCGAAGGTCTCTATGCCTGCGGGAACGATATGAGTTCGGTCATGGGGGGGCACTACCCCGGGCCCGGAATCACACTGGGTCCTGCGATGGTGTTCGCTTACCGGGCGGCGCGACATGCCGCAGCCGACCGAGGGTGAGGGTTACTAAGCGCGCTAGCCCCTAGGGTGACCGGGGCGTTAAGTGAAGGTCCGCCGAACCCGCGCAATCAGTCTTGCTTGATGCCGTGGTCCTGAATCAGCTTTCGGTAGAGCTCGAATTGGGCACGGGTGGCCGTACCCAGTTCGTCGGGCGACGAGCCACGAAGCGTGAGGCCGAATCCCACCAGTCGTTCGCGGGTGGGTGGGTCGGCGAGCGCGCGTTGCAGCTCGCTGTGCAGTCGGTCGATGATTGGCTGGGGCGTTCCGGCTGGCATCACCATGGCAAACCATGAATTGAAGAAATAGCCGGGCAGGCCTGATTCATCCACCGTTGGTACGTTCGGATACTGGGCGAGCCGCTTAGGCGTGGACACCGCAAGAAGCCGAACCTTGCCCGACTGAATGAGTGACGTCACGGTGCCAAGCCCTTGCATGGCCGCATCAACCTCGCCGGACGCCACGGCGACAGCAGCCGGCGTGGCCCCCTTGTAGGGCACGTGCAGCATCTGCAACTGTGCTTTGCTTGCGAGGAGCGCCATCGCGATGTGTTGCGGGCTGCCATTGCCGCCCGAACTGTAGTTGAGTTTGCCAGGGTTGGCGCGCGCTGCCGCAGTGAAATCGGCTACCGAGCGCAGCGGCGACTCGGGGCGCACGACTATGCCCCATTCAATGGTTGCGGCGAGTGACAGGGGCGCGAAGTCGGTGAGTGCGTTCCACGGCATCTTGGGAAAGATGTGCGGAATCATCGTGAGCACGCTGTCGTTAAAGCCCCCCAGGGTGTAGCCGTCTGGTGCAGCGCGGGCCACGCGCTCTGCGCCGATCAACCCGGAGGAGCCCGCGATGTTCTCCACCACGATCGGCTGCCCCAGCCCCTCGGCCATCTTCTGCGTGAGGACGCGCGCTGCGTTGTCGACCGCGCTTCCGGCTGCGAGCGGAATCACCATGCGGATGGGCTTAGTGGGGTAGGCGGTGGCAGTTTGCGCGCAAGTAGCCGCAGGCATACCGACCATGAGCGCGGCAGCGGTAACCAGCATACGCCCGGCGGCCGAAGGCCATCGCGGCAGGCGGAGGTGCTTCATCGGTGATTCTCCTAAGGCAATGATGGTTGCGGCGGGTACGCGCGCACTAGCGCGCAGTGTCGTCTAACGACTTTCGCGATTCGAGCAATCGCCCGATCGACTCGGGAAGGCCCTGGTGGGGCTTGAGGGGGGGCGGTGAAAAGCTCCCTGCGCTAGCCGGCCGTGGCGCGAGGCGCACCAGCGCCTCCGCCTGGGCCACTGCGCACGAGACCCCGTCGACAGCGGGGACGGGTAGTCGATTCCGAATCTGCCTTGCGAGGCCTGCAAGCGGCGCACCCGCGATCACCAGCGCATCAGCGCCGTCTTCGCGCACCGCGCGTTCGCACAGTGTCAGCAACTGTGCCGCCTGATCGGTCTGAATCGAGCCGATGTCGGCCAGGGGTTGGTCGAGCGCGCGAATGCTGGCGAGTCGTGAGGCAAGCCCGCAGCGCTCAACGGTTTCGCGATACCAGGCCGTGATGCGCGACGAAATGGCAATGATCGAAAACCGCTGGCCGATCAGGCAGGCTGAAGCAAACGCAGCCTCGCTCATGCCCACCATCGGCACCGGGACGACTTCTCGCAAGGCCGGGAGCCCCGGGTCGCCGAAGGCCGCGACCACGATGGCATCGAAGCGCGGGTAATGCTCCGCCGCGAGTTGCGCGACCGCGTAGGCACCGATCAGCGATTCAAAGCGGGTTTCGATGTAGGCCACCCCGAACGGAGCAGTGACTACGGTGATGTCGGTTCCCGGTGACGCGGTTCGTCGAGCCTCGTCACCGATGAGTGACGATACGCTCTTGGAGATGTTGGGGTTGATGAGTAGCAGACGCATGGGGCGCGGCCGCTCACACGCTGCGGCGTGCCGGGAGAAGGCTGGGCATGCCGCAGCGCAGAAACTGCCCACCTCCACTGGGAGGCGTGAAGGTCGTGCCATCCCACACCACCTGACCCCTCAGCATGGTGAGACCGGGCCAGGCCTTGAGCGTCATGCCCTCGTAGGGGGTGTAGTCCACCGCGTGATGCAGCATGGAATTGGTGAGGGTGACTTCCCGATGATCCCAGGTCACCAGGTCGGCGTCAGAGCCGATCGCGGCGGTGCCCTTCCGCGGGTGCAGGCCATAGGCTTTCGCTGGCTGGGTAGCGGTCAATTCGACAAAGCGGTTGAGGGTGAGGCGGCCACCCAGCACACCTTCGGAATACAACAGCGGCATACGGGTTTCAATGCCCGGAATGCCGTTTGGGATGTGGGCAAAGGGCACCTCCTTGCCGCCGGGCTTCTTGCCGGTCGGGTCGTCATAGTTGAACGGTGCATGGTCGGAGGACAGCACGGTAAACAGACCATCAGACAGGCCGTCCCAGATCACCTGCTGATTGGAAGCATCGCGCGGCGGGGGGCTGCAGACGCATTTGGCGCCGAGATAGCTGTCATCGATTCCGAGGTCCGCGGCCGTGAGGAACAGGTACTGCGGGCAGGTTTCAGCAAAGATTTTCAGGCCACGGCCTCGTGCCCAGCGAATTTGTTCCACCGCCTCGCGCCCCGACACATGCACGATCAGGATGGGTACGTCGATCAGTTCGGCAAGGGAGATGGCCCGGTGCGTGGCCTCGCGCTCAACGAGCATTGGACGCGAGTGCGAATGGAACCGGGGCGCTGTCTGCCCTGCCGCCTCGAGCTTTTTGGTGAGCCAGGCGATACAGTCGGCATTTTCTGCATGGATCATGGCCATCGCGCCTTCCCGGCGAGCAAGCGCGAGCACGTCGAGGATCTGGCCATCATCGAGTTTCAGGTCGTCATACGTCATGTACAACTTGAAAGACGTGTAACCGTTTCTGATCAGGGTGGGAAGTTCGCTGTTGAGAACCGTGTCGGTTGGGTCGCTGACAATGAGGTGGAAGGCGTAATCGACATGGGCCACGCCGTCGGCGCGGCGGTGATAGTCGTTGACTGCAGCCTGCAGGCTGGAACCCTTGGCCTGCGCGGCAAATGGGATTACCGTCGTAGTGCCGCCGCACGCAGCGGCGCGTGTGCCGGTATCGAAGTTGTCAGCCATCCGAACCGGCGGCTCCATGGGCTGATCGAGGTGACAGTGGCTGTCGACGCCGCCCGGGGTTACGACTCGGCCGGCCGCGTCGATTTCGCGCGCGCCTTGCGCCAGGCCTTGTCCCAGCATGGCGATGCGACCCTGTCGGATACCGATATCGCAGTCTATGGTGTCTGAAGCTGTCGCGAGGCGGGCGTTGCGAAGCACGCAGTCAAAGGTGGCAGTCATGGATCAACCTGGAGTCAGACGTTGGCAAGCCGCGCCGCGAGCGCGATTAGCGCGCGATCGGAGCCGCGTGGGCCGATCAGACTCAGGCCAAGCGGGGCGCCGGCGCGTTGCGACAGCGGCATGGAAAGCTGCGGTAGTCCGCACAGGCCCGCTGTCGCGAGCATCCGGAGCGCGCGATTACGGTAGTCCTCAAGATCGCCTTCGCTGGTGGCTCGTAGCGGGGCGATGTCCGGCATGCTCGGAATCAGCAGCACTCCGCCCGTGCCCAGCAACGCGTCAAGATGGACGGTGTAGCGGATACGGTAAGCCCGCGCCTCGGCAACCTGCGCATCGGTGACCTGGCTCGCCCAGGCGAAACGCTCGGCCACGCCGGGCCCGAGCGGCGGCTGGTAGCGGCTGATCAATCCGCCGCAGGTGTTCCATGCTTCACGACCCTGGATGTAGCGGAAGGCCCAGTACATGGCGTCGAGCGAATCGAGGGTGATGGTTATCACCTCGGGTTCGCCCAGCACCTTCCGCGCGCGTTCAACCGCGCCAGCATGTGCTTCGCGCGCCGCGGGAACAGCGAGCGACCACATGTCCTCAGGCCAGAGCAGGCGAAGCGGTCCGGGAAGGTTGGTGGTGTCACCCGCCAGCAGCACGTCGGCAACGCGCGAGAAGGTGGCGACGTCGCGTGTGAACCATCCGCAGGTGTCGAAGCTGGGCGCAAGATCGAGGCAGCCGCCAAGGCTCACGCTGCCATGTGTGGGGCGCAGACCATAAAGCCCGCAGTGGCTGGCAGGCGCGCGAACCGAGCCGCCTGTGTCGGTACCGAGCGCAGCCTCGCACAGATGACTGGATACCGCTGAGGCGGATCCGGAAGACGATCCGCCAGTAATGCGGTCAGGGGCTGCACCGTTGACCGGCGCACCAAAGTGCGCATTCAGGCCATTCAGCGAGAACGCGAATTCATCGGTGACGGTTTTACCGGCGAGCGACGCTCCAGCGTCAAGCAGTCGTTGAACGCTGACGGCGTTACGGGTCTTGATGCCCGACATCGCGAGCACAAACGGGCTACCGCCACCGGTGGGGTAGCCAGCCACATCAAACAGGTCCTTGGCGGCAAAGCGCAGTCCAGCAAGAGGACCAGTTGGCGCGTGCTGCACCTCGACCGAAGGGTAGGGAACAAATGCGCGAGCGGGGTCGTGGAGTGCAGTCATCGATTGGCTTCAGCTTGAAGTTCGTGGGTGCGAAGACAGCGGGTCGCGTGGCCAGGGGCGACGGACGAGCGCTCGGGTTGTGCGGCCCGACACGCATCATTCGCGAGGGGGCAGCGATCGGCAAAGGCACACCCCGGTGGCAGTCGTGAGAGGTCGGGAGGGCTGCCTGGAATGGTCTTGAGACGCTCGCCGCGCGCCATCGATCCTTCGGCGCGGCTTCGCAGCAGAGCGAGCGTGTAGGGGTGGGCTGGGGCGCGGATCACGTCACGCGTGCTGCCTTCCTCAACGATGCGCCCGCCATACATGACCGCGATACGGTCGGCGACTTCAACTGCGGCTCCGAGGTCATGGGTGACGAAAATCACTGCTAATCCGAGCTCACGCTGCAACTCGCGCAGGAGCAGGAGCACCTGGATTTGCACAGTGGCGTCGAGTGCGGTGGTGGGCTCATCCGCAAGCAGCAGCTTGGGTCGACAAGCAAGAGCAAGCGCGATCATCGCCCGCTGACGCATGCCGCCGGACAACTCGTGCGGGAAAGCGGCCAGTCGGCGCTCCGGGCTGGGAATGCGAACCCGCTCAAACAGTTCGAGGGCGCGCTTGCGCGCGTCGGCTGCGCTGATCGGTTCATGACGGCGGATGGCCTCCACAATCTGATCACCCAGGGTGTAGACCGGATCTAGCGCCGTGAGCGGCTCTTGGAAGATCATGGCCACACGGGCACCGCGATAATCGGCGAGGGCGCGACGGTCGAGTGCCATGACATCGGTACCGTCAACCATCATCTGCCCGCCGATCCAGGTTGACTGAGGCGCATGCAGCCGCATCAAACTGCGCAGCGTTACGCTTTTACCGGAACCCGATTCGCCGATGAGCGCGACCACCTCACCGCGTTCGATTCGGAGGTCGACGCCGTTGACTGCGTTGACCGGACGGGCGCCCCGTGTGAACGTGACCGTCAGATCACGAATGTCGACCAGCGGCGCTGACGTGGAAGGGTTCATGCCACCACTCATGAATCAGGAAAGTTGGGCGACAAAATCGCCCCCAGCGGGGCCAGGGCCTGGTCGGCCAGCCTTCGCATGACCTGAGTCAGGGACGTGGATGAGGCAGGCCACTGCATCGCCAGGGTGCGTGCCAAGCAGGCGGGGCTGGGTCTGCGAACACACCGGGTCAACCATCGGACAGCGAGGATGAAATCGGCAGCCCGACGGTGGGTCGATCGGGTTGGGCGGGTCGCCTGCGAGTGGGATTCGCTCGGTACGGTGGTCTGGGTCCATTGAGGGCATAGACCGGGTGAGTGCCTCGGTGTAGGGATGGCGCGGTGCCTCGAACAACTGTTCGGCGGGGCCTACCTCAACCACCTCGCCGAGGTACATCACCATCACCCGATCGCTGACGTAGCGCACCACGTGCAGATCGTGACTGAGGAAGATGTAGGTGAGACCGAATTCAGCCTTGAGATCGAGTAGCAGGTTGAGTACCTGCGCCTCAACCGA